>CANHSE010000093.1 GCA_947463025.1 Comamonadaceae bacterium
TCCCACTCCAGCAGGGCCTTGGCCATCGCGTGCATCTTGTCCTGGTTGTCCTCGATCAGGCGGCGCGCCAGCGCGTACTGCTGGTCGATGATGCGGCGGACCTCACCATCCACCTTTTGCATGGTCTGCTCGCTCATGTTCGTCGTCTTGGTGACCGAGCGGCCCAGGAACACTTCACCCTCGTTCTCGGCGTAGACCATGGGACCCAGAGCGTCGGTCATCCCGTACTTCATCACCATGTCGCGGGCCAAGTTGGTGGCGCGCTCGAAGTCGTTGCTGGCGCCGGTGGTCATCTGGTTCATGAACACTTCTTCGGCGATACGCCCGCCAAACAGCATGCTGATTTGATTGAGCATGTAGTCGCGGTCATAGCTGTAGCGGTCCTGCGCAGGCAGGCTCATCGTCACGCCCAGGGCACGGCCACGCGGGATGATGGTGACCTTGTGCACCGGGTCGCACTTGGGCAGCATCTTGCCGATCAGGGCGTGGCCAGACTCGTGGTAGGCGGTGTTGCGACGCTCCTCCTCGGGCATGACCATGGACTTGCGCTCGGGGCCCATGAAAATCTTGTCCTTGGCCTTTTCGAAGTCCTGCATCTCGACGACGCGGGCGTTGCGGCGCGCCGCCATCAGCGCGGCTTCGTTGCACAGGTTGGCCAGATCCGCGCCGGACATGCCGGGCGTGCCGCGGGCGATGATGCTCGCATTGACGTCGGTGCCGATCGGGATCTTGCGCATGTGGACGGTCAGGATCTGCTCGCGGCCACGGATGTCGGGCAACTGCACATACACCTGGCGGTCAAAACGACCCGGGCGCAGCAGCGCGGCGTCCAGGATGTCGGGGCGGTTGGTGGCAGCCACGACGATCACGCCCAGATTGGTCTCGAAGCCGTCCATCTCGACCAGCATCTGGTTGAGGGTCTGCTCACGTTCATCATTGCCGCCACCCAGACCGGCGCCACGCTGGCGGCCGACGGCGTCGATCTCGTCGATGAAGATGATGCAGGGGGCGTTCTTCTTAGCGTTCTCGAACATGTCGCGCACACGGGCCGCGCCCACGCCGACAAACATCTCCACGAAGTCCGAGCCCGAGATGCTGAAAAACGGCACCTTGGCCTCGCCGGCGATGCCCTTGGCCAGCAAAGTCTTACCAGTGCCCGGGGGGCCCACCAGCAGCAGGCCGCGCGGAATGCGTCCGCCGAGCTTCTGGAATTTCTGCGGGTCTTTCAGGAAGTCGACGACTTCCTTGACTTCTTCTTTGGCCTCGTCGCAACCCGCGACGTCCGCAAAGGTGACCTGGTTGTTGTTCTCGTCGAGCATGCGGGCCTTGCTCTTGCCGAAGCTGAAGGCACCGCCCTTGCCACCGCCTTGCATCTGGCGCATGAAGTACACCCACACCCCGATCAGGAGCAGCATCGGGCCCCAGCTGACCAGGAGGGTCATGATCAAGGAGCCTTCTTCGCGGGGCTTGACGTCGAACTTCACGCCGTTGGCGATCAGGTCGCCCACCAGACCGCGATCGAGGTAGGTGGCGGTGGTGCGGATGCGGCGGTCATCGGTGGTGACGGCCACGATCTCGGTGCCGCCCTGACCTTCCTGGATCACCGCGTTCTTGATGCGCTTGTTCTTGACCTCCTCCAGGAAGTCGGAATACCCCATCACGCTCGCACCGGCGCCGCCGCGTGTGTCGAACTGCTTGAAAACAGTGAACAGCACGAGGGCAATCACCAGCCAGACGGCAATTTTCGAGAACCACTGATTATTCAACTCGGACTCCGGGAGGGGCTACTAGGCTTATGTGAAGCCCATTCTAGGCCTTTCAAGCAGAGCAGCGACACAAAAGAGGGACAACCGCCCCGGGGTTAGGGGTACCCCAGGCTCAGACTCAGGCGCGGGCCTTGGGCCCGATCCCCACCAGAAAGGTCTCGGAGGACTTGTCCCGGGAGGCCTTGGGTTTGATGGGTTTGACCACCCGAAAGGTTTCCTTGAACAACTTCACCAGCTGGCTGTAGCCGCTGCCGTGAAAGACCTTGGTGACCAAGGCCCCCTCGGGCTTGAGGTGGGCCAGGGAGAACTCGATGGCCAGTTCGACCAGATGGCTGATGCGGGCGGCGTCGGCCGATTCGATGCCCGAAAGATTGGGGGCCATATCGGACACCACCACGTCGACGATTCGCCCGGCCAGCGCCGCCTCCAGGCTGGCCAACACCGGCGGCTCGCGAAAATCCCCCTGCAGGAAGGTCACCCCCTCGATCGGCTCCATGGGCAGCAGGTCCAGCGCCAGGATCACGCCATTGAGCTCGCCGGCCGCCGCGCCCGCGGGGGACAGCCGCCGGCGCACGTACTGGCTCCAGGCACCGGGCGTGGAGCCCAAATCCACGACCACATGGCCCGGGCGGATCAGGCCCAGGGCCTCATCGATTTCCTTGAGCTTGTAGGCCGCGCGGGCGCGGTAGCCCTCTTTCTGGGCGAGCTTCACATAGGGATCGTTGATGTGGTCGTTCAACCACGCCTTGTTCACCTTTTTGCTCTTGGTTTTGATCTTCATTGCGTTTCCGTCTTGCCGGGGCGCTTAGCGCGCCGCAGCCATAATGCGAGCCATGCCCGCTATTGAATTGTCCATCGCCGAGCGCAAGGCGCATCGTGCCGACGCCCACCACCTCGATCCCGTTGTCATGATTGGCAACGACGGCCTCACGCCGGCGGTGCAAAAAGAAGTCGACGCCGCCCTCAACGCCCACGGCCTGATCAAGGTGCGGGTGCTCGGCGACGACCGCGCCGCCCGCGACGCCATCTACCTGCAACTGACCGACCAACTCGGCGCCGCCCCCATCCAGCACATCGGCAAGCTGCTGGTACTGTGGCGGCCCAAGCCGCCCAAGGCCCGCACCGAGGCCGACGAAGACCGCAAGGCCGGCCCCCGCGACATCAAGGTCCTCAAATACAGCAAGCGCGGTGGCCAGCGGCCCGAGGTCAAGACCCTGCGCGTGCTGGGCAACCAGCGCCTCACCCCCGGCGGCCAGGTCAAACGGGCCAAGCCCAAGCAAAAATCGGTCAAGAAGGGTCGGCTGACCTGAGGCCGGCCAGCTTGTAAAGCACGGCCCCAGCACAGGCCCATTGCAGCAGGTACAGGCCGCTGCCCACGGCGTGCCACAGCTTTAGGTTCTCGCGCGCCACGATGCGCGGCGCCACCCCAAACTCCAGCAGCAAAGCGGCCAGCAGGCCCGCCAACAGCCAGGCCAGCGCCCCGCCAGCCCAGTCCATGCGCGGCGCCTCGCCCCGCGGCCGCGACACCATCAAAAGCACCCCCCCGCAGCCTAGGGCCACCCAGGTCTGGGCGAAAAACAGCTTGGCCGCCATGCCCCCGGCCAGCGCCGGCGTGGGCAAGTGGGCAAACAGCAGGGGCACGACCCAGGCGCCCACGGCCGTGAGGCTGCCCCACCACAGGGCGGCCGCCAGCAGGCCGAGGCGGTCCAGAGGCTTCAAGGGGTCGGTCAGACGTAGCGGACGGCGACGATCTCGTAGCGGCGCAGGCCGCCCGGGGCCTGGACCTCGGCGGTGTCGCCCTCCTCCTTGCCGATCAGCGCGCGGCCGATGGGGCTGGAGACGTTGATCAGGCCGAGTTTGAGGTCGGCCTCGTCCTCGCCGACGATCTGGTAGGTGACCTTTTCGCCGCTGTCCTCGTCCTCGAGATCGACGGTGGCGCCGAAGACCACTTTGCCATCGGCATCCACCGAGGCGGGGTCGATCACCTGGGCGGCCGAGAGCTTGCCCTCGACTTCCTGGATACGGCCTTCGATGAAGCCCTGGCGGTCCTTGGCGGCGTCGTACTCGGCGTTCTCCGACAGGTCACCCTGGGCGCGGGCCTCGGCGATGGCGGTGATCACGGCGGGCCGGTCCACGGTCTTGAGGCGATGGAGTTCGGCCTTGAGCTTCTCGGCGCCGCGAACGGTGATGGGGATGGTGGCCATGGCAGGTCTTGCTGGAGGACAAAAGGAAACCGCCGACTGTTGCCAGTCGGCGGTGCTTCGGTCGCCCCATTATGCCGGAAGCGCAAATCCGGCGTGAACTCGCCCCCGCAGACACGTCGCACAGGGTCTGCGTTCAGCCGAGGCGCCGCAAGAAGGATTTGAATGAGTCCCTCTTTCCAGCCGCATTGCGAACCTCGGAGTCATGCTGAAGGTTCTGGGAGACGAGTGCAAAGGCGGCTGGATCGGTCTTGATGGCCCTCAAGACCACCTCCTTGTCGTCGCGTAAAGCCGCTGGCATGTCTCGCAAAGCAAGGCCGTCGATACCGACGGCGTGCAGGCAGATCGCCCGGTAATGGGGCGCGTCGGGTCCGAACAGCCGCATGTGGCGGATGTTTTGCTGCAGAACGACCGGATAGATGCTCGGTCGCGCCAGGAACTCGATGGGCAAAGACGCGATCAATCCGGGGTGGCCCTCGGCAGTCTGCCTGAAAAGATCGCCAAGAAACGGCGCAGACTCGTTCACGAACTGGATCGCTCGTGGGTTTTGTTGAACCGCGCGACCGCAAAGCCCCTCGTCAGACTGAATACTTTCCGCATACTTGAGGCTGATCCCGTCTTGTTCAATCGCCAGCAGACACAAGTCCCGGTAGAAGTCCGTCTGCGGGGACACCCACTGCAAAGCCCTGAGGTTGTTTCGGACAGCATCCGAACAGACCTCGTCGTCGGTGCGCGTGGGCAAACTGACATGCTGGAGCAAATAGCCTTGAGTGCGGACCGCTCGCAGGCACAGGCCCCTGTAACCGGGCACTTGGGGATCCACATATCGGATCGCCATGGAGGTCTGGCCCACGGCCGCCCGACAAATCTCCAGATTACGGCGCAGGGGCTGCGGGACCCATTTCAAGTTCAGCCCGTTTTGGCGGACTTTCTCCAGGCAGAGAGCAAGGCTCGCAGGGTTATCAGGGGATAGGAGCAGAAGCTTGGAAGGGTCCTCATGGACGAGGGGATGCGCGTCCGAAGGAAGCAGGCGGTCTCCTCCGGTCAAAAAGTCGACGACTTCCACGTTGACATCCAACGACTCGTCCAGATACGAGACGACCAAGGCGGCCAGGGAGGAATGAAGGAACTGCGGGGTCACCACGCGAACATGCGTCGCTCGAGGCAGGCCGTGCTTGGTGTCAGACGCGGCACCATCATCCGCCTCGAGAGCGGAAAGGGCGGGGCGACGGGTTGAAGACAAAGGGTCCACAGACGGTCCTATTTAAAGTGAAAAGCGAACCGTGGCTGTGTATCGCGAGGGCCGCAAAAGTGCCCGCGTGCGAGCTGCGTGTGCATCGGCCCACAGGCAGGTGTCAGAAAAAGCCGCCGTGCACGTCAGCGATGTGTCGGCACTCCGTGACTGAAAGTGTCACACAGCACGGTCTCTTTCGGCGCCGGCTTCACAGCGCCGGCCAGCCCCAACCTGCAACCCTGTCACGACCCATGAACTCCGTCTCTGGATCTAATCAGCTTAGCCTGACCCGCCTCTGGCAATCCGCCTCTGAATCCAAAAGCACGATCAGGCAGGTGGGTGCCGCCGCAGCCATCTTTATTTCGACCGTCACCGTGATCCCGATCGTGACGGACATCATCACAACGTGTGTGCGCGCGCGTAGCGCCAGGAGAGTTGAGCCGGTGGCCCTGACCCCTTCGCAAGGGCCTGGCCCGGATCGCAACCTGACGCCAGACAACAAGCACGACCGACCTGAGAGTCCCTGCGTGCGCAGTGACACGGGGCCGACCCCGGAAGCCCAAGAACGAGCGTCACACATCTCACGTTGCATTGCGAACATGATCCAAGAAAGGGGCGATAACAGCTTTTGCCTAGGCCTAATCACCCGGGAAGCAAGCGATCCGGAGCAGTTGCAGTCACTGACCGACATCGCAGAACAGTTGCCTGTACGGTGGGATATGGATTTTGAGAACGCGCCAAAATTCGTTTCAGCCTGGCGTGAACTCAGGGCTCTGATCGCAGACGCGCCACTGACAAGCAGGATGGAGGTGGCACAGAGCCTCGTGAAGTCCTTAACCAACAACAGTCATTACCTGATTAACAATCCGAGAAAGGGAAAACCACTCGAGTTCCAACCAGAGTCAGACGCAGAACTGACGGCAGCTCTTTACAAAAAATATCCGGATGAACAGATTTACCTGCCGCCTATGTACGGCAGGTTGGACCCGAAAGAAGCAGTTCAGGAAGGAGAACTCTTCCTCGCGCACCTCACCCGATCGCTCCTGGCCAACGGAGTGGATGCATGCGATGCTTTGCTCTAGGTGATCCCCTCGGCGCACGTGCGGGTTAGGCGCTGCAACGTCGGGCACCCGTTACGACCTGACAAGGGTTACTCGCCCTATCCTCGACCAAGCCCTCCTGAACGATTGAGTGAATCGCTGATCACACAACTTTACGATGCCATAGGGGGCCATAACGCCCCGGCGCAGGCGGTCTCGGTCCTGATCGAAGAAGCTCGCCAACAAAAACTCGACGCATCGTCGATTCTGGGGATCCAGCTCACGACCAGTCTACGCCGAAGCTGAGCGGCGAGCCCGGCAAGAACAGACACGCCTAACCCAGCTGTGCGTGCATCTCCTGCACCGAGATCACGTCCAGCGTGTCCAGGTACTTCATGCCCTCGACGGCCGCCTCGGCACCCGCGATGGTGG
The DNA here is from genome assembly GCA_947463025.1 of Comamonadaceae bacterium. Lineage (GTDB taxonomy): Bacteria > Pseudomonadota > Gammaproteobacteria > Burkholderiales > Burkholderiaceae_C > Ramlibacter. Next base: position 6,674 of record CANHSE010000093.1, read on the forward strand.
TGAAGGTGGTCACACGGGCCAGCAGCGCCGAGGTACGGATCGCGCGCGAGTCGGCGATGGCGTTGCGGCGCTCCTCGACGGTGTTCACGACCATCACGATCTCGTTGTTCTTGATCATGTCCACCACGTGCGGGCGACCCTCGGTGACCTTGTTGACCGTCTGGCACGCGACACCTGCCGCCGTGATGGCCGCAGCGGTCCCCTTGGTGGCCACCAGCTCGAAGCCCAGGGCGACGAGCTTGCGGGCGACTTCGACCGCACGCGGCTTGTCGTTGTTCTTGACGGTCAGGAACACCTTGCCGGTGGGCTGGCCCTTGGCGTCCTTCGCGCGCGGCAGGCGGGTGCCGGCGCCGAGCTGGCTCTTGACGAAGGCCTCGCCGAAGGTCTTGCCCACGCCCATCACCTCGCCGGTGGACTTCATCTCGGGGCCGAGGATGGTGTCCACGCCCGGGAACTTGACGAAGGGGAAGACAGCTTCCTTCACGCTGAAGTAAGGCGGCGTGACTTCATCGGTGATGCCCTGCGAGGCCAGCGACTGGCCGGCCATGCAGCGCGCGGCCACCTTGGCCAGCTGGATGCCGGTGGCCTTGGAGACAAAAGGCACGGTGCGCGAAGCGCGCGGGTTCACCTCGAGCACGTAGATCACATCCTGGCCATCGACATGCTGGATGGCGAACTGCACGTTCATCAGGCCCACCACGTTCAGGGCCTTGGCCATGGCGGCGGTCTGGCGCTTGATCTCGTCGACGGTGGCCTTCGAGAGCGAGTAAGGCGGCAGCGAGCACGCGGAGTCACCCGAGTGCACGCCCGCCTGCTCGATGTGTTCCATCACGCCGCCGATGAAGGTGCGGCTGCCGTCGGAGAGGCAATCCACATCGCACTCGATCGCGTCGTTCAGGAAGCGATCGAGCAGCACCGGCGAGTCGTTGGAGACCTTGACCGCTTCGCGCATATAGCGCTCCAGGTCACGCTGCTCGTGGACGATCTCCATCGCGCGGCCACCGAGCACGTAGCTGGGGCGCACCACCAGCGGGTAGCCCAGGGCAGCGGCCTTCTCGAGCGCCTCGGCCTCGGTGCGGGCCGTGGCATTGGGCGGCTGGCGCAGGCCCAGCGCGTGCAGCAGCTTCTGGAAACGCTCGCGGTCTTCGGCGGCGTCGATCATGTCGGGGCTGGTGCCGATGATCGGCACGCCCTCGGCTTCCAGGCCCAGTGCGAGTTTCAGCGGGGTCTGGCCGCCGTACTGCACGATCACGCCAGCGGGCTTTTCCTTGTCGACGATCTCGAGCACGTCTTCGAGCGTGACCGGCTCGAAGTACAAGCGGTCGGAGGTATCGTAGTCGGTGGACACCGTCTCGGGGTTGCAGTTGACCATGATGGTCTCGTAGCCGTCCTCGCGCATCGCGAGGGCCGCGTGGACGCAGCAATAGTCGAACTCGATGCCCTGGCCGATGCGGTTGGGACCGCCCCCGAGCACCATGATCTTTTTCTTGTTCGTGGGCGCGGCCTCGCACTCGTCCTCGTAGGTGGAGTACATGTAGGCGGTGTGGGTGGCGAACTCGGCGGCGCAGGTGTCTACACGCTTGTAGACGGGGCGCACGTTCAGGGCCTTGCGCTGCTCGCGCACGGCCTTGTCGGTGGTTTTGAGCAGCTTGGCCAGACGGCGGTCGGAGAAGCCCTTGCGCTTCAACATGCGCAGGGTGATGGCATCGAGGGACGCCAGGGCGCCCTCCCCCTTGGCAGCGGCGAGCTGGTCCATCTCGAGTTCGAGCTTGACGATCTCCTCGATCTGAACGAGGAACCACGGATCGATCTTCGTCAGGTCATGCACCTCGGCCACGCTCAGGCCCATGGCGAAGGCATCGCCCACGTACCAGATCCGCTCGGGGCCGGGCTCACCCAGCTCTTTCTCGAGCGTCTCGCGGTCTTGGGTCTTCTCGTTCATGCCGTCGACGCCCACTTCCAGGCCCCGCAGCGCCTTCTGGAAGCTTTCCTGGAAGGTACGGCCCATGGCCATCACCTCGCCCACCGATTTCATCTGGGTGGTCAGGCGCGAATCGGCCGCCGGGAATTTTTCAAACGCAAAGCGCGGGATCTTGGTGACGACGTAGTCGATCGAGGGCTCGAAGCTCGCGGGCGTAGCACCGCCGGTGATGTCGTTGCGCAGTTCGTCCAGCGTGTAGCCCACGGCCAGCTTGGCCGCCACCTTGGCGATCGGGAAGCCCGTGGCCTTGGAGGCCAGCGCGGAGGAGCGCGACACGCGCGGATTCATCTCGATGACGATCATCCGACCGTCTTTCGGATTGACCGAGAACTGCACGTTGGAGCCGCCGGTGTCCACGCCGATCTCGCGCAGCACCGCCAGCGAGGCGTTGCGCATGATCTGGTATTCCTTGTCAGTCAGCGTCTGGGCCGGGGCGACGGTGATGGAGTCGCCGGTGTGCACGCCCATGGGGTCGAGGTTCTCGATGGAGCAGACGATGATGCAGTTGTCGGCCTTGTCACGCACGACCTCCATCTCGTATTCCTTCCACCCAAGCAGCGATTCTTCAATCAGCAATTCGTGGGTGGGCGAGGCTTCCAGGCCGCGCTTGCAGATGGTCTCGAATTCTTCGGCGTTGTAGGCGATGCCACCACCAGTGCCCCCCAGGGTGAAGCTGGGGCGAATGACGGTGGGAAAGCCCACCTGCTTTTGCACCGTCCAGGCCTCGTCCATCGAGTGGGCGATGCCCGAGCGCGCCGAGCCCAGACCGATGTGGGTCATGGCCTGCTTGAACTTCTGGCGGTCTTCGGCCTTGTCGATGGCCTCGGGCGTGGCGCCTATGAGTTCGACCTTGTATTTGTCCAACACGCCATGGCGCCACAAATCGAGCGCGCAATTGAGCGCCGTCTGGCCGCCCATGGTGGGCAAGATGGCGTCGGGCTTTTCCTTGGCGATGATCTTTTCGACCGTCTGCCAGGTGATGGGTTCGATGTAGGTGACGTCGGCGGTGGCCGGGTCGGTCATGATCGTCGCAGGGTTGCTGTTGATCAAGATGACCTTGTAGCCCTCTTCGCGCAGGGCCTTGCAGGCCTGTACGCCGGAGTAGTCGAACTCGCAAGCCTGACCGATGATGATCGGGCCGGCGCCGATGATGAGGATGCTCTTGATGTCTTGTCGCTTGGGCATGGCTTTAGCTCCCGCAGGGCCGCCCCAAGGGAGCGAGCGCCCCCTCGGGGGGCAGAGAAACGGCGAAGCCGTGAACGTGGGGGCTCATATTCATTTCCTGGCAGCGTCCATCAGGCCGGTGAACCGGTCGAACAGGTAGCCGATGTCGTGCGGGCCGGGCGAGGCTTCCGGGTGACCCTGGAAGCAGAAGGCCGGCTTGTCGGTGCGGGCCAGGCCCTGCACCGTGCCGTCGAACAGGCTCACGTGGGTGGCGCGCAGGTGGGCGGGCAGGCTTTTCTCGTCGACCGCGAAGCCGTGGTTCTGGCTGGTGATCGAGACACGGCCGGTGTCCAGGTCTTTGACCGGGTGGTTGGCGCCGTGGTGGCCGAACTTCATCTTGAAGGTCTGGGCACCCGAGGCCAGCGCCAGGATCTGGTGGCCCAGGCAGATGCCGAAGGTGGGATAGCCCGCCTCGA
>CANHSE010000094.1 GCA_947463025.1 Comamonadaceae bacterium
GGAGGCAGGCGGGCCCGGCTTCATCATCCGCGAGTTGATGGACGCGGGCCTGATGCATGCCGATGTCGTCACGGTGCGCGCGGGGGGGATGCGCGAGTACACGCAGATCCCGCACCTGCAAGACGGCGTATTGCGCTGGCAAGTGACCGGCCCCTCGGGCGACGAGCAGGTGGTGCGCGCAGCGTCTGCACCTTTCAGTGCCAGCGGCGGCGTGCGGCTGCTCACGGGCAATCTGGGGCGCAGCGTGATCAAGGTGTCGGCAGTCCCTGAGGATCGCCACATCATCGAAGCGCCCGCGCGCGTTTTCGACAGCCAGGAGGCGCTGCTGCAGGCTTTCGCGGCTGGCGAACTCGCGCAAGCCTGCCGCGACAACGGTGCCGGCGGCTTGGTCTGTGTGGTGCGCTGGCAGGGGCCGCGCGCCAATGGCATGCCCGAACTCCACAAGCTCACGCCGCCGCTGGCGGTGCTGCAAGGCGAGGGCTGGCGTATCGCATTGGTCACCGATGGTCGTATGAGCGGCGCCTCGGGCAAGGTGCCAGCCGCTATCCATGTCTCGCCCGAGGCCGCAGCCGGTGGCCCCTTGGCCCGCTTGCGCGATGGCGATCGGGTGCGCCTGGATGCGATCGCCGGCACCCTGCAGGCGCTGGTGGCCCCCGCCGAATGGGAATCGCGCGCGCCGGCCACGTTGCCCGCCACCCTGCTGGCGGCGAATCAGGTGGGTCTAGGGCGTGACCTCTTCGCCAACTTTCGGCGCAACGCCCTCACCGCCGAAGAAGGAGCCTGCACATGGCTGTAACCCCGCGCGCTCTGACCGCGCTGGACGTGATGCGCGATGCGCCGGTCATTCCCGTGATCGTGCTGGACGATGTGGCGCAGGCCGTGCCCCTGGCCCGTGCGCTTGTGGCCGGTGGCATCCGCATGCTGGAGGTGACGCTGCGCACGCCCGCGGCGCTCGCCTGCATCCAGGCCATCGCGCGCGAGGTGCCCGAGGCGGTGGTGGGGGCGGGCACCGTGCGCAGTGCCGCCGATGCCCAGGCCGCCCGTGATGCCGGCGCACGCTTTGCGGTCAGTCCCGGCTTCACGGTGGCTGTGGGCCGCGCCTGCCGCGACTTGGGGCTGCCGCTGCTGCCCGGTGTGGCTACCGGCAGCGAGATCATGCAGGCCCAGGAAGAGGGCTACACGCAGCTGAAGTTCTTCCCCGCGATGCAGGCCGGCGGCGTGGCCATGCTCAAGGCCTGGAGCGGCCCGTTTGGCGATGTGAGGTTTTGCCCCACGGGTGGCGTCTCGGCGGCCAATGCGGGCGAATTTCTGGCTTTGCCCAACGTGGCCTGTGTGGGCGGCTCTTGGCTCACGCCCGCAGCGGCGGTAGCGGCCGGCGATTGGGGCCGGATCACCGCGCTGGCGCGCGAAGCGGCGTCGCTCGCGCGCCCCGGCTGATCCTTACTTCACCAGCATCACCGGTATGTCGGCGCCGGTGATCACCTTCTGCGCGACGCTGCCCATGAGGGTTCGACCGATCAGGCCATGGCCATGCGTGCCCATCACGATCATGTGCGCCTTGGCTTTCTTGGCCGCGCGCAGGATCTGATCGTGGGCTGTGCCCACCGACCATTCGCATTGGTAGTTGACGTCATGCTTGTCCAAGAAGCGGCGGATTGGAGCGAGTACCTTTTCGGCTTCATCGTTCATGTACGACTTGACTACGTCCGCGCCCACCGCAGAACGCACCCGCGGCGGCAGGGGGGGCTGGGCGTGCACCACCAGGATTTCATCGTCGGGGCCTGCCAGGCTCTCGTGGGTTATGAGAAAAGCCAGTGCCTTCTTGGTGTATGAACTGCCGTCTGCTGCGAGGACGATGCGCATGGGTTCTCCTTGTTGTAAACGCTGGGGGGGTGAGGGTTACCGTAGTACCAGCACCGGGAGGGTGCTGTGCGTCAGGACATGTTGTGTCTCGCTTCCGAGCAGAACGCGCGTGAGACCGCGCCGGCCGTGCGAGGCCATCACGATCAGGTCACATTTGTGCTTGCGTGCAGCGGCGATGACGGCTCGGGCGACTTGATCGGCATGCGCCAGCACGCCCTGTGCGTGCACGCCCTCCTTGGCGGCCGCCGCGACCACGGCATCGATCACGCGCTGACCCTTGCGAGTCCAGGCGGCTTCGATACGGGCGATCTCTTCGGGGCTGAGGGTGACTGCGCCCTCGAAATAGCTGGTGGGGTAATCGGGCACCACGTGCAGAGCCACCAGGTGCGCCCCTGTGTTCGCCGCCAGATCGATGGCCGCCTTTTCGGCCTTGCGTGACAGGGTCGAGTGGTCGGTGGCAAGCAGGAGGCGCTGGTACATGTGTACAAGCCTAGGGCGTCCCTGGCTGCCGTGACTTGATCCACATCAACCGAACTCGTCCTGGCCGCGGCTAGTCTTGCCGCGTGACCTCCTCTGCCACGCTGTCCTTGCCGCTGGGTCAGGCCGCGCCGCCCACCCGCGCGCAGGCCGAGGGCTGGGCCGTGCTGGACGCGGACGCAGAGTGGTCGCGTTTTGGCCGCCCCCTGGCGCAGCGCCCCGGCTGCTGGGAGTCCTATGTGTCGATCGAGGGCATGCACTGTGCCGCCTGCACCCTGGCGGTCGAACAGGCGCTGGGTCGCGTCGCAGGGGTGCATTCGGTTCAGGTCAATGGCGCCTCCGCCACGGCGCGCGTGGTGTGGTCCGCCGCCGATTGCAAGCCCTCGCAGTGGCTGTCGGCCCTGAGCGCCGCGGGCTATGCGGCGGTTCCCGCCGGTGATCTACTCGATGCCGCGCCGCGTGCGCGCGCACAGCGCTTGCTGCTGTGGCAGTGGCTGGTGGCGGGCTTTGCAATGATGCAGGCCATGATGTACTCGGTGCCGCTGTATGTGGCGGCGCCCGGTGACATCACGCCCGACGCCGAACGTCTCCTGCGCTGGGGCGCCTGGATGATGACTTTGCCGGTTCTGCTGTTTTCATGCCGGCCCTTTTTCGCTGGCGCCTGGCGTGATCTGTCGCAGCGCCGTATCGGCATGGACGTGCCGGTGGCTCTGGGCCTGACCATCGCCTTCGCAGCCAGTACGGCTGCCACCTTCGATCCCGCAGGACCCTGGGGCCGCGAGGTCTGGTACGACTCGGTCACGATGTTCGTCTTCTTTCTGTTGTCAGGGCGCTTGCTGGAGCAGCGTCTGCGCGATCGCACAGCGGGCGCGCTCGAGGCGCTGGTGCGGGCCCTGCCAGCCAGCGTCGATCGGCTCGACGCCGGCGGTGACTGGCAGCGCGTGCCGGTGCATCGCCTCGCAGTGGGCGACTGCATCCGGGTGTACGCCGGTGAAGCCTTTCCGGCCGACGGACGTATCGAGGCCGGCGAGAGCCGTGTGGACGAGGCCCTGCTCACGGGCGAGTCCGAGCCCTTGGCACGGCGCGTGGGCGACGCCGTGATCGCAGGCAGCCACAACCTCACCGCGACGCTGACCCTGCGGGTCGAGCGACTGGGTGCCGATACGCGGTATGCGGCTTTGGTCGACCTGATGGAAAACGCCCGCCTGCACAAACCGCAGCTGGCGCGCCTGGCCGATCGCATCGCCGGCCCTTTTCTTTGGGGCGTGCTGGCCGCTGCAGCGGTGGGCGCGTTTATCGCCTGGCCCGCCGGGCCTGCGCATGCCTTGTCGGTGGCGGTGGCGGTGTTGATCGTCACCTGCCCTTGCGCGCTGTCTCTGGCCACGCCGGCGGCGACGCTGGCCGCCGCCGGCGCCCTCGCCCGGCGTGGTGTCTGGGTGAGCCAGTTGCAGGCCTTGGAGGCGCTGGCCGTCGTGGATACCGTGGTCTTTGACAAGACCGGCACGCTCACACAAGACGGCTTGACGCTCACTGCAATCCGTTGTCGTGAAGGCCACACGGCGGACGAGGCGCTGACCGCAGCCGCCGCGATCGGCAGCCAGTCTCTGCACCCCGTCTCGCGCTCGCTGGTCGCCGCGGCCGGTTCACACCTGCCGGGCGCTCGGGCCCATGAGGTCGCCGAGATTCCCGGACAGGGTCTCAAAGGCCGCGTGATGGAAGGCGCGTTCGCCGGGCGCGACCTGCGACTGGGGTCGGCCCGTTTCTGTGGTCTGTCCGCTCAAGCAGTCGCCACCTTGCAGGTCGCGCAGACTTCACAAGTGACGCAGGTGCATCTGGCCGACGAGACGGGCTGGATCGCCACCTTCGAGCTGTCCGAATCGCTGCGGCCCGATGCGGTCGCCACGCTCAATCAGCTGCGCGCCATGGGCCTCGACGTGCAACTGCTCTCGGGTGATCGGCCACAGGCCGTAGCCCGTCTGGCCCAGCGCGTGGGCATGACGTGTTGGGAGGGCAGCTGCTCACCTCAGGACAAGCAGGCCCGTGTGCTGACCTTGCAAGCGCAGGGACGGCGCGTCCTCATGGTCGGTGATGGCTTGAACGACGGTCCGGTGCTGGCTTGTGCCCATGTGTCGGTGGCCATGGGCGAGGGTGTGCCGCTGGCTCGGGCTCATAGCGATGCCGTGATCCCGGGCAGTCGCCTGGCCGCTGTCGCCACCTTGATCACCCAGTCACGCCGCACCCGCCGGGTGGTCTGGCAAAACCTGCTGTGGGCCGCGGTCTACAACGCCGCCTGTGTGCCGCTGGCCGTGGCCGGTCTGATGCCACCTTGGCTGGCGGGCCTGGGCATGGCGACCAGCTCCTTGCTGGGGATCCTGAACGCGGCCCGTCTGGCCACCCTTCCTCGCACGGTGTGACCATGGACATCCTTTTTCTTCTGATTCCCTTGTCCGTGGTGCTCGCGCTCGCGATCCTGGCCGGTCTGGCCTGGGCGGTGTGGCGCGGCCAGTTCGACGCGCTGGATGCAGAGGGCGAGCGGATTTTGCACAGCGATTGACCTGAATCAAGGGCTACACCTGAGCCTTGCGCAACACTGCCTGCGCACTCAGAGAGAGGTGATTTCTCATGACGATGGACCCTGCCGTTTCCGGCCTTGCAGCCCCTGCCGAGGGCGCCGCGCGTTACCACGACACCGTGGTGCGCCAGTTCTCACTCATGGCCGTGGTCTGGGGTGTGGTGGGCATGCTGGCGGGCGTGTTCATCGCCGCGCAACTGGCGTGGCCTGAACTCAATTTCGGCATCCCTTGGCTCAGTTATGGACGGCTGCGGCCGCTGCATACCAATGCGGTCATCTTCGCCTTTGGTGGCTGCACGCTCTTTGCCACCAGCTACTGGGTGGTTCAGCGTACCGCGCAGGTGCCGTTGTTCGCCCCCCGGCTGGCCGCCTTCACCTTCTGGGGCTGGCAGGCCGTGATTGTGGCGGCCGCCATCAGCCTGCCTCTGGGCTATACCTCGGGCAAGGAGTATGCGGAGCTGGAGTGGCCGATCGACATCCTGATCGCGCTGGTGTGGGTGTCCTATGCCGTGGTGTTCTTTGGCACGCTGGGCGTGCGCAAGGTGCGTCACATCTACGTGGCCAACTGGTTCTACGGCGCCTTCATCATCGCGGTGGCCCTGCTGCATATCGTCAACAGCGCCGCGATTCCGGCAGGCCTCATGAAGTCGTATTCAGCCTATGCCGGCGTGCAGGACGCCATGATCCAGTGGTGGTATGGCCATAACGCGGTGGGCTTTTTCCTCACCGCCGGATTTCTGGGGATGATGTATTACTTCATTCCCAAGCAGGCCGAGCGCCCCATCTACAGCTATCGGCTGTCCATCGTCCACTTCTGGGCGTTGATCTTTACCTATATGTGGGCGGGCCCGCACCACCTGCACTTCACCGCGCTTCCCGATTGGACGCAGTCATTGGGCATGCTGTTCTCGTTGATCCTGCTGGCGCCGTCTTGGGGCGGCATGATCAACGGTGTCATGACGCTCTCGGGCGCCTGGCACAAGCTGCGTGACGATCCGATTCTGCGGTTCCTGATCGTGTCCTTGTCGTTCTACGGCATGAGCACCTTCGAGGGGCCGATGATGTCGATCAAGACCGTCAACGCGCTCTCGCACTACACCGACTGGACGGTGGGCCATGTGCACTCGGGCGCCCTGGGCTGGGTGGGTCTGATCTCCATGGGATCGCTCTATTACCTGATCCCGCGCCTCTTTGGTCAGAAGAAGATGCACAGCATCCCCGCTATCGAGCTGCACTTCTGGGTCTCCACCATCGGCATCGTGTTGTACATCGCCGCCATGTGGATCGCCGGCGTGATGCAGGGGCTGATGTGGCGCGCCATCAACCCCGACGGCACCCTGACCTACACCTTCGTCGAATCCGTCAAGGCCACTTATCCCTTCTACGTGATCCGCGTCGTCGGGGGTGCGCTGTACCTGGCCGGCATGTTGGTGATGGCCTGGAACGTCTGGATGACGGTGGCCCGAGGCCGCTCGGTGACCTTGGCCGTGCCCACCGCCCAACCTGCCTGAAGGGAAAGACATGAGCGAAGCCCCGAGCAAGCCCGGTTTCAGCCACGAGAAGATCGAGACCCACAACTTCCTGATGATCGTCCTGATCTTGCTGGTCGTCGCCGTCGGCGGCCTGGTGGAGATCGTGCCGCTGTTCTTTCAGAAGTCCACCACCCAGGTGGTCGAGGGCGTCAAGCCCTACACCGCGCTGCAGCTGGCGGGTCGCGACATTTACCTGCGGGAAGGTTGCTACAACTGCCACTCGCAGATGATCCGCCCCTTCCGCGCCGAGACCCTGCGCTATGGCCACTACTCCGTGGCGGGCGAGTTCGTCTACGACCATCCCTTCCAGTGGGGGTCCAAGCGTACCGGCCCTGACCTGCATCGCGTGGGCGGAAAGTACAGCGACGAGTGGCACCGCATCCACCTGATCAACCCGCGCGATCTGGTGCCCGAGTCGAATATGCCGGCCTATCCCTGGCTGGAGAAGACCCCCATCGACGCCGACACTCTCGCGCCGCGGATGCGCGCATTGCGGGTGGCGGGGGTGCCCTACACCGAGGCCGAAATCGCGCAGGCGCACGAGGCGGTCAAGGGCAAAACCGAGATGGATGCCCTCATCGCCTATCTGCAAGGCATGGGCCTCGCGTTGAAATGACCCACCCCTGAATCGGAGCTTCCCGATGGACATCACCGCTATGCGTATCGCGGCCACCCTGGTGTGCTTTGCCGTCTTCTTGGGCATCGTGGTCTGGGCCTATGCCCGCCGCAACAGCGGCCGTTTTGACGAGGCGGCCCGCATCCCCTTCGAACAAGACTGAAAGGCGCCCCGCCATGAGCGACTTCACCTCGAATTTTTGGTCGATCTATGTGACCGCAGCAGTTCTCATCAGCATCGTGGCTTGCCTGGTCCTGCTGTGGGTCACGGCCCGCAAGAAGGTCAAGGCCACCGCCGACAACACCACCGGCCACGTCTGGGACGAAGACCTGCGCGAGATGAACAACCCGCTTCCGCGTTGGTGGATGTGGCTGTTTGTCCTCACCATCATCTTCTCGCTGCTCTATCTGGTGGCGTATCCCGGATTGGGCAGCTACCCCGGTCAGCTCGGTTGGAGCACCGCAGGTCACTACAAGGAAGAAGTGGAAAAGGCCCGCCAAGAGCTCGCGCCCCTGTATGCGCAGTTCGCTTCGCGCAAGCCCGAAGACCTGGCCAGCGACGCGCAGGCCATGGCCATCGGCGAGCGCCTGTACATGAACAACTGCTCGCAATGCCACGGCTCGGACGCCCGTGGCAGCAAGGGCTTTCCCAACCTGACCGACGGCGACTGGCTCTATGGTGGCGCGCCCGAGACCATCGCGCTCAGTCTGCAAAAGGGGCGCATCGGTCAGATGCCGCCGATGGCCGCAGCCGTGGGCGGCGCCGACGACATCAAGAACGTCGCGCACTACGTCATGAGCCTGTCGGGCGCACCGCATGATTCGCTGCGCGCGCAACTGGGCAAGCCCCGCTTCTCGACGTGCGCCGCCTGCCATGGCGCCAATGGCAAGGGCAATCCGGCCTTGGGCGCGCCCAATCTCACCGACGATATCTGGCTGCATGGCTGGGGCGAGCAGGCCATCAGCAACATCATCCACAACGGCAAGGTCAACGTGATGCCCCCCCAGGAGGGCAAGCTCACCGAGGCCCAGATCCAGGTCCTGACCGCCTACGTCTGGAGCCTGTCTAACCGGCCTGCGGCCACCAAGCCCTGAAAAGCGGCTCGGGTCCGCCCATGTCTGCTCGCACCGATCCGTCCACCCGCAAGGTCGTTCCCATCGCCGCGGCCGACGGCGGGGAAGGGGAGCGCTACCAGTCCCTCTACGAAGCGCAAAAGAAGATCTATCCGCGCAGCGTCAGCGGACGCTTCGTCAATTGGCGCTGGGTATTTGTATGGCTCACGCAGATCGTGTTCTATGGTCTGCCCTGGGTGCAGTGGGGCGAGCGGCAGGCGGTGCTATTTGATCTGGCGGCGCGGCGCTTTTACTTGTTCGGGTATGTGCTGTATCCGCAGGATTTCATCTACCTCACCGGCCTGCTCGTGATCAGTGCCTTGTCGCTGTTTCTCTTTACCGCAGTGGCGGGGCGTCTGTGGTGTGGCTTTGCTTGCCCGCAGACGGTCTACACGGAAATCTTTCTCTGGATCGAGCGCCGTGTGGAGGGCGATCGCAACGCGCGCATCCGCCTGGACGGCGATGCGTTCTCGCTGGAGAAGCTGGTCAAGAAGTGGTTCAAGCACCTGCTGTGGGCGGGCTTTGCGCTTTGGACGGGCTTTACCTTCGTCGGCTATTTCACGCCGATCACCGAGCTGGGCCTGGAGCTCGTGCAGACCCGCATGGGGTCCTGGGAGGTGTTCTGGGTGCTGTTCTACGGATTGGCCACCTACGGCAACGCCGGCTGGATGCGCGAGCAGGTGTGCAAGTACATGTGCCCGTACGCCCGATTTCAGAGCGCGATGTTCGACAAGGACACGCTGATCGTCAGCTACGACGTCGCGCGTGGTGAGCCGCGAGGGCCGCGGGGTCGCAGCGATGATCTCGCTGCCAAAGGCTTGGGCGCTTGCATCGACTGCGAACTGTGCGTGCAGGTCTGTCCTACGGGCATCGACATCCGCCAGGGCCTTCAGTACGAATGCATCGGCTGCGCCGGCTGCATTGACGTGTGCGACAGCGTGATGGACAAGATGCGCTATCCCCGTGGCCTGATTCGCTTTACCACCCAGAACGCACAGGTCCAGGGTTTGACGCGCAGGCAGATCTGGCGACGCGCGCTGCGACCGCGTGTGCTGGTGTATGCGGTGATCCTCGGTGCGCTCACGCTGGCGGTCGGCATCAGTTTGGCGCTGCGCACACCGCTGAAGGTCGATGTGGTGCGCGATCGCGCATCGTTGGCGCGCATCGTTGCAGGCGGCCAGATCGAGAACGTCTACCGGCTGCAGATCATGAACGCCACCGAGCAGCCGCAAAGCTATCGCATCACGGCCGAAGGCCTGCCGGGTTTGGCCGTGGCGTCCCAGGCCGAGTTTGGGGTCGAGGCCGCCCAGTCCCGATGGGTGGCCGTGCGCCTGCAGGTGCCCGATGCGGCCTCGACCCCGGGTTCGTACCCGATCCGCTTTCGCATCGCCGCTGTCGACGATGGCGCGGTGGTCACCGAGAAATCCGTCTTCCTCCTGCCCCGACCCTGACCTTCGAATGGAGACCGCCATGCCTGAAGCCAAGCCGAATTCCGCGGGCCTACCCTGGTGGCGCTATGGCCTGGTGTGGCTGATCATCGGCGGGCCTGCCGTGGTCGTGGTGGCGGGCATCGCCACCTTCGTGATCGCGGTGCGCAGCCCGGACCCCCTGGTGCCGCATGACAGTTACCGCTTCGGCCCCGAGGCGCAGCAGGCTGCTGCAGCCCGTGGCAAGGCCATGCTGCCCGCCCAGCAAGGTCGCAACCATGCGGCATCGCCCGAGCCTGTCCGTTAAGCGTGTGAGGCGACCACAAAAGGAGACACACCCATGTGGGCCAAGATGTTGATGGTGGTGGCC
>CANHSE010000095.1 GCA_947463025.1 Comamonadaceae bacterium
AGTCAGGCGCATGTTAGTGGTTTGTTTCGAGAATTGCGCATCCGGTAGGGCGCACGAGCGGCGCTCGGGTTCTGGCGGCGTGTGCACCCACTGGATTTCCACGCACCCCCATTCCCTCAACTTCAAGGAGGTCTCGACTCATGATGCCAAATTCCACGCAACCATCTGCCGGTTGCTTTGCTTCATTCGCGGCGGGCGCAAGCAGGTTCGCGTCCAGGCTATCGGCGGGCGCAAGAGCCTGCGGAACTGCCCTGGCGGACCGACTCGCGAGATTATGCAGTTCTTCCGTGCGTGTCGCGAATTCAAGCGCAGCGTCTCCTGCTGCGGTTGGCGCTTCTTCGGCCGGCGCTTCTCCTCCTGTTGCCTGGGGGGGGGCCGTTCGAGCCCTGCGCGGCTTGTCTCCTTCTTGCAGTCCGACCGGGGAGCTCACGTTCGCACCGCGTCGGAAGAGCGTCGATGCCGAGCCGCTCGAGTCAAAAAACAATACGGTGAACGTCTACTCCAACAAGACAAATCTGGTAGAAGTCGCCAAAAAGCAGGAGATCAGGGACACCATCCTGGGCGCCTGCCGCGACCGCTTCGGGACGCTGCTCACTTCGATCGTCACTCAAGCGCTCCCCGCGGTGAAAGCGCTGGGTAAAAACAGGACGGAACGCCAGCTGGAGGAAGCATTGATTCGGCCTATTGGGGATGCCTTGGCGGCGCTGCCGCAGGGAGGTCTTCAAGGTGTGGTCCCTCAACAAACTCGAGCCTACATTCAAGGTTTGGACACACCTAACAATCGTTTGTTGATGGAGTTGCCCTGGGGGCAGGATCCGACGCGCTTCGCCTTGTTCAGCCTGACCCTGCGTCCATTGGCTCACGAATTGGCTACGAGGGCGAGGAGTTCGGGCGATAGCCTAGCTCCTGAGTTGTACTTGAAGGCCGCCGAGGTGATCCAACGTCTGGCCTCGTCGCAGTCTTTCATTTTTGATGGCGACCGCAGTCACCTGTTTCCAGAAGACGAGGCGCAAAGCAGCAGCGCCAGGTCGAGCCCACGCTCTGAGTGGCAAGATGCCGCCAACTTCTTTCAGCTGAGACTGCGGGCTTCAGTCGACGAGATTGCTCGCCGCAGCCGACAGGATCACAAATGACGCCTCATCCCCCGATCCCTCTAAGATCGGGGGATGCCCGCCCCCACCCGTTTCTGGTCTGACCTCACCACCCGAGACTTCGCCCGCCGCCAGGCCTCGGGGGCGGCGCAGCGCACGGTGGCGGTCCTGCCGGTGGCCGCGACCGAGCAGCACGGCCCGCACCTGCCTTTGAATGTGGATGCCACGCTGGCCGACGGCATCATCGCTGCCAGCCTGCCTCACCTGCCTGAGTCGCTCGACGTTCTGTTTCTGCCGACCCAGGCCGTGGGTAAGAGCAACGAGCACATTCGCTTTCCCGGCACCCTCACCCTCTCGGCCGAAACCCTGATCCGCCTGTGGACCGAGATCGGCGAATCGGTGGCGCGCGCAGGCGTGCGCAAGCTGGTCTTGTTCAACGCCCATGGCGGTCAGGTCAGCGTGATGGACATCGTGGCCCGCGATCTGCGTACCCGCTGCGACCTGCTGGTGTACGCGGTCAATTGGTATGACCTGCCCTTGGGCGATGACGTCAACGGCCTGTTTCCACCGGAAGAACATCGCTTTGGCATCCACGCCGGCGAGATCGAAACCGCCATGATGCTGGCCCTGCAGCCCGAGCAGGTCGACATGAGCCAGGCGCGCGATTTCCGCTCCACTTCGCAAGACCGCGCACAGGCCTTCGAGATCCTGGGCAACGGCCGCAGCGCCAAGCTCGGGTGGCAGATGCAGGACTACCACCCCCAGGGCGCAGCCGGGAATGCGGCCCGTGCGACAGCGGCCAAAGGGCAGGCCGTGGTCCAGGCGGCCGGCCACCAACTCGCGCGTCTCTTGCAGGAAGTTGATCGCCTGCCCCTGTCGACCTTGGTCGATCGCCCCCAGTTCCCGGACTGAGCGCCCGTCATCGCTGGCGTCCTACGCCAGCTTGCGTGCGCGCCGATGGCGCGGTGCTGCGCGCTCACTAGATTGGGCAAACGCCGGCAACCCGCCGGGCTCACTCCAGGAGAACGCGATGACCACAGTGGCCGATGTCATGACCCGCGACGTGCGCAGCATGACGCCCAACGACACCCTGATGCAGGCCGCCCGGGCCATGAAGGACTTCAACATCGGCGCCGTCCCGGTGTGCGACCAGGACCGCCTGGTCGGCATGGTCACCGACCGTGACCTCATCGTGCGCGGCGTCGCCGAAGACCTCGATCTCCAATCCGCCAAGCTCGCCGACATCATGAGCGCGCATGTGCGCACCGTGCGCGAAGGCGACGATGTGACCGAGGTCCAAAGCGAAATGACCCGCGCCAGAATTCGTCGCATGCCGGTGGTCGATTCACAGGACCATCTGGTGGGCATCGTCTCCATGGGCGATTTGGCGGCCCACCCCTCGACAGGCCACGAGGTCATGGCGGTGCCCGAAGAGGTCTTCTCGGTCCAGGCCCGTGTGCAGCCCGCCAGGGGTGAGGGCACGCCGCAGCACCAAACCCGCTGACGCGGCGTCTTGGCGGGCGCGTTAAGCTCGCCTGATGCGGATCGAGACCTTGCGACAACGGCTACGCGCTTGGGGCGCGCGGCCTGTCCACGAACAGCGTGTGCTGCGCCTGTGGTCGCAGGCCCTGCCTCAGGACAGCGGCCGCCGACGCGTCGAAGACTTCATGCCCCAGGCGCTGCGCGAGGCCCTGCCCGACTTGGCGCGCGAGCTCGACGCGCTCGTGAGTCTGCGTTCTGCGCACCCCAGCGATGACGGCTCCGAGCGTCTCCTGGTCGATTTGGCCGACGGACAAACCGTCGAGAGCGTGCTGCTGCCGCGTGGCGGTCTGTGCGTGTCCACGCAGGTGGGGTGCGCGGTCGGTTGCGTCTTTTGCATGACGGGGCGCGAAGGCTTGCTGCGGCAGGTTGAAAGCGCCGAGATCGTGGCCCAGGTTGCCCTCGCCCGCCAACGCCGGGCGGTACGCAAGGTGGTGTTCATGGGCATGGGCGAGCCCGCCCACAACCTGGACAACGTGATGGAGGCCATCGAGCTGCTCGGGACCGCGGGCAATATCGGTCACAAGAGCCTGGTGTTTTCCACGGTGGGCGATCCGCGCGTGTTCGAGCGTTTGCCACTGGGGCGGGTCAAGCCCGCGCTGGCGTTGTCGCTGCACACGACGCGCCCCGACCTGCGTGCGCAGCTCCTGCCGCGCGCACCGCGCATCAGCCCCGAAGAATTGGTCGAAGCTGGCGAGCACTATGCGCGCGCCACCGGCTACCCGATCCAGTACCAGTGGACCTTGCTGGAAGGCGTGAATGACGGCGACGACGAAATCGAAGGCATCGCCCGCCTGCTGGCAGGCCGCTATGCGGTGATGAACCTGATCCCGTTCAATGCGGTCGACGGGCTGGAGTTCAAGCGTCCGTCCTGGGAGCGCGCCGCCGCCATGGCGCGCGCCCTGCATCGGCGCGGCGTGCTGACCAAGTTGCGCCATTCGGCCGGTCAGGATGTTGAAGGGGGGTGTGGCCAGTTGCGGGCCCGTGCGCAACGGCCTGCAGGCCGCGTGATTGCCTTGCAGCCGGCGGCGGGCTGAGCGCCCGGGAGCCGGCTGCCGCCGCCCTCAGATGCTGCTGGCGGCCTTGTTGGCGCGGCTGTTCTGACTGCGTGCTTGTCCGCCCTTGCGACCGGCCTCACGCGCTTCTTCCGAACTGAACTCGTGGGCCGTGCCTTTTTCGTGGGCCGCGCGTCCGCCCTGGCTGGCGATCTCGCGTTGCCGCTGCGGGTCCATCGAGGCGAAGCCGCGGTTCGAGCTGCCGCTCTTGCCGCTGGGGTTGCTGCCTGGGTTGCTGGATGTCATGGTGGGTACTCCTTCGGTCGTGCATAAAAAATCCATGGCCAGCACCGCACTGGCCAGGCCATGCATTGAGAGCCCGCAGCGACGCGGCGCTCGTCAGGATGGGCACAACAGCGGGGTAGGACGAGGTCGCGTGGATCAGACGGGCGGCAGTCCGTCGGCCATCAGGCGCGCGAGCAGCGCCTGGGCCTGTACGGGCACGGTGCCGGCTGCGGGGTCCTCGCGCAGGCTCTCCAGCAGTCGTCCGATCGATCCGATCGAGGGCAGGACCGGACCGAGAAAGCGCACGGTGGCTCCTTGCGCGATCAACAGCGTGGGAAAGGTCTCGACGTCCACATCGCCCATCGCGTCGGCCTGGTCCTCAATGTCCACCCATGAAAACCGCACCGTGGGGTGACGCGCCGCTTCCTGCGCCAGTTGCGGGCGCCACTCTCGGCAAGTGCCGCACCAATCGGCGCACAGGCAGATCAACTGCCAGGGCGCGTCGGGGGGTGAGAGGGGCGTGGCGTCGGACATCGTGGGTGAAGCGTTCAGCCTGCCCAGTGTAGCGGCGCGTGCCTGCGCCTTATGCGTAAGTCACCCAGTCCCGGTAGGCCGCGTCATCCAGGTGCGCGATGCCGTTGTAGCTCACGAGCATGTGCCGTTTGGGCGTGAACGCGAAGTGCGTGACCGAGGTGTTGCGCATGCGCAGATTCAACTCGATCGTGGTGGACGGCGGCGTCTGCAGCACCTGCCCCACCGCCGTCGAGATCGGCCCGCCGCTGCTCACGATCAGGACGTTGCGTCCCGCGTGGTGAGCGCGCACATGATCGAGCGCGCCGGTCACGCCAGCCACGAAGTCGGGATACGTGGGCATGCCGTGCGGGCGCGTGGCCCCCGCGATCCACTGCGTCAGGCCCTCGCGCAGCAGACGAAAGTGGTGCCGGTATAACTCGGGCGTGTCTGGCTTTTGCAGGGGCTGCGGGTGGATCGCGGCGATCACCGCCTCGCTGTCGTACTCGTTCAAGCCGGGCCAGGGCAGCGGCTCACCCGCCTGTTGCATCCCTTCGAGGATGCCGGCCAGGGTCTGCTGGTGGCGTTTGAGCGTGCCCATGATCAGACCGTCGAAACGCAACCCCTGCTGCGCGAAGTACGCGCCCAGTCGCACGCTTTGCTGATGCCCGAGCGCGCTCAGCTGGTCGTAGTCGTCGGCGCCGAAAGAGGCCTGGCCATGGCGCACGAGGTAGAGATTTCCCATCCCGGAAATTCTGGCCAGCCCGCGCGCGCCGCGCCGTCGCCGGGGCGACTGTGCGCTTGCAAGCGGGCCTCAAAGGGTGACTTGACCCTCGATGCAGGTCACCGAGGCGCCGCCGATCCAGATCGTCTCGGGCGATTGCGCGTCTTGCTCCACGTAAACGCGCCCCGCCCGCCCCAAGGCCGTGCCCTGACTCACCCCATACCGCGGCGGTGCCAGACCGACCCCGATCAGCCACTGCGCCATCGCGGCGTTCAGACTGCCCGTGACGGGATCCTCGGCGAGGCCGCCGTGCCCGGGGAAAAACGCACGTACCTCGAACGCACACTCACCGGCCGGCAAGGGCGCTACCACGCCGATCTCCATGCCTGACAGCAAGGCGCTGTCGGGCCGCAAGGCCAGTAGCTGTTGCGGCGAACGGAGCATCACACCCCGCCAGTGCGGTCCGTTGTCGCACCAGGCGTGGGCCACGATGTCTGCGCGGGCCAGGCCCAGGCCCTGTGCGATGCGGGCCAGTTCGCTGTCTTCCAGCGGGCCGCTGCGTCGCAAGGGCGGTGCGGCGAACGCCAGCCGGGTGCCATCGCGGCGCACACGCACCCGACCCACGCCGCACTCCTGCACCACCTGCTCGCCGCGCGGGCGGCCCCCGGCGCGCAGCCAGGCATGGCAGCTGCCCAGCGTCGGATGGCCCGCAAAGGGCAGCTCGCGACCGGGGCAGAAAATCCGCAGCTTGTAATCGGCCTGGGGGTCTTCGGGCGGCAGCACGAAGGTGGCCTCGGACAGGTTCGTCCAATCCGTGAAGCTTTGCATCTGCTCGGTGGTCAGGCCCGTGCCATCGAGCACCACGGCCACCGGATTGCCTCGAAGCGGCACCTCGGTGAAGACATCGACTTGCTGGAAGGGGCGGGCCAGGGCGGTAGGGGTCATGGCGTGGCGTCGGTGCGTTGGACCGGCATATTCTTTCCGATGAACACCGTGCTGATCACCGCCACGGCAAACCCCAGCGTCACGGCGTCGAGCGTTTCCCCCAGAAGCGGTACGGCGAACAGCATGCTGAGAAAAGGCTGCACCAGTTGCACCTGGCTCACGCGCACCGTGCCCCCTAGCGCCAGCCCGCGGTACCACGCGAAGAAACCGATCCACATCGAGAACACCGACACGTAGACAAACGCCCACCACGCAGAGGCCACGATGGCTTGCGTGGGGAACGTCCACAGCGCGAGGGGCAGCGTCAGTGGCAAGGCGATCACCAGCGCCCAGCAGATCACATGCTCCGCCCGCATCCGCTGCGACAGCCTGGCGCCATGGGCATAGCCGAGGGCGGCGCACCCCATGGCGGCCAGGAGCAGGAGGTCGGCCGGGTGCAGGGCCAGGCCCGCCGATCCCGAGCGCAGGAGCGCGAAGCCCACCACCAGCGCGCTGCCCAGCGCCGCGCAGGCCCAGAAACCGTTCGAGGGCCGCTGCCGCTGCAGGTAGGCGCCGGCCGCAGCGGTCGCCAGGGGCAGCACGCCCACGATCACGCTGGCGTGCACCGCCTCTACATGCCGCATCGCCAGGGACGTGAACAGGGGAAAGCCCAGCACCACGCCCGCCGACGTCAGGGCCAGGGGCCACCCGTCCTCGCGTCGCGGCCGCGGCGCCCGGGTGGCCCACAGGAATCCGGCGGACAGAGCGGCAGCCACGACGGCCCGGCCCATCGCCACGAACACGCCGGACAGTTGCGGTTGGTCGTCTGTGCCCACCGCCAGCTTCGTCATCGGCAGGGTCAGGGCGAACAGCGTCACGCCGATCAGGCCCAGCCACAGGCCGCGGGCCGCGTCCGCAGGCGGTGGCGTGGTCATACCGTGAGCATCCATGCCGCCGTCACCACCAGCACCAACCCCAGCACGCGGTTGAACCACAGCAGCCGCCGGCCCTGCGCGAGCCACCCTCGCAGCATGGATCCGACCAGGGCGTAGGTGAAGTTGCTGGTGAAGGCATAGAACACCATGCAGGCGGCGACGATGGCCAGACGCTCGCCCGTGTTGGTCGCCGGCTGGCCATTGGCGTTCACCACCCAGCCCGCAGTCAGTGTGAGCGCGATCATCCAGGCCTTGATGTTCACGAACTGCAAGGCCACGCCCTGCACGAAGGTGACCTGCAGCCGGTTGGGATCCGCCTGGGCCAGCGTGGTGGTCTGGTTCAATTTCCACACCAGCCACAGCAGGTAGGCCACGCCCGTGAGCTTGATCGCCCAGCGCAGGGGCGGCACGCTCGTGACCAGCGCGCCCACGCCCAGCCCGCAGGCCAGAAGCAGCAAGACCCAGCCCGTGGGCACGGCCAGGCAAAAGCTCAGCGCCCGACGCAGCCCGAAGTTGGCAGCGAGCGCGGTGGACAGTGTGGTGTTGGGGCCGGGCGAAAAACTCATCGCCGCACCCAAGGCCATGAGCGCGATCCACTCGCTGGCGCTCATCCCAGGTGCTCCCACCGCTCCAGCGCCGCCATCAGCGCGTCATCGATCTGCGCGCTGCGTTCGGCCAGTTGCGCGGCGCGCACGCCGTCCGTGCGATACAGGCTGCCATCCGCCAGTTCGTCTTGAATCGCTTTTTGTTCCTGCTCCAGGGTCTCGATCAGACCCGGCAGGCTTTCGAGTTCGCGTTGTTCCTTGTAGCTCAGTTTCTTTTTCGGTGCGCTGGCGGTCGCGCTGGCCGCTGCTTCGCTGCGCGCTTCGGGTGCCGTGCTCGCGGCGGGTGGCTGTGTCGCCGCTTGCGATGCCGCGCCACGCGCCAGCGCCTGTGCCCGCCGAGATTGCGTCAGCCAATCTTGCACGCCGCCTTCGTACTCGCGCCAGCGGCCCTCGCCCTCGTAGGCGATGGTGCTGGTCACCACGTTGTCCAGGAAGCTGCGGTCGTGGCTCACGAGAAACACCGTGCCGTCGTATTGCTGCAGCAATTCCTCCAGCAACTCGAGCGTGTCGATGTCCAGGTCGTTGGTCGGCTCGTCCAGCACCAGCACGTTGGCCGGGCGTGCAAAAAGCCGCGCCAGCAGCAAGCGATTGCGTTCGCCCCCCGACAGCGAGCGTACTGGCGATGCCGCGCGCGCCGGCGAAAACAGGAAGTCGCCCAGATAGCTCTTGACGTGCTTGCGTTGCGCCCCGATCTCGATCCATTCGCTGCCCGGGCTGATGAAGTCCTCGAGCGTTGCATCCAGATCCAGCGCATTGCGCATCTGGTCGAAATACGCCACTTGCAGGTTGGCGCCTTGGCGCACCTGTCCGCGCGTGGGAGTGAGCTCGCCCAGGATCAACTTCAGCAGCGTGGTCTTGCCCGCGCCATTGGGTCCGATCAGGCCGACCTTGTCCCCGCGCAGCACGGTGGCCGAGAAATCCTGCACCACGGTCTTGTCGCCGAAGGCCTGCGTCACCTGTGTGAGCTCGCCCACGATCTTTCCACTGGGCAGACCCGAGGCCACGTCGAGCTTCACGCGGCCGAGGGCCTCGCGCCGCGCGGCGCGTCGTTGTCGCAGTTGGTCCAGGCGGTTGATGCGTCCCTGTGCGCGCGTGCGCCGCGCCTCGACGCCTCTGCGAATCCAGACTTCTTCCTGGGCCAGCAGCTTGTCCGCCTTGGCCTGGATGACGGCTTCCTGCGCGAGCTGGTCCTCTTTGAGCACCTGGTAACGGCTGAAGTTGCCAGGGTAGGAGCGCAGGTGCCCGCGATCGAGTTCGACGATGCGTGTCGCCACCCGGTCCAGGAAGGCGCGGTCGTGGGTGATCGTCACCACGCTGCCCTTGAAATCGAGCAGCAGACCCTCGAGCCATTCGATGGCATCCAGGTCCAGGTGGTTGGTGGGCTCGTCCAGCAGCAGCACGCCGGGGCGGCGCACCAGGGCTTGGGCCAGAGCGACGCGCTTGCGCGTGCCACCCGAGAGCGTGCCTACGCGCGCTTGGGTGTCCAGTCGCAGTCGTTGCAGGGTCTCCTCGACGCGCTGCTCCCAGTTCCAGCCGTCTTGCGCCTCGATCTGTCGCTGCAGCGTGTCCAGATCACCCTGGCCGCTGGTGTATTCGTCGATCAGGGCCAGCAGGGGCGCCAGACCCGCGCGCACGGCTTCGAAAATGGTGTGGTCTGCGTCTAGCTGAGGCTCTTGGGCCACATAGGCCACCTGCAGCCCCTGTTGGAACTGCAGCAGACCGTCATCGGGCTTTTCCAGCCCGCCCAGGATCTTGAGCAGCGAGGATTTGCCCGCCCCGTTGCGACCGATCAGGCCCACCCGCTCGTTGCTCTCGAGCGCGAAATCGGTGTGATCCAGCAGCGGCACATGGCCGAACGCGAGCTGCGCGTTGGAGAGAGTCAGGAGGGCCATGGTGTCGCAAATGAAGGGCCGGCAAGGGTATCACCGGCCCCGGGTTCTCCCGGGGATCCGTGCCATAATCGTGGGCTTCGCTGTTGACGGCGGTGCTCTGTGGGGCGTTGAGCTTTGGGGGTGCTGTCGGGGTGGCGGGCGTGGATCGAGGGCGTGAATTGGGGGCGTGATCGCGCTTTGGCAGATGAAATTTTCTGCCGGAGTTGACCGGCGTCTCAAATCCGTGTCATAATTCAAGGCTTCGCTGATCGCAGCGGGGTGAGTCAGACGGCTTCCTGAGGGGGCGGCTTCGAGAGGGGCTTGGGTCTGGCGGGTTCATTAAAAATACACAGCCGATAAGCGTGGGCGTTTGAGTGGCATGCGAAGTGCCAGATTCTTCGGAATCGAAAGCTGTAAGAGGATTTCACTTAAACGCTCATGAGAATAGAATTGAAGTTCACTTCAATTCCGTTTTTATGA
>CANHSE010000096.1 GCA_947463025.1 Comamonadaceae bacterium
ACAGGGTCCGCTGACCAAGATGATGAAGCCGGGCATCGGCAGCTACGACCGCTTCAAGCAGATGTTCGACAAGTTCTCGGCCGAGGCGGGCAAGAAGCAGTACCTGATCCCGTACTTCATCGCCGCTCACCCTGGCACGCGCGACGAAGACATGATGAACCTGGCCCTTTGGCTCAAGAAGAACGGCTTTCGCGCTGACCAGGTGCAGACCTTCTACCCCAGCCCGATGGCCACGGCCACCGCGATGTACCACAGCGGGCGCAACACCCTGCGCAAGATCCACCGCGAGCTGCACGACGACGATGCCGTTGACATCGTGCGCGGCGAGAAGCGCCGTCGCCTGCACAAAGCCTTCCTGCGCTATCACGACCCGAACAACTGGCCGCTGCTGCGCGAGGCTCTCAAGACCCTGGGTCGGGCCGACCTGATCGGCAATGGCAAGCACCACCTGATCCCGACCTACCAGCCGGTGGTCGATGGCAGCTACCAGAGCGCGCGCCGCAAGAACTCCACGCCGGGCGGACAGCCCCAGCGCGGCAAGCTGCTGACGCAACACACCGGTCTGCCCCCGCGCGTGACCGGCAGCGCCAAGCCCAAGCCCGCGCCGCGCAAGCCGCGCTGATCTGCCTGAAGCCGCGCGCAGGCGCGACGCAGTCAGCTCACCGTTAGCCCCTGAGGCCCAGCCGCACCTAGCATCCCCGCCTTCCCCTAGGAAAGGCGTCTTGCTGATGGCTTCGTTCGTGCTGCCGCTGCTGCTCGTGGGCTGGGCCTTCATCAGCCTCTGGGCCGCCCACCGCCTGGGGGAGGGGATGGCTCAACGCAGCGCGGCGGGCGGGCTGACCCGGGCGCTGCGGTGGGAAATCAAGGCCCTGGCCCTGGCCACCCTGCTGCCCCTGCCCCTGATCGACGAGTTGCTGGCCAAGCCGCAATTTGATGCGCTGTGCCGCGAGCAGGCCACTGTGCAGATGCACGGCGACCTGGCAGACGGTCAGCGGGTGCACCTGACCCACTTGCCGCCCGAGCCGGTGTCGGGACTGATGCTGCCCGTATCGCAGCGCAAACACCTGGTCCTCACCGACGACACGCGTCAGACGGTCTTGAGCTACAGCAGCTTGGAGGCTCATGCCGGCAAATTGGCCCGCCTGATGGGCGTGACACAGTCCCCGCTCACCTTCGAGGGGCGCTGCGCCCCAGCCAACGCGCAGGCCCTGCTGGACGCGACCCGACAGCGTTCCGCTGCGCCGTCCGCGCGGGAGGGTGGGGCGCCCAGTCCTTGAAGCGCGGCGGTCGCCTGGTGCCTGATCAGACCGCCAGCTGAACGGCCAGCGCGTTCATCGCATCAGCGGATCGATCCCGCGCACGGATCGGCGTGGCCTGGCCCCAGTGCTTGAAGTTGCGCTGGATCGACGCGGCATACATCGGGTCGTAGTGATGCACGAGCAACTCGCGCACGACTTCGGGCGTGCGGCCCGCGCGTACCCGGTCCTGCCAGCCTTGGACCACCTCTTTGCCGCGCAGCTCGGTGAGCGCAGCCAGGCGTTCGCAGAAAAACTCGGGCTGATGGACGAACCAGTCGTAGTCCTCCAGCAGCAGGGCGACCCGTTCTTCATCATCGAGCTGCAGGTTCAGGCAGGGGCTGGCCCGCATGGCCAGGATCAGGGCCTCGGGCACGGCGACATTCCCGACTTTCTTGCTCTCGCTCTCGACAAACACGGGTCGCGCCGGATCCAGATGACGCAAAGCGTCCCACACCCGGGTGTCGAAATGCTTTTGACTCGGTTGCTGCTGCCCGGGCACTAGGCCCAACACCGAGCTGCGGTGGTTGGCCAGGCCTTCCAGGTCGAGCACCTGGGCGCCTCGGGCTTGCAAGGCCTGCAGCAAACGCGTCTTGCCCGAGCCGGTGGGCCCGCACACCACACGAAACTGCAGCCGTTCGACCTGCGGCGCGATCTCGGCCAGCACCGCCGTGCGAAAGGCCTTGTAGCCACCCTCGATCAGGTGCACACGAAAGCCGATCTGATCGAGGATCAGCGCCAGCGAGCCACTGCGCTTGCCGCCGCGCCAGCAATAGACCAGGGGCCGCCACTCGCGGGGTTTATCCAGTACTTCGCGTTCAATGTGGCGGGCGATGTTGGCCGCCACCTTGGCGGCACCGCGCTTCTTGGCTTCGAAGGGGCTGACCTGTTTGTACAGAGTGCCGATCTCGTGGCGCTCTTCGTCGCTCAGCGAGGGCCAATTGACGGCGCCGGGCAGGTGGTCTTCGGCGTATTCGGCTTGGCTGCGCGCGTCGACGATGACGCTGAACTCGTGCAGGCGCGCAATGGCGTCGGTCGCGGAGAGGGTTTGGACAGTCACAACGGCAGGGGGGCGGACGGCAGGCGACTCAGCGCGCGGCGAGCAGCTTGCGAATCTCGGGCCACACGGTGGCGAGCATCAGTGGCTGCGCCTCCTCGGTGGGATGAATGCGATCGGGCTGGAAGTAACGGGCGGCATCGGGCTGGCTGGCAAAGCCCTGCAGGAAAAAGGGAACGACGGCGCTCTGATGCTGGCGCGCGACCTGCACGAACAGCTCGGAGAAGCGCTCGCCATAGTCGCGCCCGTAGTTGGGGGGCAGCTGCATGCCCACCAACAGCACCCGGGCGCCAGCCTGACGCGATGCCTGGGTCATCCAGCCGAGGTTGTCGCGCGTCATCGCCAGGGGCAGGCCGCGTAGGGCGTCGTTGCCGCCCAGTTCAATCACCACATAACGCGGCTGATGCTGGGTCAGCAGGGCCGGCAGGCGCGAGCGGCCGCCCGAGGTGGTCTCGCCGCTGATGCTGGCATTGACCACGCGCACCGACAATTTCTCCTGTGCCAGACGGGCTTCCAGCAGGCTGACCCACCCGGTGCCGCGTTTGAGGCCATACTCCGCGCTGAGTGAATCGCCCAGCACCAGCAGCACGGGCGATGCAGCCATGGCGGATCCGGCCAGCGCCGCCAGGGCGCCCGCCACCACCAACCTCCTGCGATTGCACCCGAAGCCCTGCATGTCTGATCCCATCATCGCCGTCGAGCACGTCTACAAATCTGTCACCGACTCGACCGGCACGCTCGATATTTTGCGCGATATCGATTTCACCCTCGCGCCGCGGGAGACCGTGGCCATCGTCGGCGCCTCAGGCTCGGGCAAGAGCACGCTGCTGTCCTTGATCGCTGGGTTGGACACACCGACGCGCGGCACGGTGCGGCTGGCTGGCCAGGACCTGTTCGCGATGGACGAGGACGCGCGCGCCGAGTTGCGCGCCCAGAAGATCGGCTTCGTGTTTCAGAGCTTCCAGCTCATGGCCAACCTC
The DNA here is from genome assembly GCA_947463025.1 of Comamonadaceae bacterium. Taxonomy (GTDB): domain Bacteria; phylum Pseudomonadota; class Gammaproteobacteria; order Burkholderiales; family Burkholderiaceae_C; genus Ramlibacter. Next base: position 3,333 of record CANHSE010000096.1, read on the forward strand.
ACCGCGCTGGAGAACGTCATGCTGCCGCTGGAGCTGGCTGGCCGGCGCGATGCACGGCAGGCCGCCACCGAGATGCTGATACGGGTCGGGCTGGGCCAGCGTCTGGGGCATTACCCCAAGGTGCTGTCGGGTGGCGAGCAACAGCGCGTGGCGCTGGCGCGGGCCTTTGTAGTGAGGCCCGCGGTGCTGCTGGCCGATGAACCCACTGGCAGCCTGGACTTCGCGACCGGCGAAACCGTGATGCAGCTGATGCTGGATCTGAACCGCGAGCAGGGCACGACGCTGGTGTTGGTCACGCACGACCGCGGCATTGCGCAGCGCTGCGACCGACGCATCACCGTGGAGGCGGGGCGTCTGCTGGTTTGAGCGCGGCGTCGGGCGCGCTGTCCACGATGTCCACGATGCGCTGGGCCTCTTGCATGAACGCCTCGCGCGTTGCGGGGTGCTCAATGTGCGCGGCCAGCGTCGCCGTCAGGTGCTCAGGGCTGCCCCCCTGCGTCACCGCGCGCTCCACCAACAGCGGGGCCAGCGGGCCGATGTGCCGCGTCAGCGCTTGCTCGAGCGCCGTGATGACAGGGCCCGGCAGCCACGGGCGGCGGGCCGGGGGCGGCCAAGGGATGGCTGGCTTCTCGCGCGCTGCGCGCGCGGCATCCTGAAGAATGTGCAGTTCGTGGATACGACCGTGCTTGTCCTCGTGCACGCCCGCATACCGAAACAGGGTGGCCGTGCCATGGGTGATGCGCGACATGATGTCAAAGCAGGCGCGTGAGGCCACGATCTGCCCGGGCCCGGCGAAATCCATGATGCGCTGTGCGACGTTGATGCCGTCGCCCACCACATTGACCCGGCCGTTGACGTCTTCGATCACCCGCACTGGCCCCATGTGCAAGCCGATGCGCGCGGGCAAGCTGTTGCCGTAGCGTTGCGCGAGCAGATCGCGCAGCAGCATCGCCGCGCGCAAAGCTTCTTGAGGGTCCCCCATGAAGCACAGCGCGGCGCCGTCGCCCGTATCGATGGCCAGTCGGCTGTCTGCAGGGATGTCGCCCAGCACGCGCGTCAACAGGGTGTTCAGGCGTTGCTTGATACGGACCTGGTCATTCAGGGAGCGGGCGGAGTAGCCCGCCAGATCCAGAAACAGGATGGTGCACAGGAGATTGCGGTGTTGTTGGGGCCCGGGGCGCGTGGGCAACGTGTGGTCTTGAACACTCATCGGCGAGGCGTCTGCCGCAGGATTTCCATGGCCTTTTCCAGGCTGCGGCGCATCCGGTTGAAGGCGCTGCCCAGAAGCGCCACCTCGTGCGGCCCCTGTTCACTGAACTCGGGCTCGGTGAAGTCGCCAGTGCTCAAGCGGTCCGCCGACTGCGCCATGCGGCGGATGGGCCGCAGGATGAGCCAACCCATCATCAGGTTCAGGGCGATGAATACGAAGACGAACACTGCGGCTAGCGTGAGCAGGAAGGGGGTGAGCAGGCGGGCTGCTTGGGTCAGGGGCACGTCCATGGGGACGTTGACGATCTGGGCGCCGACGATCTCGCCGGGCTGCCAGCCGAAGCCGTTGGCATGGCCGTACAAGCGCAGCAGGCTCGCAGGCGCCGTCGAGGGCGTGCCGTGGCATTGCAGGCACGCAGTGTGGTTGACGCGTATCGGCTTGGCGATGTAGAGGCTGCGGCGCCCAGCCGTGGGACGCTCGCCGATGATCTCTTCGTGCGCGGGGTGTTGGCGAAACTGCTGCACCACATCGGCCTCCCAATCGGCTGTGCGGTTGCGCGGGTTGGTCGGATTGAGCGTGGCTTCCTTGTAGGAATAGTCGGCGTGGCGTTTGCGCAGTTCGCGGATGGTTTCGGTGGCGGCGAAGGCTGGTACCGAGTGCGGCAGAAACACCTCGTGGTTGACCGCCGCGAGATAGGGGCTCACATGTTCGACCATGGAGGTGCGTAGGGCCGTGGCCGTGTCGAGTAGAAGACGCGCCTCGCGCACCGCCTGCTGGCGTGCGTTTTCTTCTAGCAGGCGCTGCGCGATGGCAGCCGCGGCGACGAATCCCACCAGGAAGACCGAACTCATGACGATGTTGAACTTCCGACGTAATCCCATCGTACGCATTCTCCTGTTGGACGCGGATTCTATCGAAGCGGTGCGGCAGCGCAGCCCACAGATAATGTGACGATGTCTGCTCCCAAAGTTCTATACGGCTTCCACGCCGTCGGCGTGCGCCTGAAGACGGCGCCAGCCTCGGTGATCGAGGTCTATTTCGATGCGTCACGCCGCGACGCGCGCATGCGCCAGTTCATGGCCCGCGCGCAGGAAGCGGGGGTGCGATTGATCGAAGCCGATGGCGCGCGACTGGCCAAGCTGGCTGGCAGCCTGGGCCACCAAGGCGTGGCGGCGCGGGTGCAGGCCCTGGAGATGGCCCGCTCGCTCGACGACTTGCTCGATGGCGTGCAAGGCCCGCCGCTGTTGCTGGTGCTCGATGGCGTGACCGACCCGCACAACCTGGGCGCTTGCCTGCGCGTGGCCGATGGCGCCGGGGCGCATGCGGTGATCGCGCCCAAGGACCATGCGGTCGGCATCAATGCCACGGTGGCCAAGGTGGCCAGCGGCGCGGCCGAGACCGTGCCTTACTTCATGGTGACCAATCTGGCCCGCACCCTGGGTGAACTCAAGGAACGCAGCATCTGGATCGTGGGCACCAGCGACGACGCGCCGCGCACGCTCTTTCAAGCCGATTTCAAGGGACCGACCGCGCTGGTGCTGGGCGCCGAGGGCGCGGGCATGCGTCAACTCACACGCAAAACCTGCGACGAGTTGGTGTCGATTCCCATGTGCGGCGCCGTCGAGAGCCTGAACGTGTCGGTGGCCAGCGGTATCTGCCTCTACGAAGCCCGGAGACAGCGCTCATGAATGTCAAACCCATCGCCCTCGCCCTGATCGCGTCCCTCACCCTGATCGGGTGCACCCAGGAGCAGCAAAACAAGCTCGGGCGCGATATCCAGAATTGGACGGGCACCAACGGCGTGCTCGAGGTGTATGCCGGTGACAAGGTGGTGCGGCGTTTCTTGAAGGTGGACAAACTCAGCACCGCGCTGGGCACCGACGACAAGAAGCCGCGCGCCTACCGTTTTGGCTACGGCGTGCTCGACGAAAACCTGAACTTTCAGGTGGATGCGGGCGAGAAGAAGGTGTATTTCGAGGTCGGCGACCACACGAGCTACGTGTTCTTCGAGAACCCGCGCTAGCGCCCGCGGGCTCATCGGCGGCCGAGCGGACGGCTCCTTTTGTGTCCGAACCTGCAGGAAAGACCCCATTTAGGGGACTTCCCTGAGCACGTGTGCCGCCGAAGCCAGTAATCTGCCAGCCATCCGCACACACCACGAAGGAGACGCGCTTTGAAATTTGCCCTTAAATCCCTTGCCTTGTCCGCCCTGGTCGCCGTATCCGGCGTGGCCCTCGCCCAGAAGGGCGAAACGGTGCGCATCGCCTTCATGGACCCGCTGTCGGGCCCGTTTGCCAACGTCGGCCAGAACCAGCTCAAGAGCTGGCAGTTCGCCGCCGAGCGTCTGTCCGGCGCCAAGAACCCGGCCGGCGTGAAGTTCGAGGTGGTGGGCTTTGACAACAAGGGCTCGCCCCAGGAAAGCCTGAACACCCTGCGGGCCGCCATCGACCAGGGCTTTCGCTATGTGACGCAGGGCAACGGCTCGGGTGCCGGCCTGGCCATTCTGGATGCCGTGTCCAAGCACAACGAGCGCAATCCGGGCAAAGAACTCATCTACCTGAACTACGCCGCAGTGGATCCGGCGATGACCAACGAGCGCTGCGACTACTGGCACTTCCGCCTGGATGCCGACACGTCCATGAAGATTGAGGCGCTGACCTCCTTCATGAAGGACCAGCCCAAGATCAAGAGCGTCTACCTGATCAACCAGAACTACTCGCACGGCCAGCAGGTCGCCCGCTACTTCAAGGAAGGCATCAACCGCAAGCGCCCCGACGTGAAGATCGCCGGCGAAGACCTGCACCCCCTGGGTCAGGTCAAGGACTTCGCGCCCTACGTGGCCAAGATCAAGCAGTCCGGTGCCGACGCGATCGTCACCGGTAACTGGGGACAAGACCTGACCCTGCTGGTCAAGGCGCTGAACGACGCCGGTCTGAAGATCCCGATGTACACCTACTACGCGCAGGTGACCGGCACCCCCACCGCGCTGGCCGCGGGCGGTGAGAGCGAGGTGTACGTGGTGGCCTATGGCCACGCCAATCACACCGGCGAGATCGGCCAGATGGCGGCCGACTTCAAGAAGAAGTTCAACGACGACTACTACACCTTCGCCACCTACAACGGCATCAACCTGCTGGGTGCGGCCATGGCCAAGGCCAAGTCGACCAGCCCGTGGCAGGTCGCCAAGGCCTTGGAGAACCTGAGTGTCAAGAGCTTCGCGGGCGAGGTGACGATGCGCACCTCCGACCACCAGCTGCAGCAGCCGATGTTCATCACCAAGTGGCAAAAGGCCAAGAAGGGTGAGTACAGCGTGGAAAACACCGGCTACACCTTCGTGCCGGTCAAGCAGATGGACCCCTATGTGTCCAGCACGCCCACCAGCTGCCAGATGAAGCGTCCGGGCTGATGTACGAGGGGCGGCTCGCCGCCCCGTTTCCTTTCACGGCGCGCCCTCGGGCCTGACCAGCGTCGCGTGAACCGCGCGAGGCTGGCAGGTCCTGACGGTTCGCTCCGCTCCTGCGCATGGAATTCTTCGTCATCTCCCTCTTGAACGGCATCAGCTACGGGCTGCTGCTGTTCATGCTCAGTGCCGGCCTGACGCTGATCTTCAGCATGATGGGCGTGCTCAACTTCGCCCACGCGAGCTTCTACATGCTCGGGGCTTATTTCGCCTACAGCGTCACCCAATGGGTGGGGTTTTGGCCGGCGCTGGTGGTGGCGCCCCTGGCGGTGGCGGTGTTGGGGGCTTTGTTCGAGAAGCACTGCCTGCGGCGCGTGCATTCGTACGGCCATGTGCCCGAGCTTCTGATTACCTTCGGCCTGTCTTTCATCATCTTGGAGATGGTGCAGTTGGTGTGGGGCACCAGCTCGGTCGATTACCGTGTTCCAGCCCAATTGAGTGGCCCGCTGTTCACGCTGTACGGCACCCAGTTCCCGATGTACCGCGGCTTCATGATGGGCGTGGCCCTGCTGATGCTGCTGGCCCTGTGGCTGCTGCTCACACGCACACGCGTGGGCCTGGTGATCCAGGCGGCGCTCACGCATCCCGAGACCGTCGAGGCGCTGGGTCACAACGTGCCGCGCGTGTTCATGGGCGTGTTCGGCGGCGGGGCGGCGCTGGCGGGTCTGGCCGGCGTGATTGGCGGCAACGCCTTCGTGACCGAACCCGGGATGGCAGCCACCGTCGGCTCGGTGATCTTCGTGGTGGTGGTGGTGGGGGGTATGGGCTCGCTCTCGGGCGCGTTTGCGGCCTCGATCCTGATCGGCACGCTGCAGACCTTCGCGGTGGGAATCGACGCATCGCTCATGGGCGCGCTCAAGTCGGTGGGCTGGGAGATCACGCCCAAGACCTTTGGCTATGCCTTGTGGAAGCTCAAGGTCAGCCAGATCGCGCCGGTGCTGCCCTATGTGATGCTGGTGTTGATCCTGATCTTCCGGCCGCGGGGCCTCCTGGGCACGCGGGAAGGGTGAAGCCATGACCGCCGCTTTCTACGAATTCAAGCCGTACAACGTCGGGCGCTGGATCGTCTGGGGTCTGTTCGCCCTCGTCCTGATGGTCGCCCCGATACTGTTCAAGAGCTCGTTGGCGCACACCATGCTCAGTCAGATGGGCATCGCGATCATCGTTTGCCTCTCGTACAACATGTTGCTGGGGCAGGGCGGCATGCTCAGTTTCGGCCATGCCGTGTATTCGGGGATGGGCGCCTTCCTGACCATCCACACCCTGAACCTCGTGAGCAAGGGGCAACTGCCGATCCCGGTCAGCCTGCTGCCCATCGTCGGCGGCATCTCGGGGCTGCTGGTCGCCGTGGTGTTCGGGTGGGTGACCACCAAGAAATCCGCCACCACCTTCGCCATGATCACCCTGGGTGTGGGCGAGCTGGTGTGGGCCTCGGCCCTGATGTTCCCCGAGTTCTTTGGCGGTGAGGGTGGGGTCTCGGGCAACCGGGTGGCGGGCGCCAAACCCTGGGGCATCACCTTCGGGCCGCAGATCCAGCTGTATTACCTGATTGCGCTCTACACCTTCGTGTGTACGGCGCTGATGTTTGCCTTCACGCGCACGCCGCTGGGGCGCATGCTCAATGCGGTGCGTGACAACCCCGAGCGGGTGGAGTTTGTGGGTTACGACACGCAGGTGGTGCGTTACATCGCGTTCATCATCGCGGCCTTTTTTGCGGGCACCGCGGGCGGCCTGGCGGCCTTGAACTTCGAGATCGTCACCTCCGAAGTCGTGGGCGGTCCGCGCTCGGGGGCTTACCTGCTGTTCACGTTCCTGGGCGGCGCCACCTTCTTCTTCGGCCCCATCATCGGCGGCGTGCTGATGGTGCTGGCCTTCGTCTTTCTCTCGGAGTTGACCAAGGCCTGGCTGTTGTACCTGGGCCTGGTGTTC
>CANHSE010000097.1 GCA_947463025.1 Comamonadaceae bacterium
ATCTCCGACGCCTCCGACCGCTATGGCGCGCAGTGCATCGTGGTGGCCATCGACGCCAAGCGCCGCACCGGCGACGACGAAGCCGCCCGCGGCCCGGGCTGGGACGTCTATAGCCATGGCGGGCGCAAGAACACCGGTCTGGATGTCGTGGCCTGGGCCACCGAGATGGCGCGGCGCGGCGCGGGCGAGATTCTTTTGACCAGCATGGACCGTGACGGCACCAAGTCCGGCTTCGATCTGGCCCTGACCCGCGCGGTGGCCGATGCGGTGGCCGTACCGGTGATCGCCTCGGGGGGTGTGGGCAATCTGGACCACTTGGCCGACGGCGTGCAGCAAGGCGGCGCCGATGCGGTGCTGGCCGCCAGCATCTTTCACTACGGCGAATACACGGTGCAACAGGCCAAGCGCCATCTGCACGCCCGCGGGGTGTCGGTGCGCCTGTGAGCGCAAGACCGATGCGCCATCGGCGACAATCGATCGCATGCAATGGCTGGATCACGTCAAATGGGATGAGCGCGGGCTGATCCCCGTCATCGCGCAGGAGGCATCCAGCGGCGATGTGCTGATGTTCGCCTGGATGAATCGTGAAGCCTTGGCCCGCACCGCCCAGGAGGGCCGGGCGGTCTACTTCAGCCGCTCACGCAACAAGCTCTGGCCCAAGGGAGAGGAATCCGGCCATGTGCAAACCGTGCACGAGATCCGCCTCGACTGCGACAACGACGTCATCCTGCTGCGTGTCACCCAGCTGGGGCACGAGCCTGGCATCGCCTGCCACACCGGCCGCCACAGCTGCTTTTTCCTGCGCCTGCAGGATGGCGCCTGGCAGCCCTGCGAGCCCGTCTTGAAAGACCCGGCCACCATCTACAAATGACTGTCATGTCCTCCACTGATTCCCTGGCCCGCCTGGCCGCCGTCATCGAAAGCCGCAAACCCGCCCACGGTGGTGACCCCGAGCGCAGCTACGTGGCGCGCTTGCTGCACAAAGGGCCCGATGCTTTTCTCAAGAAGGTGGGCGAAGAGGCCACCGAGGTGGTGATGGCCGCCAAGGATGTCGACCACGGCGGCGACCCGCACAAGCTCGTAGGCGAGGTGGCCGACCTGTGGTTTCACACAATGATCGCGCTGGCCCACTACGGCCTCACGCCCGATGACGTGGTCGCCGAGCTCGTGCGCCGTGAAGGTCTGTCGGGGCTTGAGGAAAAGGCCTTGCGCAAGGCCCAGGCCCGTGAGGCCGGCCAGGCCTGAACATCCCGCTGCGGCTGCGACCATGACCGAGCCCGAGGTCCTCGACCCCATCGATGTTCGTCCCCGATCGCCCGGCGAGCGCATGCTGATGCACGTGCTCTATGGCATGCACACCGCCGCCTGGTTGTCTCTGGGCACGCTGGCAGTGATCGCGCTGATCGTCAACTACATCCGCCGCGCCGACGACCCCGATCCCCTGTACATCCTGCATCACCGCTACATGATCTCCACGTTCTGGTGGACGGTGGTGTGGCTGTTGCTGACCGCACCGCTGTACCTGCTGTTCGTACTGCCGGGTGCCCTGGCCCATGCGATCGTGGGCCTGTGGTACCTGTATCGGTGCATCCGCGGCTGGCTGCGGTTTGCCCACAATGCCCCGCCGCAGGGGCCTGTCCTGTCATGACCCACGACCCCCACTGCCTGTTTTGCAAGATCGCCCAGGGCCAGATCCCCTCGCGCAAGGTCTACGAAGACGACCAGATCTACGCCTTCCACGACATCCACCCCTGGGCGCCGGTGCATTTCCTGATGATTCCCAAGGCCCATATCCCGTCCCTGGCCCAGGTCGAAGGCCAGCACGAGGCCCTGCTGGGGCGCATGATGACCCTGGTGCCGAAGCTGGCATTGCAAGAGGGTTGCAACCCTTACCCCGAGGGCGGCTGGCGGGTGGTTACCAACACCGGCGCCGAGGGCGGCCAGGAGGTGCATCATCTGCATATCCACGTCATGGGCGGGCCGCGGCCCTGGTTCAAGGGCTGAGTCTGCCCCGCCCCTGCGAAGGGGCTTGGCCCCGCGGGTCTAGAATCCCCCGCAATTCACTGCATTCATTCAGGAGTCACCCATGGGTACTTTTTCCATCTGGCATTGGCTGATCGTTCTCTTGATCATCGTGCTGGTCTTCGGCACCAAGAAACTCAAGAACATCGGCTCGGACCTCGGCGGCGCCGTCAAGGGCTTCAAGGACGGTGTGAAAGACGGTTCGGCCCCAGCCGAGTCCACCGCCACCACCACCCCGCCTGCGACGCCCCCGCAGCAGGCCCCCTTGGCGCAGCCCGCAGGTGACAACAAGACCACCATCGACGTCGAGGCCCGCAACAAGTCCTGAATCGGCTCACGCGCACCCTGAAGCGGCCCGGCGCGCCCGGGTTCTGCGTCGTGCGCTCGCTGGCTCGCTCCTTCCGTGATAGACCTCGGCCTCTCCAAGATCGCGCTGATCGGCGCCGTGGCGTTGATCGTCATCGGCCCCGAGAAGCTGCCGCGTGTTGCGCGCACGGTCGGCGCTCTGCTGGGGAAGGCGCAGCGCTATGTGTCGGATGTCAAGGCCGAGGTCAATCGTTCCATGGAGCTCGACGAGCTTCGCAAGATGAAGGACACGGTCGAGACCGCGGCGCGTGACGTCGAGAGCTCGATCCAGACCACCAGCGCCGAACTCGGCTCCGGCCTGGAGGACACCCCGGCGATCGACTACAGCGCGCCGCTGGACGTGCCGCCTGTCACCCCCGAGTACAAGCACCCGGGCAAGAAGTGGCGAGTCAAGCAGGGCGCGGTGCCCAATTGGTTCAAGGCTCGCAGCGGCGTGCGCCGTCATGCGCTATCGGGCGCGGCCCGCGTGGCGCGCTATCGGCCCAAGAAATTCAACTAGATGGCCGAACCTTCCAAAGAAGACGAACTCGCCGGGACCGAGCAGCCCTTTGTGGCGCACCTGGTGGAGTTGCGTGACCGGCTGATCAAGGCCTTCATCGCGGTGGCCGTGGCCGGCGCGGCGCTGGCGCTGTGGCCGGGCCCGGCGGCGCTGTATGACATCCTGGCCGCGCCCCTGACCGCCACCTTGCCCAAGGGCGCGACCCTGATCGCCACCTCGGTCATCTCGCCCTTCCTGGTGCCGCTCAAGATCCTCTTGATGACGGCCTTCCTGATCGCCTTGCCGGTGGTGCTCTATCAGGTCTGGGCCTTCGTCGCGCCGGGTCTGTATGCGCACGAGAAAAAGCTGGTGATGCCGCTGGTGATCTCCAGCACATTGCTGTTTTTCATCGGGGTGGCGTTTTGCTACTTCTTCGTGTTTGGCCAGGTGTTTGCCTTCATTCAGAGCTTCGCCCCCAAGAGCATCACCGCGGCGCCGGATATCGAGGCCTATCTGAGCTTCGTGCTCACGATGTTCCTGGCCTTCGGCCTGGCCTTCGAGGTGCCGATCGTGGTGATCGTGCTGGCCCGCATGGGGATCGTGTCGATCGAAAAGCTCAAGGCCTTTCGCAGCTATTTCATCGTGTTGGCCTTCATCATCGCCGCGGTGGTGACGCCGCCCGATGTGGTGTCGCAGCTGGCCCTGGCGATCCCGATGATCATCCTCTACGAGGTCGGTATCTGGGCCGCCCAGTTGTTCATCAAGCACACCAAGGCGCCTGAGGAGCCGGCGGCTTCTGCGGACGCCTAGTCTTTTTGGCTCGCGTTTTTCTCCGGAGAAATATAAAAAACTCAGCGCGGCTGGGGCACCGCCGGCGGCTTGGGTCGTAGTCCGGCCGTCACCGTGAGCGACAAGGCCGCATCCTTGCGCTGCACCTTGAACTCGGCATTCGCTCCCGGCTTGAGCGCCGCCACGTGAGACAACAGCTCCGACACGTTGGCGATCGGGTGGGTGCCCACCTGCGTGATCACGTCGCCCGGACGGATGCCCGCCTTCGCGGCCGGCCCGTTTTGCAGCACGCCGGTAATCAGCACCCCGCGTCTCGCGGTCACCCCGAAAGATTCCATTAGCTCCGCGGACAGGTCGGCCGGCTCCACGCCGATCCAGCCGCGTCGCACCACGCCCTCTTTCACGATGCCCTCAAGCACCATCTGCGCGGTGGACACCGGGATGGCGAAGCCGATGCCCAGGCTGCCGCCCGAGCGGGAATAGATCGCGGTGTTGATCCCCATCAGGTGGCCGTGGACATCGACCAATGCACCGCCCGAGTTACCCGGGTTGATGGCGGCGTCGGTCTGGATGAAGTTCTCGAAGGTGTTGATCCCCAGCCGGTTGCGGCCGATCGCGCTCACGATGCCGCCGGTCACGGTCTGGCCCACACCAAAGGGGTTGCCGATCGCCAGCACCTGGTCGCCCACCTGCAGTTGGTCGGAGTTGCCCAGCGTGATGGCGGGCAGACGGTCCAACTGGATCTTGAGCACCGCCAGATCGGTGTCGGGGTCGGTGCCGATCACCTTCGCCCGGGTGCTGCGGCTGTCATTGAGCTGCACCTCGATCGCGTCGGCGCCCTCGATCACATGGTTGTTGGTCAGGATGTAGCCGTCGGCGCTGATGATCACGCCGCTGCCCAGACCTGCCTGCGGCCGGCCGTCGCGGTCTGGCGTCTCGCCGAAGAAGAAGCGAAACCACGGCTCGCGGCTATGCGGGTTGGGGCGCGAGGCGGTGAGGGTGTTGATGCTCACGACCGCCGCCGCCGCGCCGCGGGCGGCGTCACGCAGGCTGCCCGGGGGCGTGACGGTGGCGGGCAGGTCAGGGGCTTGCGTCAGGGCCACACCCGTCCCCCGGTGCGGGGCGGCGAGCCCCGTCAACCACCCCGGTTGCAAGGTGGCCACCACGAAATACGCGGCCAGCAAGACCGTGACGGACTGAGAGAAAAGGAGCCAGTAGCGACGCATGGACGGTACGTGCGGACGCAAGTAGAAGCCGCGGGCGCGGCATAGCGGCCGAGTGTAGTCCGGCCGGCATGTCCGACAATGTCGGCGTAACGGAATGCCCATGGCCAGCTCGCTCCAACTTCTGCACGCCTTCGACACCCTGCTCCAGCCCGAGCGCTTCAAGGACTACGGCCCCAACGGGCTGCAGGTCGAGGGGCGCGTGCAGGTGCGGCGTATCGTGTCCGGTGTGACCGCCAGCCTGGCCCTGATCGATGCGGCCATCGAGGCCGACGCCGATGCCCTTTTCGTGCACCACGGCCTGTTCTGGCGCGGCCAGGACGGGCGGGTCACCGGCTGGATGAAGCAGCGCCTGGCCCGCCTGCTGGCCCACGACATCAATCTCTACGCCTATCACCTGCCGCTCGATGCCCACCCTGAGCTGGGGAACAACGCGCAGCTCGCGCGGGTACTGGGGCTACAGGCCAGCGCCCGCTTCGGCGACCAGGACTTGGGTTGGCTCGGCGCGCCCGCCGACGGCGCGCCCTTGGCCGACACCGGCGCGCTGGCCGCGCGCATCGAGCAGGCGCTGGGGCGACCGGTGCTGCGCGTGGACGGCGCGAGCGGTCCGATCTCGCGTGTGGCCTGGTGCACCGGCGGCGCCCAGGGCTACTTCGAGGCGGCGATCGCCGCGGGCGCGCAGGCATTCGTCACTGGCGAGATCTCCGAGCCGCAGGCCCATTACGCGCGCGAGTGCGGCGTGAGCTTTCTGGCCTGCGGTCACCATGCCACCGAGCGTTACGGCGCGCCCGCCGTAGCCGCCCACGTCGCCTCGCAGCTCGGGCTGGACCACCAGTTCATCGACATCCCCAATCCCGCATGAACGCCTCGATCGCGATCACCCAGGGCGATCCTGCCGGCATCGGCGGCGAGCTGATCGCCCGCCTGTATGCCCAGGATCCTGCGCAAATGGCGGGCTGCTTCGTGGTGGGCGATGCGGCGCATCTGCGGCGCGCGGCGGCGGTGGTGGCCGGTGCGGGCCAAGCGCCGTTGCCGGTGTGTGAGATCACCGCGCCCGATCAGGCCCGGGCCGTGCCCGCGGGTTCCATTCCCCTGTTGCAGGTCGGCGCCCCCCGCGCGCTGGTGCGCTGGGGCCAGGTACAGGCCGAGGCGGGTCGGCTGGCCGCCGGTGCCGTGCTCTGGGCGGCCCGTGCCGCCTTGCGCGGCGAGATCGCTGCTCTGGTCACGGCGCCCCTGCACAAGGAGGCCTTGGCGGCGGCGGGCGTCGATTTTCCGGGCCATACCGAGCTGCTGCAGGCTGAGGCGGCCGCCCACCTGGGCCTGCCGGTCTCGCAGGTGCCGGTGCGCATGATGCTGGCCAGCGACGCCCTGCGCACCGTGTTGGTCAGCATCCATGTTTCGCTGCGCGAGGCCATCGAGGCCGTCACCCGCGCCAACGTGCTCCAGACCCTGCGCATTACCCATGCCGCCCTGTCGGCGACCCTGGGGCGCGCCCCGCGCATCGCGGTGGCCGGCCTCAATCCCCATGCCGGGGAGGGCGGCTTGTTCGGGCGCGAGGAGATCGAGGCCATCGCCCCGGCCATCGCCGATGCCCGCGCCGAGGGGGTGGACGCCCACGGGCCCTATGCGCCCGACACGGTTTTCATGCGCGCCCGTGCCCGACCCGGCATCCCCGGCGAGTTCGACGTGGTGGTCGCGATGTACCACGACCAGGGCCTGATCCCGGTCAAGTACCTGGGCCTGGAACAGGGGGTCAACGTCACCCTGGGCCTGCCGCTGGTGCGCACCAGCCCCGACCACGGCACCGCCTTTGACATCGCTGGCACCGGGAAGGCGGATCCCACCAGCCTGGCGCAGGCGGTTCGTACCGCGCGGATACTGAGGGGCATCGCGGGTTCGGCTTGAATCGCGTCGAACCGCTCCGCTACAATTGCGGGTTGACCCTGAGCCCCCAGAGAAGTTTCTGAATTCCCGTCGAGGACCCCCATGAGTGACACCCCAATGGACGCCAGCAAACGGACGTGGTTGATTGCGTCTGGCTGTGCGGGCGCGGTGGGCGGCGCATTTGTCGCCGTGCCGTTTGTGAGTACGTTTCAGCCCTCCGAGAAGGCCAAGGCAGCGGGTGCGGCGGTGGAAGTCGATATCTCCGCACTCAAACCCGGAGAAAAAGTCACCGTCGAATGGCGTGGCAAGCCCGTCTGGATCATGAAGCGCACCCCCGAGCAGCTGGCCACCCTGGCCAAGCTCGACCCGCAGCTGGCCGACCCCAAGTCCGATCGTCAGGCCTACCCCACGCCCGACTACGCCAAGAACACCCACCGCTCCATCAAGCCCGAGGTCTTCGTCGGCGTGGGTATTTGCTCGCATCTGGGCTGCTCGCCCTCCGACAAACTGCAAGCGGGCCCCCAGCCGTCGCTGCCCGATGATTGGCAAGGCGGCTTTCTGTGCCCCTGCCATGGCTCCACTTTTGACCTGGCCGGCCGCGTCTTCAAGAACAAGCCCGCGCCCGACAACCTGGAGGTGCCGCCGCACATGTACCTCTCGGACTCCAAAATCCTGATCGGCGAAGACAAGAAGGCTTGAAATCATGGCTGAATTCAAGGAAATCTCCCCCAACGCCAGTGCTGGCGAGAAACTGGGCAACTGGTTCAACAACCGCTTCCCCACGGCCTTCTCCGCGTACCGCGACCACCTGTCCGAGTACTACGCGCCCAAGAACTTCAACTTCTGGTACTTCTTCGGCTCGCTGGCGCTGCTGGTGTTGGTGATCCAGATCGTCACCGGCATCTTCCTGGTGATGCACTACAAGCCCGACGCGGCGCTGGCCTTCGCCTCGGTCGAATACATCATGCGTGACGTCCCCTGGGGCTGGCTGGTGCGCTACATGCACTCCACCGGCGCCTCGGCCTTCTTCGTGGTGGTCTACCTGCACATGTTCCGTGGCCTGATCTACGGCAGCTACCGCAAGCCGCGCGAGCTGGTCTGGATTTTCGGCTGTTCGATCTTCCTGGTGCTCATGGCCGAAGCCTTCATGGGTTACCTGCTGCCCTGGGGTCAGATGTCCTACTGGGGCGCCCAGGTGATCGTGAACCTGTTCGCTGCGATCCCGTTCATCGGCCCCGATCTGGCCCTGCTGATTCGCGGCGACTACGTGGTGTCCGACGCCACCCTCAACCGCTTCTTCAGCTTCCACGTGATTGCCGTGCCGTTGGTCCTCTTGGGCCTGGTGGTGGCGCACATCCTGGCGCTGCACGATGTGGGCTCCAACAACCCTGATGGCGTCGAGATCAAGGGCCCCAACGCCCCCAAGGACGCCAACGGCAAGCCGCTCGATGGCATTCCTTTCCACCCGTACTACACGGTCCATGACATCCTGGGCGTGTCGGTGTTCCTGCTGATTTTCTCGGCGGTGATCTTCTTTGCCCCCGAGTTCGGCGGCTACTTCCTCGAGTACAACAACTTCATCCCGGCCGACCCGCTCAAGACCCCGGCCCACATCGCCCCGGTCTGGTACTTCACGCCGTATTACTCGATGCTGCGCGCCATCACCACCGAGATGATGTACGTGCTGGTCCTGTGCGTGGTCGCGGCAGGTGCCTTCGGTGTGTTACGTACCGAGCTGCCCAAACTGTTCAAGGGCGCGATCCTGATCGCCACCGTCGTGGGCATTGCCGTCATGCTGGCCATCGACGCCAAGTTCTGGGGCGTGGTCGTCATGGGCGGTGCCGTGATCATCATGTTCTTCCTGCCCTGGCTGGACTACAGCCCGGTGCGTTCAATCCGCTACCGTCCGAGCTGGCACAAATACGTCTATGGCGTGTTCGTGATCAACTTCTTCGTGCTGGGCTATCTGGGCGTGCAGCCGCCGTCTCCGATTGGCGAGCGCGTCTCCCAAGTGGGTACGTTGTTCTACTTCGGCTTCTTCCTGCTGATGCCCTGGTGGAGTCGTTTGGGCGAACCCAAGCCCGTGCCGGAGCGCATCACCTTTGCCGCGCACTGAGCCCAGGGAGCTTGCAGCATGAAAACCATCATTTCCTCCCTGTTCGTTTCACTGGCCCTCGCGCTGGGCATGGCCCCGGCTCACGCCGCTGGCGGTGGGGGCATCGCCTGGGACAAGGCGCCTAACAAGACCAACGACCTGCCGGCCCTGCAAGAAGGCGCCAAGCTGTTCGTCAACTACTGCCTGAACTGCCACTCGGCCGCCTACATGCGCTACAACCGCCTGAAGGACATCGGCCTGACCGAGCAACAGATCAAGGACAACCTGCTGTTCACCACCGACAAGGTCGGTGAGACCATGAAGGCCAACATCGATCCCAAGCAGGCCAAGGAGTGGTTCGGTGGCCTGCCGCCCGATCTGACCCTGATCGCGCGCTCGCGTGCCAGCCAGAGCATGGGCCCCGGTGCCGATTACCTCTACACCTACCTGCGTACCTACTACCGCGACCCGACCAAGGCCACCGGCTGGAACAACCTGGCCTTCCCCAACGTCGGCATGCCGCACGTGCTGTGGGAGCTGCAGGGTGAGCGCGAGCCGCAGTTCGATACCGTCATGAGCCACGGCCAAGAGACCCAGGTCTTCAAAGGCTGGAAGCAGATCACGCCCGGCACAATGACGCCAGCTCAATACGACCAGTCCATGGCCAACCTCGTGGGTTACCTGCAGTGGATGGCCGAGCCCGTGCAGAACACGCGCGTGCGCATCGGCGTGTGGGTGCTGCTGTTCCTGGGCGTATTCACCGTGATTGCCTGGCGTTTGAACGCCGCTTTCTGGAAGAATGTCCGCTGACACGGCGTACTGAATGTGCTTGCCCCGTCTGGGGCTACGCCTGAACCCAGAGTGGGCCGCAACGCGCGCCCACTCTTTTTGATTTAAGGAGCCACTGACATGATGGTGCTTTACTCGGGAACCACCTGCCCGTTCTCCC
>CANHSE010000098.1 GCA_947463025.1 Comamonadaceae bacterium
ATCTACCTGAACTACGCCGCAGTGGATCCGGCGATGACCAACGAGCGCTGCGACTACTGGCACTTCCGCCTGGATGCCGACACGTCCATGAAGATGGAGGCGCTGACCTCCTTCATGAAGGACCAGCCCAAGATCAAGAGCGTTTACCTGATCAACCAGAATTACTCGCACGGCCAGCAGGTTGCCCGCTACTTCAAGGAAGGCATCAACCGTAAGCGCCCCGATGTGAAGATCGCCGGCGAAGACCTGCACCCCCTGGGCCAGGTCAAAGACTTCGCGCCCTATGTGGCCAAGATCAAGCAGTCTGGCGCCGACGCGCTGGTCACGGGCAACTGGGGCCAGGACCTGACGCTGCTGGTCAAGGCGCTGAACGATGCCGGCCTGAAGATCCCGATGTACACCTACTACGCGCAGGTGACCGGCACGCCCACCGCGCTGGCTGCAGGCGGCGAGGGCGAGGTGTATGTGGTGGCCTATGGCCATGCCAATCACACCGGCGAGATCGGCCAGATGTCGGCCGACTTCAAGAAGAAGTTCAACGACGACTACTACACCTACGCCACTTACAACGGCATCAACCTGCTGGGTGCAGCCATCGCCAAGGCCAAGTCGACCAGCCCGTGGCCGGTCGCCAAGGCCATGGAGAACCTGAGCGTCAAGAGCTTCGCGGGCGAGGTGACGATGCGCACCACTGACCACCAGCTGCAGCAGCCGATGTTCATCACCAAGTGGCAAAAGGCCAAGAAGGGTGAGTACAGCGTGGAGAACACCGGCTACACCTTCGTGCCGGTCAAGCAGATGGACCCCTATGTGTCCAGCACGCCCACCAGCTGCCAGATGAAGCGTCCGGGCTGATGTACAAGGGGCGGCTCGCCGCCCCGGTTCATTTCACGGCGCGCCTTCGGGCCTGACCGGCCTCGCGTGTCACGCGCAAGGCTGGCAGTGCCGGTGGGCTCGTTCTGTTTTCGCGCATGGAATTCTTCACCATTTCCCTGTTGAACGGCATCAGCTACGGGCTGCTGCTGTTCATGCTCAGTGCCGGCCTCACGCTGATCTTCAGCATGATGGGCGTGCTTAATTTCGCCCATGCGAGCTTCTACATGCTGGGCGCCTATTTCGCCTACAGCATTACCCAGTGGGTGGGGTTTTGGCCGGCGCTGGTTGTGGCGCCGCTGGGGGTGGCGGTGCTGGGCGCTCTGTTTGAAAAGCACTGTCTGCGTCGCGTGCACGCGTACGGGCATGTGCCGGAGCTGTTGATCACCTTCGGGCTGTCCTTCATCATCCTGGAGATGGTGCAACTGGTGTGGGGCACCAGCTCGGTCGATTACCGCGTGCCGGCCGAACTGAGCGGCCCGCTGTTCACGCTGTATGGCACCCAGTTCCCCATGTACCGTGGTTTCATGATGGGCGTGGCCCTGTTGATGCTGCTGGCCCTGTGGCTGCTGCTCACACGCACACGTGTGGGCCTGGTGATCCAGGCGGCGCTCACGCATCCCGAGACCGTCGAGGCGCTTGGGCACAACGTGCCGCGTGTCTTCATGGGCGTGTTTGGCGGTGGCGCCGCGCTCGCGGGCCTGGCCGGTGTGATCGGTGGCAATGCCTTCGTCACCGAACCGGGTATGGCGGCCACCGTTGGCTCGGTGATCTTCGTGGTCGTGGTGGTCGGCGGAATGGGCTCGCTCTCCGGCGCCTTCGCCGCGTCGATCCTGATTGGCACGCTTCAGACCTTCGCGGTGGGTATCGACGCATCGCTCATGGGCGCGCTCAAGTCGCTGGGCTGGGAGATCACCTCCAAGACGTTCGGCTATCCCTTGTGGAAGCTCAAAGTGAGCCAGATCGCGCCGGTGCTGCCCTATGTGATGCTGGTGTTGATTCTGATCTTCCGACCCCGGGGCTTGCTGGGTACACGGGAGGGATGAGGCCATGACCGCCGCCTATTACGAATTCAAGCCGTACAACGTCGGGCGCTGGATCGTCTGGGGCCTGTTCGCCCTGGTGCTGATGATCGCGCCGATGCTGTTTAAGAGCTCCTTGGCGCACACCATGCTCAGTCAGATGGGCATCGCGATCATCGTCTGCCTCTCGTACAACATGCTGCTGGGGCAGGGTGGGATGCTCAGTTTCGGCCATGCCGTGTATTCGGGCATGGGCGCCTTCCTGACCATTCACACCCTGAACCTCGTGAGCAAGGGGCAGCTGCCGATCCCGGTCAGCCTGGTGCCCATCGTCGGTGGCATCTCGGGGCTGCTGGTCGCCGTGGTGTTCGGGTGGGTGACTACTAAAAAATCTGCCACCACCTTTGCCATGATCACCCTGGGTGTGGGCGAGCTGGTGTGGGCCTCGGCTCTGATGTTCCCCGAGTTCTTCGGCGGCGAGGGCGGGGTCTCGGGTAACCGGGTGGCGGGCGCCAAGCCCTGGGGCATCACCTTCGGACCGCAGATTCAGCTGTATTACCTGATCGCGCTCTACACCTTTGTGTGCACCGCGCTGATGTTCGCTTTCACGCGCACGCCGCTGGGGCGCATGCTCAATGCGGTGCGTGACAACCCCGAGCGGGTGGAGTTCGTGGGCTACGACACGCAGGTGGTGCGTTACATCGCGTTCATCATCGCGGCCTTTTTTGCGGGCACCGCGGGCGGCCTGGCGGCCCTGAACTTCGAAATCGTCACCTCCGAAGTCGTAGGCGGTCCGCGTTCGGGCGCCTACCTGCTGTTCACTTTTCTGGGTGGGGCCACCTTCTTCTTCGGCCCCATCATCGGCGGCGTGCTGATGGTGCTGGCCTTCGTCTTTCTCTCGGAGTTGACCAAGGCCTGGCTGTTGTACCTGGGCCTGGTGTTCCTGTTCATGGTGATGTATGCGCCCGGCGGTATCGCCAGCTTGATCATGATGAATCTGCGGGTGGCCTCGTTCGGTCGGCTGCGGGAGTTGTGGGTGAGTTATCTCGCGTTGGGCGTGACGGCGCTGGTCACCTTGTTCGGCGCGGCCGCGATGATCGAGATGGTCTATCACCTCAAGCTCAATGCCGCTTTGGGCCCGACGGTGACCTTCCTGGGCGTGCCGCTCGATGCCACGGGGCTCAATAGCTGGTTTGGCTCCGCCTTCGTGATGCTCACCGGCTTGGGCCTGTTCGAGTTGACCCGGCGGGTGTTCTTGCGCCAATGGGGCGAGATTCAAGAAGACATCGAAAAAGAGATCAAGCGCAGGGAGGCGCTGATCACATGACCTACGCCCTCGAACTGAAGGACCTGCGCAAAAGTTTTGGCAAGACCGAGATCATTCGCGGCGCCAATCTGGCGGTCAACGCGGGGGAACGCGTGGCGGTGATCGGCCCCAATGGCGCCGGCAAATCCACGCTGTTCAATCTCATTAGCGGACGTTTCGAGCCCACCAGTGGCGAGGTCTTGCTGCATGGCCAGCGCATCGACGGCAAGCGGCCCTTCGAGATCAACCGCATGGGGCTCTCGCGCAGTTTCCAGATCACCAATATTTTTCCGAAACTGAGCGTCTTCGAGAACCTGCGCTGTGGTGTGCTGTGGAGTCTGGGCTACCGCTACACGTTCCTGAAGTTTCTGGCCGACCTGGAAGATGCGAACGAGCGCGCCGAGCAATTGATGGAGATGATTCGCCTGGACCGCCGCAAAGATGTTCTGGCCATGAACCTGACCTATGCCGAGCAGCGTGCCCTGGAGATCGGCATCACCATTGCGGGCGGCGCACAGGTGATCCTGCTGGATGAACCCACCGCCGGCATGAGCAAGAGCGAGACCAAGCGCTTTATCGATTTGATCAAGGAAGTGACCGTGGGCAAGACCTTGCTCACGGTGGAGCACGATATGGGCGTGGTGTTTGGTCTGGCGGACAAGATCGCGGTGGTGGTCTATGGCGAAGTGATCGCCTATGACACGCCCGAAAAAGTGCGGGCCAATGCGCGCGTCCAGGAGGCCTATCTGGGCTCGAGTGTGGCGGACGCGCAGTCGGGCGGCGGGGGACATTAACCATGAGCCCCCACACTCGTCACTTCGTGTACTCACTGCCCCCCGAGGGGGTCTCAGCCTCCTTGAG
This sequence comes from Comamonadaceae bacterium, assembly GCA_947463025.1. Classification (GTDB taxonomy): domain Bacteria; phylum Pseudomonadota; class Gammaproteobacteria; order Burkholderiales; family Burkholderiaceae_C; genus Ramlibacter. Next base: position 4,063 of record CANHSE010000098.1, read on the forward strand.
GCGGCTCGGCGGAGGCTGACCATGCTGCGTGTCGACAACCTCCACGCCTTCTATGGCAAGAGCCATGTGCTGCATGGCGTGAGCTTTCAGGTGCAGCCGGGTGAAATCGTGGCGCTGCTGGGGCGCAATGGTTCGGGCCGCTCCACCACCGCCAAGGCCATCATGGGCATGGTCGATTGCCACGGGCAGGTGGACTGGAAGGGGCAGCCGGTGATGGGCCGCAAGCCCTTTGAGATCGCCCACCTGGGACTGGGCTATGTGCCCGAGAACCGCGACATCTTCCCCAAGCTCACGGTGCACCAGAACCTGATGCTGGGGCAAAAGAAAGCCAATGCGGTGGGGCGCTGGTCGTTTGAGGACATGTATCAGCTGTTTCCGCGCCTGAAAGAGCGCCAGCACACCGAAGCCGGCGTGCTTTCGGGCGGCGAACAACAGATGCTGACCCTGTGCCGCACCCTCATGGGTGATCCGGATCTGATCATCATCGACGAGCCGACCGAGGGCCTGGCGCCCAAGATCGTGGAGCTGGTGGCGCAGTACCTGCAGGAGTTGAAGAACCGCGGGATCTCGGTGCTTCTCATTGAGCAGAAGCTGACCATCGCCATGACGATCTCCGACCGCGCCCTGGTGATGGGGCACGGCCGGATCGTCTTCGAGGGCACCCCCGAGGCGCTCAAGGCGGATGCGTATACGCGCCGGGAGTGGCTGGAGGTGTAGGCGGTTCGCGACGCCTCGCCGATCGCGAGACGTGCGAAGGTGTCGTGGAAGTCAATTCACGGGTGCGTCGTGTCACGTCCTGAACAGTCTCTCGAATTTCGCTGACTCCAGTTCCTGATCGGAGCGGCTGACGCACACCGCATGACGGTCCAGCAGGTTCTTTGACACCAGGCTTCCGAACACGGCCGTAACGCCCCCGGCGACCAGGGCTCCTCCGAGGGTTCGATTCTCCTCATCGCCCCAACTGATGGTCAGTGCACCGCCGACCGTTGCCAGAAGCCCAATAGAAAAGCCGACATATGGCGCCGTATTCCTGATGCACATGTGTGTTCGCGTGATGGGGGTCCCTGTCGAGACGGGCGGGTCCCTTGGGGAGGGACGCGGCGCAAATAACTGGCTACATAGTTCCTTCATTTTGATTTCCTCCGTGATGTACCGAAATTGGAATGCCCCCGATCACCGGTTCGGTCATCAACAGGCTAGGGTATGTGGCGTTTGCATCAGCCGCTATCCGCGATTTCCATATCGCTCAGCCGCATGTCAGCGGAAGGACGCCATCGCCCGGGATGGACGGCGCGGCGTTGTCGCCTGGGCGCTTCAGAAACTGAAGTAGCCCTGCGCCTGAAGCTGCTGCCGGCCTTCCCGGTTTGCGCGGATGAACGTCTCCAGGGCTGTCGGAATTGAATCCGGAGACAGCAGGTCCAGACGATGGGTCTCGCACAGCACCAGTTGCCCACGATCTGCCTCCCACGCGAAATGCCGGTGCGTGAAGGAGGCCAGGACGGCATTGGCCAGCAGGGCCTCTGTCATCACCAGGGCCCGACACGCGAGATCCGGTTGCCCCAGGGGCATGGTCCAGCGCATTTCATCGCACCCTGACAGCACCTCGATATGCAGGTCGACCCCCGGCGGCAGCAGGACGGCACTCACCCCATCAGGGTTGAGCGTGAGTTCCGGCAGGTTGAAATGGCGGGCCATTGCCGCCAGCACTTCCGGTACGTTCATGCTCGCAGCTGCCCGAGGAGGGAGATCGTCGCGGGCTCGTGCGCGCGGGCGATCCATTCGCGCCAATGCATGGCGTGCGCCGCGAACCGGTGGAGCGTCCGACCCAGACGGGCGATGGACAGCGGATGTGTCTGGAAGTGGTGGAGGAGGAAGACAACTCGCCTCTCGTCCACTCCCAGCACGCCCGCGATCCGCTCGTCCGGCCACCGGTTCCCTGCCATCAGGGTCACGGCGGCTTCTGGGGGCAGACTGTCCAGCGAACCCAGGTGCGCACGCAGGCAGAGGCCGCTTTCGACCGGGTCGTCCGACGGGCCTGGGCTCAACCAGACCACCAGTGAACCGAAGGCAATGGCGGCCGTGCCGCTGGCATCCCAGGACAGTTCAGGCAAGTCAAGCTCGGTGGCTAGCAATTGGACGAGGTGAATCCAGGGCATGCGGATTCCTGGGGGCGAAGGTTGCACGGGCTAATCACGCCTTGCTGCGCCTTGGTTCGCCGTGACCGGATTGCCATGACGCTCTCTGTGCCACAGCACCGCTGATACCCCAAGCCCGCAGCAGCCTAAACCGAACAGCATGCCCGCAATACTGGATGGACCATTGAGAGCAAAGCAACCGCCGCCGCCGCAAGCAGCGGCTGAAGCCTGGAAGCAATCCCATGACGCCGAACGATCGTCCTGATCGGCAGGCCCACCCGCAGGAGGCAAACTCGATGACGCGTTAGGCGGCTGTACTGGCTGACGCGGCTGGACGATATGAATCCTCACCGGTTCATGATCTCCTGGATCGCCTTGTTCCCCTGCGCTTGGTGCATTTAATGGGACTGCTGCTTGTCCTGTGGGTGCGAATGTGGCTTGGCTTTGCGCGCGTGTAAATGGGGTAGTTGAATTGATGTTCGTCATGGACAGTTCGTGGTCGGTTGATGATTCGAGACGCCATCCCGCCTTCAAAAGGCACGCCGGTCAGGCGAGGGGCAGGCATAAAGTGACCTTTCTGCGCACTCGGGTTCTCGCCCACGTGCAGACGATCAGCCATTTGTCATCTTGACCATGCGTCCTGGGGCACCTGGTGGCGGATTCCCGGGATGACGCTGTCACGAAGTGATCGAGCCTGCGCGATGGACCTCCTGCCGCGTTTGCCTGCAGGCCTCCAGGAAGTGATCCAGGTCATCCCGCAGGGATGTGCAGGACAGCTGCTCCAGTCGCAGGGTCTCGCACAGCACCAGTGATCCGCGCTCGGTCTCGAACGCGAAATGTCGGGGCACCTTGCGACCCATTAGGTGGTTGGCCGCCAGGGCCTCTGCCAACACGGCGGCCAGGTGGGCCGGGTCGGGCTGCCCCAGCGGGAGGGTCCACCGGACCTCTTCGCAGGCGGCCAGGATCTGCACGTCCAGCAGCAGGCCGTCGGAAAGCCGCACCGCACAGGCGCCATCCGCATTGAGCATCAACTGTGGCAGGCCCAGACACCGGGCCAGCGCCTGGAGGAATTCCTGCACGCTCATGCCAGCGTCTGCAGCGCGCACGTGCGTGCAGGGGGCGTGCGCAGCTCGGCGAGATGAGCCTTCCATACGCTGGCGTGGCGGACGAACCGTTGAATCAAGGACTTGGCATGGACCGCCGACAGGCTGCAGTGCCGGACCCAATGGGTCAAGCAGATTCGCTCGCCTGAATCGATGGCCAGTACCCCCGCCATCGATTCACTCGGCCACCGGTTAGCGGCCATCAGGGACAGGAGGATCCCGGTTGGAAGTCCGACCAAGGTGTCGAGTTCCGCCTCAAGGCAGACGCTGTCACCGCCGTCGCCGGGGTGCAGGCGGATCGATTGGGCTTCGACCGTGAGGGTCAATGCGCCGTCTGCATCCTGACGCAGGTCCGTGGCGTCGAAGAGGGCTGCGAGCCGGACGATTTCGTTGGATGGCATGAGGCGCGAGCCTCTCAGCGAGGGATGCAGCAGCACGCGCAGGCCGCCCCCATGAGGCCGCTGGCACCCGCGGCGATCAAGCCGATGACCCAGCCCCCGGCTGCGATTCCGACTCCGCCCCCGATGACTGCCGTCATGATTGGGAGACCGATCCTCGGATCCTCGTGGCAGGGACGCGACGGGGCAGGCGCAGCGCGGGGTTGGCCTCGTTCGAGATCGCCGCCTGGGTGAACGGAGGCGCGGCCGATACTTGGGCAAAAAGGCATGAAATTTCCTCGATGAAAGTTGTGTGAAAGATGAGCCTGGCGGCAAGGAACGCGACGCAGGCCGTCCATTCCAAGCTTCGGGTTGTGGCCCGCGCCCCGCTCAGGTTCCTCCTGCGCTTGGGCGGGTCAGTTTCTCGTCAAGCCCCGCACTTTGTCCCAAGGGGGACAAGGCTTCTGTCAGGCCCTCATCAGGGTTCCTAGAATGGCAGTCGCAAGCCCATTCCAACCCCGAGGAAGACCGCATGAGTGCTGACTACCAGGTCCACGGCGACGTGGCCGTGATCACATTGAACAACCCCCCCGTGAACGGACTGGGCCTGGCCACGCGCCTGGGCATCGCCGCCGGCCTGGACAAGGCCAATGCCCATCCGGCGGTCAAGGCCATCGTCTTGACCGGCGCCGGCAAGGCGTTCTCCGGCGGTGCCGACATCAATGAGTTCAACTCCCCCAAGGCCTATGCCGAGCCGAACCTGCTGTCGGTCATCCGGGCGGTCGAAAGCTCGGCCAAGCCGGTGGTCGCTGCGGTTCACTCGGTGGCCATGGGCGGCGGGCTCGAATTGGCCCTGGGCTGCCACTACCGTATCGCCGCGCCCGGCACCAGCGTGGCCCTGCCCGAGGTGAAGCTGGGCCTGATCCCCGGCGCGGGCGGCACGGTGCGCCTGCCGCGTGTCCTGGGCGTGGAGACCGCGCTCAACATGATCGTCAGCGGCGAGGCGGTCAAGAGCGAGCTGCTGGCGCAGCTGCCCGGACAAAAACTGTTTGACAAGATGGCGGCCTCAGCCGAGTCGCTGGCGCAAGAGGCCCTGGCCTATGCCCGCTCGGTAGCCGACGCGCGCCCGCTGCCCCGCGTGCGGGACCTGCCTTGCAAGCATCCGCAAGGCGATGCCTACTTCCAGTTCGCGCGCAACATGGTTCAAGGCATGGCCAAGAACCTGCCGGCCCCGGGCCAGTGCGTGAACGCGGTGCAGAACGCCACGAAGAAGTCCTTCGAGCAAGCCCTGCTCGAGGAGCGCCAGATCTTCATCAACCTGATGAACACGCCGGAGTGCCGCGCGCTGCGCCATCTGTTCATGGCCGAACGTGCGGCGTCCAAGATCCCCGACGTGCCCTCGGACACGCCCCAGCGCACGATTGCGAAGGTGGCGGTGATCGGCGCGGGCACCATGGGCGGCGGCATCTCCATGAACTTCCTGAACGCGGGCATCCCGGTCACGATCCTGGAGATGAAGCAGGAAGCCCTGGACCGCGGCGTGGCCACCATCCGCAAGAACTACGAGGCCCAGGTCAAGAAGGGCAAGCTCAAACAAGACAAGTACGAACAACGCATGGCGCTGCTGTCGACTACGCTCGATTACAAGGCGTTGGGCAGCGCCGATCTGGTGATTGAGGCGGTGTTCGAGGAGATGGGCGTCAAGAAAAAGGTGTTTGAGACCCTGGATGCGGTCATGAAGCCCGGTGCCATCCTGGCCTCTAACACGTCGACCTTGGACGTGAACCAGATCGCGTCCTTCACGAAACGTCCGCAGGACGTGGTGGGCCTGCATTTCTTCAGCCCGGCCAACGTGATGCGACTCTTGGAAGTGGTGCGTGGCGCCAAGACGGGCAAGGACGTCATGGCCACCGTGATGGCGGTCGCCAAGAAGATCAAGAAGACGGCGGTGGTCTCGGGCGTGTGCGACGGCTTCATCGGCAACCGCATGATCGAGCAGTACAGCCGCCAGGCCGGTTTCCTGCTGGATGAAGGCTGCACGCCGCAGCAGGTGGACA
>CANHSE010000099.1 GCA_947463025.1 Comamonadaceae bacterium
CTTCCATCCACTCGTGCAACATCCCCTGGCGCTCGACCACACTGCCCGCAAGCATGGGGCCGCTGTAGTACGTCATGTGGACGATGCGCGCCATCTTCATGCGGCAATTGACCTGAAACTGCGTCGCCACGGACTGATAGGCCTTGCCGGCGGCACTGGTCTTCGGCTGGCGGTAATCGAGCGCGCTGTCGAAGGTGCGGCGCTCGCCGTCCTTGGTGATCGAAGCCGGGTCGATGTAGTAGTGGCCGGGGCCACTGGACACCACTTGCTCCCATCGTGGCGCACTGTGAGCCACCGTGATCGATCCAGCCACCAGGGTCAGAGCCAGCAGTCTGGCAACGGCGCAAGCGAGGTACGTCATGGCGACATTGTTGCGCAAAGGCAGCCATCACGCTACGCGCCCCTACGAGGGATCCACGATCGCCTTCTCGGCGGGACCGGCACGCGGCATCCGGATTGGGTCGTACTGCGGTGTTTTGCGCTCACCTAAGGGCTGCAAGCGCGCTGGGTCGCACTCAGGCCGGCGGCACGAAATCGAGTAGCAGGACGATGCGCGGCTCGGGCGTGAGGTTCCAGGCCTCGTGCTCGAGCCGATCGTCGAACACCAAGCACTCGCCAGGTGTCCAGGTTCGGACCTCGTTCTCCACGCGAAGCGCGCAATCCCCCGGCGGCACCGACAGGGGCAAGTGACACCGGAGAAACGAGCCGGCATAGCCGCGGTGCGGGTGAATCCGACTGTGCGGCTTGAGCAGCGAAAAGCCCGCGGCGCCATGCGCGGGCACATGACGCGCGATGAGGTCGGTGGTGTAGGGGCAGCGCGCCGCGCTCTCGGCCAACACCTCGCCGCCCGGAAAGCCAAAGAGGCCATAGACCTGCCAACAGCGGTCATGCAGATGCGTTTCCTGCCAGTCGACCATGAAAGGTCGGATCGCCTCGGCCTCGGCGCGGATGCGATCCACATGCGCCTGCAACACACGGGTGAAGGGAAAGTCGGCGGCGCTGTAGAACATCGTCAATCGGGGGTGACGACCACGCGCATGCCACGCAGCCTGCAACGCGCCATCACCTTGAGGAAGTTGGGGTGGGTCAGACAGGCCTCGCGCGCGAGCTGCAGCCGGACGAGGCCCGGTCGATCCGAGGGGACCTCGACGGCGCCGCCCGCCCGGTTGAAGGCCAAGGCGCGCGGATGGCCCTCCACCACATAGCTGCGCAGCTCGCGGCAACCCAGTTCGACAAAAGCCAGGTGCAGGGTCAGCGCGCCCACCACGATGGCGGCCTGCGTATGGCACGCGGGCTCGCGGAACATCACGCCGATTTCAGCGCTGTCACCCAAGGGGTCCAACCGCAGCTGCGTGAAGCCGATGGCGCGCGGATGGTCTACATGCCGCACCAGCCACAGGCGCAGCGGCGCGCCGTCCACCAGCTGCGACCGGGTCCAGGCGCGGTGCGATTCATAGGTGGCCAGAGCGGGCCGGGCCATGAAGCTGCGTACCGTCGGGTGATAGCGGATCGCATAGAGCTCGCGGCAGTCAGCGGGTCGGTAGGGGTCGAGCCGTAGGCGGCCGGCATGAACGACCAAGGAGGATGCGCCAGCGCTGCTCATGTCCCCGCCTCCTCGAGCACGCGCGCGAACCACTGGTCCGGCGTGGGCAGTGCGCGCAGGGCCTGCAATGCGGGTGCGAAGGTGGCGACCTGCTGGGACGCGGCCTGCGCGAGAGCTTGGGATTCCAGTGGCTTCGCCGGGTCGAGCCGCGGCAGGAGCGCGTTTTGGTAGTAGCACGCGTGAGCAAGCGGCAGCAAGGCCGGCACGAAGTGGGCCAGGTGGCCGTCGTGAAGGAAGAATACCGAGCCGCCGTTGGCGACGCGCGCCAGTATCGAGTTCGACAGGAGGTTCCAGAAGAACGCGTGCTGCGCGTGGAGCAGCAAGGCTTGAAAGCGGCGGTGGTCGCAGAACGGCAGCACCAGGGCCGATCCACTCGCCTCGCCCGCCAACGATTCACAGGCCAGGGGCGGTACCAGGAACACGGGCTGGCAGCCCGCCGCCCTCGCCTGCCGGCCCCAGGCCTGCAGCGCCGCGTCAAGCCGCGAGCGGCCCTGCAGCCTGCATTGCAGGCGATGGTCCGCGCCCGACAGGATGAAAAGCCAGAACGGCACGCCCGGCATGACCCCGATCTCGGCCAGGCCGCCCGCAAGCGTCGCGCGCTGCGAAGGCGCTAGGGTCAGGCGCGGGTTGTGGCAGGCCCAGTGCAAGGGGCCCGCAGGGGCTGGCGCCAGATGCACGTGGACGGCGTCGGCAAACAGCGCACGTACTGCGGCAGCAGCGGCGACATGGGCGACACACCCGATCAGGGGGTCGCTGGTGACCACGCGCGCCCCAATGTCGCGGGCGGCCTGCACGATGGCCTCGAGGTCGGCCCGGGTCAGGAGCTGCTGGGCGACAAAAAAGTAACCGGACATCAGCAGCAGCACGCGCGGGCGCTCGGTGCGGATCGCATCCAGGACCTGCTCGCGCGAACGAAGGGGCTCCACCGCGAGGCCGGGGAAGACCGGGTCGTGCGCATAGAGCGCGGGCGCCACCAGCATGCGCGCACGCACACTCGTACCTTCAAGCAGTTGCCAGGTGTTCGACAGCTCGCCGAAATCGGCACCTACCAGGGCCAGCACCGGCGGCGGTGAAGCGGGTGACGTGGCGGACACTGCAGGGTGATCGTTCACGATGTCAGTCCTGGTCGGGTGCGCACAAGGCCTCGCGCAAGACCCCCAGGGCCTGCGCGAGGTGCGCGGGCGTGATGGTGGCTGCCGGGAGGACGCGCAGGTACTGGGCCGTGCAGCTGACGAACACGCCCTGACGGTATAGACGCCGCGCGAGGGATTGCGCGCGCTGGGCGGACGCGACTTCGATCATCCACAGCGCACCGCGCCCGCGCAGCACGACGCCCTCTACGCCTGCGAGCGCGCCTTGGACCGCCTCGGTGATAGCGGCAACGCGCGCCGGCACATCGAGCGCGGGCAGTTCGGCCAGCGTAGCGGCCACGGCGCGGGACGCCAGCGGATTGCCAGCGTAGGTGGAGCCAGGCAGCATGGCCGCCGTGCAAGCGATGTCAGCGCGCGCAGCGACCGCCGCCACCGGAAAGCCGTTGCCCAGGCCCTTGCCCAGAAGCAGGAGGTCGGGGCCGGCGAAGTCGGCACGCATCGGCGCGTGAGCCAGGAAGGGACCGGTGCGGTGAACGCCGCACAGGATTTCATCGGCCACCACCAGGGCACTATGCGAATGGCACAGGGCGATCAGCTCGGCGCACCAGCCCTCGGGCGCGACATGCCCCCCGCCCGAGCCCAGGACCGGTTCGAGAAAAACGGCCGCAACCGGATGCCGGCGCAGACAGTCCTCGAGTTGCTGCAACACCTGCGCCGGTGGCTGGTCAGCGAAAGACGGCAGTCGATGAACGACCGGAACGGCGGGCGCATTGGCCCAGCCCAGGGCCGCGGTGGCGAGGGACTTGCCGTGCATGCTGCGGTCAAAGCCCACAAAGCCCGGTCGGCCCGTGTGCACGCGCGCCATGCGCATGGCGAATTCGGCGGCTTCCATGCCAGTGGTGTACAGACCGGCCAGGCGCAGCCCCGATGGCAAGCGGGTCTCAAGCGCCTGGCGGGCTGCGTCGCCGGCGTCGGTGGGCAAGCCGCCGGTGAGCCACACCGCGTCGAGCTGTTGCTTGAGGGCCTGCGCGATGCGAGGGTGGGCATGACCCAGAAACGCCGCGCCGTTGGCGGAGAACAGATCGATCAAACGGTGACCTGCGGCGTCGACCAGCAGATCGTTGCAAGCGCTGACGATCCGCGGTAGGTCGTCCAAAGCCGCAGGCAGCAGATGGGCGTGGGGGTGAAAGCTCATGCCGGGACCAGACGTTCTTCGACGAAGTCGGCTGCCAGCTCCGCGCCGTCGGGCCAGGCGGCCAGTTCGCGCTGGAAGCGGCGGGCCTGATCACGGTGGTCGCGCCGGGACAGAACGCTGCGCACGGCCTCACGCACCGCCTCCGGCGTGAGGTCACCGGGGTAGCCGTCCAAGCGCAGGCCACAGCCTAGGGCGTCCACGCGGCGCGCGATGTCGATCTGGTCGCCGTTGAACGGAATGATCGTGCTGGGTAGCCCGGCGCGCAGGACTTCCATGGCCGTTCCGTGGCCGCCGTGATGGATCACCGCCTCACTGGTCGCCAGGTGCTCGCGCAGGCGGATGGCGGGCAGCACCGAGAGGGCGCCATTGGATTCGGGGGCGCAGGGGCCAGCCATGTTCATCACCAGCCGCCAGTTCTGGCCTTGGCTGGCCCGGGCGATGGTGTCCAAGACCTGCGGCAGGGGAAAGGAGCTCCCCAGGGTGACCAGCACCTGCGGCCGGTCGTCCGCGGGCGGACTCGGGGGCACAGCCTGCGCGTCGCCGCCGCGCCAGTGCAGCGGGCCGACGTAGCGGTGCGCGGGATGTCCGAGCAAGGCCAGCTTGTCCGGGTTCTCGAGCGCGGGTAGACCCGGGACGATCCAGGCCATGGCGCGCAGGGCGCGCAGCGCGCGCGGGCTGGCCCGCACCGCTTCGCCCAGCACGCGTTCGAGTTCGGCGCGAAAGGCCAGCTCGACGCTGAGGCATGCCCTGCCCTGCGCCGCAGCAGCGGCCTCGCAGGCGGGCTGGTTGTCGATCGGCATAGACAGGTTGTTGATCGCGATGGCCGGGATACCAGCCAGCGCAGCGGTCAGGGGCGGGGTCGGTCGCCCGTCCCAGATGACGAGGTCGGGACCGAAGGCGTCGTAGGCAGCGCGGTCGTCATGGGCCAGCCGCTCCACATCGAAGCGGTGAGCGGGCAGCGATTCGAATCGCTGCCCGAGCCAGCGGCGCTGGTAGTCCAGGGGCGCGCCATTGGCCAGCACGTCTGCAGCCGGCATGCTGTGGGCACCGAAGGGGTGAAAGCCCAGGGCCGTGACTTCAGGGTCGCCCTCGGGCGGCGTGAGAAAGCCGATGGCATGGCCGCGCCGCTGCAAGGCGTTGGCCACGCACAGGCAGCGGCTGCGATGGGCCATGAAATGGCCCAGGGGTGCAAAGAGAATGCGGCGCGGCGTCACTCCCACGGGGTCACCTCGCCATGCGCCACACGGGTCAGCGCAGCCCGTTGCACAGCCTCAAGACCCGGTCGGGCCAGGCGCGCCACAGCCACCGGTAGCACCCAACGCGCAAGCTCGTGCGTGCGGCCGCTCCAGGCCTGCCGGCAGAGCCGGCGGTAAGTCTGCACAAAGGCGTCGCGGACATCGGTCGCCACCATCTGGCTGTGCGCGTACAGGAGAAAGAGCAGTGTGCGGTTGACATCCAGCGCCGGGTCGGCCCACCCCAGGTCCAGCCAGTCGACGACCACGGCCGAGGACTGCCAGAGGATCACGTTCTGCGGGTGAAAATCACCGTGGCAGGCAACGCTACGTTCGCTGCGCGCCTGGGCGATGGCCAGGGCGCGGGTCTTGAGGTCGTCGCCGACTCCCGGGGCTGCGGCGATCCTATGAGCCAGGGCTGGCTGTAACGGCAGCAGCAGCTCGCAAGGGGCACGGTGGATCTGCTGCTGCAGCTCAAAGAACAGGGTGGCCAGATCGGCAGGCGCGCGCGTACCCGAGCGCAATGCCTCGAAGAGGGTGGGGCCGTCGCAGCGCTCGAAGACGATGCCGGTTCGCGTCTCCTGCTGCACGATCTCCAACGGCTTGGGCACCGGCAGACCCTGCGCGTGGGCCCAGCGCGCATGCGCCGCCTCGCGTTGGGCGACTGCGCGAGGCACCCCATGCCGAAACAGCTTGAGCACCCGATTCGCGTCAACCGCAAGGACCTCGGCGCTCGCGCCCCCCGCGAGCCTTTGCATCAGGCTAGCGCCTTGATCAAGTGGTTCAGGCGAGCGCCCGCACGGGCTGTGACTTCGAGGTCTGCGGGATCGACCTCGCCTGTATAGGTCTTGTCGCTGTCCAGGACATCGATGCCAACGCCCAGGGCGAACTGCAGATTGCGCCGCAGGCGGTAGGCCAGCACCGAGGCGATGCCGCGATAGAAGCGGCTGGCGAAGCCCGGGTCGGCGGCCAGCTGCTCCTGCATGACCTTCGCGCTGAAATGGGCCAGGACGGCGCCGCTGTCGGCGCTGACGTGGGCACGGGCGGTGGTCAGGCGTCCATCGACGAAGCTGACCTCGCCGATGATGTCGCCGCTGTGCAGCGTGTCCAGCGCGCGCCCGTCGGGCGCCGCGACGCGGCAGGTACCTGCGAGCAGGAGGTACAGATCCTGGTTGACGACGCCACTGGCGATGACATCTTCATCCGCAGACATGGGCCGTTTACGGCAGGCCGTCTGCATCCAGGCGATATCCGCGTCATCAAGGTGCGCCAGGAAGATCAGTGAAGACCGCATATGTCACTCCGGTTGTCCGGTCAGGAGTTGTTGGAAGAAACCCGGCTCGGACGCGAGCGCGTCATAGCGCCCCTCCTGCACGATACGACCCTGGTCCAGGACGATGATCCGGTCGCAGGCCTGTAGCGTACCCAGGCGGTGGGTGAAGACCAGACGCGTGATCGGCAGCGCCGCGATGGCCTGGCCGACCCGTTCGACGCTGGCGTTGTCCAGGGCGCTGGTGGGTTCGTCGAAGATCAATACCTTGGGCTCGCCCGCCAGCGCGCGGGCCAGGGAGATCAGCTGCACCTGACCACCGGAGAAGGCCTGCGCGCTCTCGCCCACCAGGGTGTGCACGCCCATGGGCAGCGCGCGCACGTAGTCGCCCAGGCCCAGCGTGTCCAGCACGGCGAGCACGCGGTCGAGGTCCAGATCGCGGCCAGCCGCGATGTTCTCCAGCAGTGAGCCCGGGAACATCCGGCATTGCTGCAACACGACGCCGCATTGCTGGCGCAGACGGTCCGTGTCGAGGTTGGCCAGGTCGGATTGGTCAAACGCAATACGCCCGTGGGTGGGCGGCAGCAGGCCCAGCATCAGCTTGACCAGGGTGGACTTGCCGCAGCCCGAAGGGCCTACGACACCGACATACTCGCCCGCCGCGATGCGCAGCGAGAGGTTGGAGAAGACCCAGGGACCGTCGTCGGCATAGCGGAAGTTGACGCCGGAGAGTTCGACCTCGCCCCGGATCTGGGCCAGCCGCTTGCGCCCACCCGCCGGCTCGGGCACGGCCGCGAGCAAGGGCGCGCCCATATTGACCGAGGGGATCAGGCCATAGACGCCCAGGATGGTGTTGGCCAGGCTGGCCACCGCGCCGGTGACCAGCGACAGCGAGCCGACAAAGGCGACGTAGTGACCGACCGAGGCACCGTCATTGGGCTGGACTGAATAGGCCACGATGGTAAAGACCACCGCCAGCGTCAGCAGGCTCGCCGATTGCTGAAAGGCGGCATAGAGATCACCGTAGCTGGTGCTGTGAACCTGGCGGCGACGCATCTCGACAAAGTTGTCACGCCAGCGCAGGAAGGCGCGACGCTGGGCACCGAACAGGCGGATCGGCACCATGTTGGTCACCATCTCGTAGACCACCGTGAGCACGTTGGTGGTCATGGCCTCGCCCTGCGCATAGGCGGCAAAGCTGCGCCGACCCAGCAGCCACGCTAGCAGCAAGGCGATCAGGGCCATGACGGCGACGGCCAGCGCCCCCATCGGGAAGTACCAGGTGAGCGTGGCCAGGCCCACCACCAGGGTGCTGACATCCATCGCGCTGCTGACCATCATGCGCAGCGAGGTGCGGCGCGCGCCTTCTAGCGCCGTGAAACGGCGCATCAGGTCGGCGCTGTTGTAGCTGGAGAAGAACCGCAGGGGCAGGCGAAACAGGCGGTCGAGCGTGCCCGCCTGCAGGTGCACCCCGGTGCCAGCCTCCAGGCGCTGGGCGATCAGCTCGCAGGTGTAGCGCAGGGCCAGCATGAGCAGGTTGCTGCCCACCACCACCGCAACGATGGACAGCAGCAGAACGCCGCTGCGAAAGGGTACGGCGTGGTCGACGACCAGGCCGCTGGCCACTGGCACAGCGTAGGTGAGCAAGGCGATGAGGACGGTCAACACCACATAGGCCAGGAACTCGAAGGGGTGCAGGCGCGCCGCCGCCTTGAGCAGGTGGGCGAAGCGCAGCGGCGAGTCGGGCAGCGTCGGGTGCAGGGCGACAGCCTCAGGCGCCAGGCGCTCGGCGGCCTCGCGGGTCAGAGGGCGAAAACGCCCGAGCGGCCCGGGCCCCGACACGGCCATGGCCGAGGTCCCGCGCGCCGAGCGCAGGAGCACGGGCCGGCCGCTGTCGGCCTCGCGGGCGAGCAGCACGCCATGGTCATGGGTCCACCACGGACCGGTCAACGCGATCTCGCGCGCGACCAGACCCATGGCGGTGGCGACCTCGGCCAGGCTGGCGTCGGGCCCCGCGCTGCCCCGTATCGCCGCGCCCGACAGCCCGAGCAGCTTGGCGGCGGCCTGGCAGGCGGCAAAGGTCTCGCCCTGCGGGTGGGGACGGGTGGAGACCCGCACGTCGGTCTCCAGGAGCTGGTCGAACTGCTGCAGCGTCTCGTCCAGGCTGGGCAGGGTCGAGGGCTGGCGGGTCGGGTCGGGGGTGTTACCGATGGCGCTCATGTCGCCCCCTTGGCGCTGGCTGCGACCAGGCGTGCATACAGACCGCCTGCGGCCAGCAGGTCCTCGGGCGTACCGTCCTCGCGCACCTGACCGCCGTCCATGACGACCAGCCGGTCGGCGCCGCGCAGGGCCGCCACGCGGTGGGTGGCGAAGATCACGGTGATGCCCAGGCCGCGCAGGTTCTGCAGGATCGCGGCCTCGGTGCGGCCATCGAGGGCCGAGGTGGCCTCGTCCAGCAACAGGATTCGCGGCCGTCGCACCACCGCGCGCGCCAGGGCGATGCGCTGGCGCTGGCCGCCGCTGAGATCGGTACCGCCCTCGCGCAGGCGGCTGCGGTAGGCACCAGGCCGGCGCACGATGTCGTCGTGGATCAGGCACAGCCGGCACGCTTCGGTGACGTCCTGTTCAGAGAGGTCGGGATCCCAGAGAGTGACGTTGTCCATCACCGTGCCCTCGACCAGATGGTCGGTCTGCGGCACCAGCACGATCGCATGGCTGCGCAGGTCCTGCCCGAGCTGCTCCAGGGGCAGCCCGCCGACCCGCACACTGCCCGCCGTCGGCGCCATCACGCCAGCGATCAGGTTGATCAAGGTGGACTTGCCGCTGCCCACCGCGCCCACCAGGCCGAGGAAACGACCCTCGGGCACGCGCAACGACACGTCGCGCAGCACCGTCAGACCGCCATAGGCCTGCGACGCGACCTCGACCTGCAGATCCCAGGACGATGGCACAGCGCCCGTCTCGGGCACCGGTACCTGCGGGGCCACCTGCAGCAGGTCGTTGACGCGGTCGAATCCGCCGCTGGCGTTGCTCACCTGCATCTGACCGGAGATCAGCTGGTTAAAGGGTGCGAGCAGCAGGTAGGCCATGGCGTTGTAGGCCACGAACACACCGATGGTGAAGTCGCCCTGGATCACCAGATAAGCGGACAGGCCCGTGATGACGGCCATGAGGATGCCGGTCGTCGCGCCGGGCA
>CANHSE010000100.1 GCA_947463025.1 Comamonadaceae bacterium
CGAGTCCATCAGCTTCTGTTCAAAAGCCAGCTTGGCGTTCTGAAAGGCCAGCAGGGGCTTTTGCACGCAAATCGCCGACAGCAGCACCATCTGGGCAACGCCAGCCTGGCGTGCAGCGGCCAGGGCCAACACATGCGCATCGTGATCGATGGCCCAGGCATCGAGCGGCGCGCCGGTGCGCGAGGCCAGGCAGGACACCAGAGCGTCAAACCGCTCACCCTGAAAAGCATCCTGCGCCAGGGAGTCGGCCGATGTGACATCGCCAAAGCGCAAGGTGACACCGGGGAGCTGACGGGCCAGGGCCTCGGGGTCGGTGTGGGGGCGCAGGAAGCACACGACTTCATGCCCCGCCGCTCTGAGCGCCAGCGCGGTCGCACGGCCGATGGTGCCGGTGGCGCCGAGCAGGAGGATGCGACGGGCCATGCCGCTAGGCCCCTGCGCGATTGCGCATCCAGTCGGCCGTCTGCATGAACGACGCCTTCAGGCGCGCGCGTAGCGTCGGCTCGATGCCCACTTCGCGCATGGCCTGGTCCATGCAAGCCACCCACTGGTCACGCTCCAAGACGCCGATGGAAAAGGGCATGTGGCGCATCCGCAGGCGCGGGTGACCGTGCGCCTGCGTGTACAGCGGGGGCCCGCCAAGCCAGCCTGAGAGGAACATGAACAGCTTCTGGCGCGCGCCCGACAGCTCGGTGCCGTGCGCTGCACGCAGGGCCGCATAGCCAGGCTCTAGGTCCATCAGGTCATAGAACCGGTCCACCAAGCCGCGAACGACGGACTCACCGCCGATCAGGTCGTAGGGAATGGGCTGTGCGGGCGAGTCGTCGGCGTCCATGCCTGCGATTGTCGATCAAGTGGGCTCGACCGGATGACGGACAATCGACGCCAGAGCCCCTCTTCCCGCCCCACACCCCACCGCATGCGTATCCTCGGCATCGACCCCGGCCTGCAGACCACCGGCTTCGGCGTGATCGAACTGGACGGCACCACCCCGCGCTACGTCGCGAGCGGCACGATCCAGACCACCCACCTACCGCGGGGCGACCTGCCAGCGCGGCTCAAGGCCTTGTTCGACGGAATACGCGAGGTGCGCGAACGCTATCAGCCCGATGCCGCAGCCATCGAGATCGTGTTTGTGAACGTCAACCCGCAGTCCACCCTGCTTCTGGGTCAGGCGCGGGGTGCCTGCCTCACCGCGCTGGTGGCCTGCGACCTGCCGGTAGCCGAGTACACGGCCTTGCAGATGAAGCGGGCCATCGCGGGGCACGGGCGGGCCGGCAAGCCCGAGGTGCAGGCGATGGTGCAGCGGCTGCTGAAACTGCCGGGTCTGCCCGGGCCGGATGCCGCCGATGCCCTGGGGCTGGCCATCATGCATGCCCACGCAGGGCAAGCGGTGGCACGACTGGAGCAGGCCAGTCCGCGCGCGCGACGCACCACCAGTGCCTACAAGGCGGGACGGGCCGTCTGAGCGAGACCGCGCAGGCCGCTCAGAAAATCCGCTCGAAGATCAGAACGGCAAAGAAGCCGAAAGCCGCCAGCAGCGTCCACTTGAGAACGACCAAGCCCCACTGGCGATAGCGCGCCTGACCGGTGCCCGCGTAAAGCGCAAAGCAAACGCCTGCGGCCAGTAGCAAAAGAAGGATGGCCCAACGAAAAAACAGCATGGTCGGAGGCCCTTACCAGGCGCGGGCCACCTGCGCGAAGCCAGCGGGTGCGTGCTTCTCGTCGTCGAAGCTCACGATCTCGTAGGCATCGGGCTGTGACAGCAGCTCGCGCAGGAGCTTGTTGTTCATCGCATGGCCCGAGCGAAACGCCTCGTAGGCCGCCAGCAGCGGTCGTCCCACCAGGTACAGGTCGCCCATGGCGTCCAGGATCTTGTGCTTGACCAGTTCGTCGTCATAGCGCAGACCGTCGGAATTGAGCACGCGGTAGTCGTCCATCACGACGGCGTTGTCCATGCCGGCGCCCAGACCCAAGCCGTTGGCACGCAGCATCTCGACGTCCTTGGTGAAGCCGAAGGTGCGCGCACGGGCAATGTCACGGCTGTAGGAGTCGCGACTGAGATCGAACTCGTAGGACTGCCCGGTCGAATCGACCACGCGGTGCGCGAAGTCGATCTCAAAGCGCAGCTTGTAGCCGTGAAAGGGGGACAGGCGCGCCCATTTGAGGTTGTCGCCCTCGCCTTCGCGCACCTGCACGGGCTTGAGCACGCGGATGAAGCGACGCGGGGCTTTTTGCAGCTCGATTCCGGCGCTTTGCAACAGGAACACGAAGGACGATGAGGAGCCATCCAGGATGGGGACTTCTTCGGCGGTGATGTCGACGTACAGGTTGTCCAGGCCCAGACCGGCGCAGGCCGACATCAGGTGTTCGACGGTGTGCACCTTGGCCCCGCCGCTGGAGATGGTGGAGGCCATGCGGGTGTCGGTGACGGCCAGAGCCGAGACCGGGATATCCACGGGCTGGGCCAGGTCGACCCGACGAAACACGATGCCGGTGTCGGGCGGTGCCGGCCGCAGCGTGAGCTCGACCCTCTGGCCACTGTGCAGCCCCACGCCGACGGCGCGTGTGAGGCTTTTGAGAGTGCGTTGCGGCAGCATGAAGGCTCGATTGTACTTTTGACTGACCTGCGCTAAAGAATGCCAAACCCGCGTGCGCGAAGGGGTCCGTTCACTTCGGGGCAATGAACGAGCGGGTCAGAAAGGCCTTGGTGCGTTCGAACGAGTC
This sequence comes from Comamonadaceae bacterium, assembly GCA_947463025.1. GTDB lineage: Bacteria > Pseudomonadota > Gammaproteobacteria > Burkholderiales > Burkholderiaceae_C > Ramlibacter. The sequence goes on from CANHSE010000100.1 coordinate 2,728, forward strand.
GCGGGTGGTCTCTTCGTCGTAGGTGTAGGTGACCGTCCCGTGGCGTCCCTGCTTGGTAAAGCCATTGAGACTCTTGCAGTCCCAGCAATGCGTCTTGCCGGCATAGGTGTGGAAGTCAAGCGGCCGGCCGGATGCCTTCACTGTGGCACCCAAGGCCTCGCAATCCGCGGCGGGTGTCTCGGTGTCTGCGGATCCCAGAAGCATCAGGTGGGGTTTCTCGACATCGCGCTGCAGGATCTCCACCACCGGGCGGTCCGGCGACTGCAGCTGGAGGCGGCACAGCGGATAGAACGACACGTAAGCGTCGAAGCCGCGGGATGCGCCGATGGCCTCGCGCACGCGCTTGCTATTGTTGTAGAACGCGATCAGAGCACCCTGCGAGAAGCCGACCAGGGCGACCTTGTTGGTATCCACGTAGGGCAGCTTGCGCAGGTACTCGGCCGCCTGGAAGAAATCCTTGGCGGTTCGACCCAGCGTGACGCCCGCTTGCGCGCCCTGGCAGACCTGCGTGGCACCCCGCGGCCCCATGAAGTCCACCAGCAAGGTGACGTAGCCCGCTTGCTGAAAGTCCTTGGCCCACTGCAGCATCGACCAGTTGGCCGCGCGGGGGTTGGCCTTGTTGAACACCAGGCCGCCGCATTGGTGACCCAGCATCACCGCCGGGAACGGGCCCTCGCCCTCCGGCTTGAGCAGCATCATCTGCGGGTAGGTGGCCTGCTCGATCGGCGTGACCGCGCTCGGGAACGTGAGGTCAGACGCCGAACGGCTGTCGAACATCAGGTCCCGGGGCGTGAACTGAGCGTGGACCGCCGAGGCGGCCAGCGCCGCGGCCAGACCCCAGACAACTGCAAGAGTACGCACGATCTTCATGGTCACGCCTTTGCCTGCACAGCGCTGAACCTCAGCCTCAGTCGGCCTGACGGCGCAGGAAGGCCGGGATCTCGTAGTCCTCCATACCGCCCGACGACAAGGCGTCAACCTTGGCCGCCGCCTGGGTGCGGTTGGTGCGCCACACGCTAGGCACGTTCAGGTCGGCCGAAGTGCCGATGGATGCGGGCGCGGCGATCGGGGGCAGGCCTGCGACGTTGGCCGGCGCCGAGGCCACCACGTTGCCCAGGGTCGGGATACCAGCGGGCATGCTGGAGACGTTCAGCGGCACGTTGTCGGTGCCGGTGCGGATCACGGCCAACGGGGGCGCGGTGCGACGCTGACCCTGGCGGGACAGGCCGGTAGCCACCACGGTCACGCGGACCTGGTCACCCAGGTTGTCGTCGTAGGCGGTGCCGTAGATCACATGGGCGTCGGGCGAAGCGTAGGCACGGATGGTGTTCATCGCCAGCTTGGACTCGGACAGCTTCAGGCTGCCCTTGGCCGCGGTGATCAGCACCAGCACACCACGCGCACCCGACAGGTCGATGCCTTCGAGCAGCGGGCAGGCCACGGCCTGTTCGGCGGCGATGCGGGCGCGGTCCGGCCCCTCGGCCACGGCGGTTCCCATCATGGCCTTACCAGGTTCGCCCATGACGGTGCGCACGTCTTCGAAGTCGACGTTGACATGACCGGGCACGTTGATGATCTCGGCGATGCCGCCCACGGCGTTTTTCAGAACATCGTTGGCGTGCGCGAAGGCCTCGTCCTGGGTGATGTCATCGCCCAGAACTTCTTGCAGCTTCTCATTGAGGACCACGATCAGCGAGTCGACATTGGCCTCGAGTTCGGCCAGACCGGCGTCGGCATTGGTCATGCGGCGACCGCCTTCCCAGTCGAAGGGCTTGGTGACCACGCCCACGGTGAGGATGCCCATTTCCTTGGCCACCCGTGCGATCACCGGCGCGGCGCCGGTGCCGGTGCCACCGCCCATGCCGGCGGTGATGAACAGCATGTGTGCCCCCTGGATCGCCTCCTGGATGTCCGCCACCGCCATCTCGGCGGCTTCACGACCCTTATCAGGCTTGCTGCCAGCGCCCAGACCGCTTTGACCCAGCTGGATCGTCTTGTGGGCCGCCGTGCGTTGCAGGGCCTGTGCATCGGTGTTGGCGCAGATGAATTCCACACCCTGGACCTGGCGCTCGATCATGTGCTCGACGGCGTTACCCCCACCGCCGCCCACGCCGATCACCTTGATCTGGGTGCCCAGGTTGAACTCCTCCACTTCAATCATTTCGATGGTCATGTCTTTCTCCTTGATTCAAAAACTGCAGTTGCCTGTATGGGTTGTCTAGTTGCTTTTTCTTGGGGTCTGGCCTTATCCACTGGCCGGGGGCGCGGTCGAACAACTTCGTCCGCGGCGATGCGCAGGTGGGCTGCCCCGTGCGAGCCAGAGTCGAAAGGGTCGCATCAGAAGTTCCTCACGATCAGGTCCTTGAAGCGGCCGAAGGCTGTTTTCACCGAGCCGTTTTTCTGGGCCACTTTCTGGCCGCGCACGCGCGCCAGGCGGGCTTCTTCGAGCAGGCCCATGACGGTGGCTGAACGCGGTTGCGCCACCATGTCGGATAGCGCACCCACGTATTTGGGGACGCCCCGGCGTACCGGTTTGAGAAAGATGTCCTCACCCAGTTCGACCATGCCGGGCATGACCGCGGTGCCGCCGGTGATCACGATGCCGGAGCTAAGGACTTCCTCGTAACCCGATTCGCGAATCACCTGCTGCACCAGCTGGTAGATCTCGTCGACGCGCGGCTCGATCACGCCGGCCAGGGCCTGGCGCGAGATGGTGCGCGGGCCACGATCGCCCAAGCCGGGCGTTTCAACCTGGTCCTGCGGGTCGGCCAGCAGCTGCTTGGCATAGCCGCTTTCGACCTTGATGTCCTCGGCGTCCTTGGTGGGTGTGCGCAGGGCCATGGCGATGTCGCTGGTGATCAGGTCGCCCGCGATCGGGATCACTGCGGTGTGGCGAATCGCGCCACCGGTGAAGATGGCCACATCGGTAGTGCCCGCGCCGATGTCCACCAAGGCGACACCGAGCTCGCGTTCGTCAGCGGTCAGCACCGACAGACTCGAGGCCAGGGGATTGAGCAGCAGCTGCTCGACTTCCAGACCGCAGCGGCGCACGCACTTGATGATGTTTTCGGCGGCGCTTTGTGCGCCGGTAACGATGTGCACCTTGGCTTCCAGACGGATACCGCTCATGCCGATCGGCTCTCGCACATCCTCGTTATCGATCATGAACTCCTGGGGCTCCACCAGCAGCAGGCGCTGGTCGGTGGAGATGTTGATCGCGCGGGCGGTGTCCACCACGCGCGCCACGTCGGCTGCGGTGACTTCCTTGTCCTTGATCGCCACCATACCGCTGGAGTTCATGCCGCGGATGTGGCTGCCGGTGATGCCGGTGTAGACCCGGGTGATCTTGCAGTCGGCCATCAGCTCGGCCTCTTTCAGGGCCTGTTGGATGCTTTGCACCGTGGCATCGATGTTGACCACCGCGCCGCGCTTGAGGCCGTTGGACGGCGCGACGCCCAGGCCGGCGAGCTTGAGTTCGCCACCCGGCAGAACTTCGGCGACCACGGCCATGACCTTGGCGGTGCCGATGTCCAGTCCGATGACCAGGTCCTTGTATTCCTTTGCCATTGCAAATCCTCTCTATTTTTTCTGTCCGTCGTTGCCCAGGGTGCTGACACCGCGCAGGCGTATCGCATAGCCGTCGGCGTGGCGCAGGTCGGCGGCGACCAGGGCCTCGGGGCGGCGTCCATAGCGGGATGTGGCCTGCGTGAGCGTCAGCACGAAGCGCTGCGCGCGGGCGGTGATTTCTTCGGTGGTGCCACGCCCCAGTTCCACCGGCGCGCCGGTGTCGAGCTTGGCTTGCCAACTGCCACGGGCGGTGAGCGTGAGCTGCTCGATTTCCAGCTCGAGGCTGCGAAACATCGGCGCCAGCGCCTGGTAGGTGGTCAGCACCAACGCTGATTGCTCGCGCGGGCCCGACAGGCGAGGCAGGTCATCCTGGTCTAAGTCGCCGGTATTGGCTTCAAAGACTTCGCCAAAACTGTTCAAAAGCAGGGTCTCACCCTCGGCGCCCCAGAAGGCCACCGGTCGATGCTCCTGCAGGATCACGCGCAGGCGATCCGGGAACTCGCGGCGCACCACGGCGTCACGCACCCAAGGCACTTCGCGAAACGCCTGGCGCGCGTTGGACAGATCGACGGTAAAGAAAGTGCCCTGTACGCGCGGCGCGACGTTGGCCCGCAGCGTCGCCGCGCTGTTATGGGCCACATCGCCCTGCACGGTGATGCCGCTGAGCGCAAACACCGAATGGCGCACACCCCACCAGCCCAGCGCCGACAGCGCGATGACGCCAAACACACCCAGCATGATCAGGGTGGTGGCATTCATGACGCGCACGTCGATGGGCAGGGGCGTAGACGGTTTCATGAGCGGCTCATGCTCCCGGGGTTGTCCAGTGCCGCGCTGGCCAGCAACTGCAGGCACAGGTCCTCATAGGAAATGCCGGCAGCGCGCGCTGACATGGGCACCAGCGAATGGCCGGTCATGCCCGGCGAGGTATTGATCTCCAGCAGCCAGGGCCTGCGGGTGGCGGCATCGATCATCACGTCGATGCGGCCCCAGCCGCGGCAGCCCAAGACACGATAGGCCTGGAGCACCAGGGCCTGAATGGCCGCTTCCTCGCCTGCGGGCAGGCCGCAGGGCACGAGGTACTGGGTGTCGTCGCTGAAATACTTGTTTTGATAGTCGTAGTTGCCCTGGGGCGCCACGATGCGGATCACGGGCAGCGCGCGGGCCGTATCACCGGTGCCCAGCACCGGGCAGGTGACCTCGTCGCCGGCGATGAACTGCTCGCACAGCACGTCGCTGTCCAGGGCGGCGGCAGCCTCGAAGGCGCGAGGCATGTCGGCTGCGTCCGTCACCTTGGTCAGACCCAGCGACGAGCCCTCGCGCGCGGGCTTGACGATCAGCGGCAGGCCCAGCGTGCGGGGCACATCGGCCAGCGCCTGCGGGGACGTTGCGCCCTGGCGAAGCAGCACATAACGCGGTGTGGGAATGCCCTCGGCTAGCCAGACGCGCTTGGTCATGACCTTGTCGATGGCGAGCGCCGACGGCATGACACCCGAGCCGGTGTAAGGGATGCCCAGAAGCTCCAGAGCACCTTGCACCGTGCCGTCCTCACCAAAGCGACCATGCAGCGCGATGAAGGCGCGCTCAAAGCCCTCCTTGCGCAGATCGGCCAGATCCCGCTCGGCGGGATCGAAGGCATGGGCATCCACGCCCCGAGCCTGCAGCGCCTGCAGCACGCCGCCGCCGGACATCAACGAGATCTCGCGCTCGGCGGAACGTCCGCCCATGAGGACTGCGACCTTTCCGAACTTCATGCCTTCGCTCCCATCTCGACCAGCTTGGCGGGCACACTGCCGATGGAGCCTGCGCCCATGCACATCACCACGTCGCCGTCGCGCGCCATCGCCGTGACCGTGCGGGGCATGTCGGCGATGTCCTCGATGAACACCGGTTCGACCTTGCCCGCCACCCGTACAGCGCGCGCCAGGGCACGACCGTCGGCAGCGACGATGGGCGTCTCGCCCGCTGCATAGACCTCGGCCAGAAGAACGACATCGGCCAGACCCAGCACGCGCACAAAATCCTCGAAGCAATCACGGGTACGGGTGTAGCGATGCGGCTGGAAGGCCAGCACCAAGCGACTACCTGGAAAAGCACCGCGCGCTGCAGCCAAGGTGGCGGCAATCTCCACCGGGTGATGGCCGTAGTCTTCGATCACGCGGAAGGTGCCGCCGCCTTGGGCGGCGCGCACCGGGAGATCGCCATAGCTTTGGAAGCGTCGCCCCACCCCGCGGAATTCGGTCAGGGCTTTTTGCACGGCGGCATCGGGAATGTTCAATTCGACCGCCACCGCAATGGCCGACAGCGCATTGAGCACGTTGTGGTGGCCCGCCAGATTGAGCGTGACGGCCAGATCGGGCAGCACCACGCCATTGCGACGCTGCACGGTAAAGCGCATCTGCGGTCCGTCGGCGCGGATGTTGATGGCGCGCACCTGGGCCGCCTCGTCCACGCCGTAGGTGGTAATGGGGCACTGCACGTCGGCCATGATCGCGCGCACCGCCGGATCGTCCAGGCACAAGATGGCCGTGCCGTAGAACGGCATGCGGTGCAGGAAGTCGATGAAGGCGCCCTTGAGTCGGCCGAAGTCGTGGCCGTAGGTCTCCATGTGGTCGGCGTCGATGTTGGTCACCACCGACATCACCGGCATCAGGTTCAGGAAGGAGGCGTCGGACTCGTCGGCCTCGACCACGATGTAGTCGCCTGCGCCCAGCTTGGCGTTGGCGCCTGCGCTGTTGAGGCGCCCGCCGATCACGAAGGTGGGGTCGAGCCCGCCCTCGGCCAGCACGCTGGCCACCAGGCTGGTGGTGGTGGTCTTGCCATGGGTGCCGGCAATCGCGATGCCTTGCTTGAGGCGCATCAACTCGGCCAGCATCATGGCGCGCGGCACCACCGGGATCAGGCGCTTGCGCGCAGCCAGCACCTCGGGGTTATCGGCCTGGACGGCAGTGGACGTGACCACCGCATCGGCACCCGCGATGTTCGCCTCGGCATGACCGACGCAGGTGCGAATGCCCAGACCCTGCAGGCGGCGCAGCGTGGCGCTGTCGGAGAGGTCCGAGCCGGAGATCTCGTAGCCGAGATTGCGCAGCACCTCGGCGATGCCGGACATACCCGATCCGCCGATGCCGACAAAGTGGATGTGCTTGATCGCGTGTTTCATGGCGCCAGGGCCTCGCAGGCAGCGACGACTTCGGTGGTCGCTTCGGTTTTTTGCAGGGACTTGGCCACTTGGGCGCGCGCAATCAGTTGC
>CANHSE010000101.1 GCA_947463025.1 Comamonadaceae bacterium
GGCCTTTCTGACTTCCGAACTCAAAAGCGCCTTCACCATCGGTTTCCTGATCTACATCCCCTTCCTGGTGATCGACCTGATCGTGGCCAGCGTGCTCATGTCCATGGGCATGATGATGCTGTCTCCGATGATGATCTCCATGCCGTTCAAGCTGATGCTGTTCGTGCTGGTCGATGGCTGGGCCCTGATCATGGGTTCGCTGGCATCCAGTTTCGTGATGCCCTAGCCCCCACACGCACAACGGAGTCAAACAATGGATTCAGCCATGGTCGTAGACATCGGACGGCAGGCCCTGTGGGCCACCCTCCTGGTCAGCGCACCCCTTCTGGGTGTGGCCCTTGCCGTCGGTCTGGTGATCGGTATCGTCCAGGCGGCCACCTCGATCAACGAGATGACGCTCAGTTTCATCCCCAAGGTGATCGCCATGGGTCTGGCCATCCTGCTGTTTGGCAGTTGGATGCTGGGCACCATGGTGGAATTCACCCGCGCCATCTTCCAGCGCATTCCCGCGCTGTTTGGGTAAGCGAACGGCGAGGGCTTGGGCCATGGAGTTGCTGGCAGCCGATGTCGTCGCGAGGTTCTACACGTTCCTCTGGCCGATGCTGCGCATCTCGGCCCTGATGATCACGGCCCCTGTCTTTGCCCTGCGCGCCTTCAATGTTCGCCTGCGCGTGCTGCTGGCCATCGTGCTGGCCTGGCTGGTGTATCCCATGCACACCTGGCCGGTGATCGACCCGGTATCGGCGGCCGGCCTCAAGGAAATCATCAACCAGCTGGCCATCGGCGCCATCGCCGGCCTGATCCTGCAAATGGTGGTGGCCGCCATGGTGGTGGGCGGCCAGGCCATTGCGACCTCCATGGGCCTGTCCATGGCCAACCTCATGGACCCCAACATGGGCAACGTGCCCGTGATCTCGCAATTCCTGATCGTGCTGGGCATATTGATTTTTGTCGGCATGGGGGGCCACGTGATCCTCCTGGGCATGATCCTCGAGAGCTTTCACACCCTGCCCATAGGCACCAGCATCTTCTCGCCCGAGAGCATGGGTCTGTTGCTTCGCTGGAGCTCCATGATGTTCTTGGGCGCGGTGCTGATGTCGCTGCCCGTCATGGTGGCCCTTTTGTTTGTCAACATCGGGGTCGGCATGATCACCCGCGCCGCGCCCAGCCTGAACATCTTCTCAGTCGGCTTCCCGGCTTCGGTCGCCGTCGGCTTCATCGTGTTGCTCGCCTTCATGGGCAGCATCATCGGCCGCATCGACTGGCTGTGGCTGCAAGGCTTCTCTGTGGTGCGCGAACTCCTGGGAGTGCCGCGTGGCTGAGAACAGCGCCCAGGAACGCACCGAAGAACCCACCGCGCGCCGACTGCAAAAGGCGCGCGAAGAAGGTCAAATTGCCCGCTCCATCGAGGCACCGGCTGCGGCCGTCGTGATTGGCGCCCTGCTCCTGATCACCCTCATGGGCAGCTGGATGGCCGAGCGACTGGCCACGCATTTCGCCAGCGGCTTCACCTTCGACCGCAAGACCCTGGACAATCCAGCGCTGATGCTCGCGAGCATGGGGGGCCAGTTGGTCAACGGCTTCCTCGTGGTCATGCCCGTCATGTGCCTCACCGTGATCATGGCCGTCCTGGCCGCCGGCCTCTCGGGTGGCTTCATGTTCTCGCCGGCCGCCGCCGCACCGAAGGCCACCAAGCTCAGTCCCATCGAAGGCCTCAAGCGCATGTTCGGCACGCACGCCCTCGTCGAACTGGGCAAGGCCATCCTGAAATTTGTGTTGGTCGGCGGGGCTCTGTGGCTGAGTCTGGCCTTGCGCATGGACGACATCCTGCGTATTGGCGACATGGCGCTGGAGCCGGCCATGGCCCTGGCCGGCACCCTGCTGCTGCAGTCCGCTCTCGTGATTTCCTTGGCGCTGGGTCTCATCGCCTTGATTGACGTGCCCTGGCAACGTCACAGCTTCATGAAGCGCATGCGCATGACGCACCAGGAAATCAAGGATGAAATGAAGGACATGGAGGGTCGGCCCGAGGTCAAGGCCCACATCCGTCGCCGCCAGCGCGAAATGGCCAACGTCCGCATGCTGCAACGGGTCAAAGACGCCGACGTCGTCATCACCAACCCGGAGCACTTCGCCGTCGCCCTCGAATACGACCCGAACGGCAATGGCGCGCCTATCTTGGTGGCCAAGGGCAGCGACTTCATGGCCGCCAAGATCCGCGAAGAAGCGGGCAATGCCGGCGTGCACCTGTTCGCCGCACCCGAGCTCGCCCGTGCCCTGTACTTCACCACCGAAGCCGAGCATCCGGTGCCCGAGGCCCTCTATCACGCGGTGGCCCAGGTCATCGCCTACGTGTTCAGCCTCGAAGGCGCGCAGCCGGGTCGCCCGGGCATGCGCCGGCCTCACCCGGTCGTGCCGCCCACCATGCGCTTCGATGCCGATGGTCGTCGCCTCGAACAGGACGACGAAGTGGCGGCGCCCGCCTGATTGCCCGATTGACCTCTGCCTGACCCATCATGACGAAGAAAGCCCCGTCACTCTCCGCCGCCTCGCCGCCGCTGCCGCTGCCACAAGCCAATGGCTACTACAGCACCGAAGACGAACAGCGCATGCAGGCCCTGGTCCGTGCCCTCTTGCAAGGACGCCGCCCGATCGCCCTGTCGAGCGCGTCCAACGACGCCCTCGACCACTACAGCCGCCTGCTCGTGCGCGACTTGCGCCAACACGATCATGTGAAGGTCGTGGCGCATCTGCCTGGCAGTTGCGACCAACTGGTGCAACAGGTCAACGGCCTGCTGGCCGACCTGCCCCTGTCCGATGTCGTCACCCGTGACCCCGCTGCGGCGCGACCGATTCATGTCTTCCTGGTGCATGACAGTCCCACGCTCGCCAGCGCCGAGTTCGCATTGCTGGTGCGCCTGGTCAACGACTTGCCCGGCGCCAATCTGCGCATCGCCTTGATCCAAGACCGCGACTTCGCCGTCACCGGCAACCTGCAAGCGCTGGGCGCGCAGGCGCTGCACTGGCGCATTCAAGTGGCGGGCATGCCCGCCTCCACCAGCAGCCAGGCCTCACGCGAGGCCTTGCGTGAAGCCTTGCGTGAACCGCCCGAAACCCTGCCGCCCTGGGCGCAGCCCACTGCAACCCCACCGGCTCGCCGCCGCTGGCGACTGGCGTTCTGGCGCCGCGACGAACCGAGCACCATCGCCCCAACACCCGCCCGCACGCCCAAGACCGCGGCTGCCTCGCGCACCGCCCACGCCAAACCGACCGTCAAGCCCCTGGCAAGACCGGCGGCACGAGCCGCCGCCAAACCCCTGACCACCGCCAAGAAACCGTCTACGAACAAGGCACTCGCAGCCCAACGCAAAGCCGCGCCTGCCATCGACCCCGTCGCCCGCCGCAACCGCGTGGTCTTGGTCAGTGGCGTCCTTTTGAGCGCCGCGCTGGCCGGCGGCTTGGGCACCTGGCTGTCGATCCAGCCTTCGGTCACTCGTGACGCCCGCCCTGCAGGGCCGATGACCCAGCCGACTTCCGCAACCACCACCGCCGCCATCGCCTTGCGGGCGCGGCCCTGAGCCACCATGAGCACCCCACCGCCCCCGCCCCCCGCCGTGATCGGCAGCGGCAAGCCGCACACGGTCTCGATCAAGCCGGGGACCAACCTGGCCAGCAGCCTCAAGCCGCGCAAACCGGACGACGAGGCGGCCGAGGGCCTGACCGCACGCCTGAAGGCCACGCTGCGTCGTGGCGAAGAAGCCAGCCAGGCGCGTCGGGGCGTGCGCGAAGCCGATGCCCCCAAGCCCACCCCCATCGCGCAAGACATCGACGAGGCAGCCGCCGTCACCCAGGCCGCGGGCCTGAGCAACGCCATCCGTCAACGCATCGCGCAACTGCGAGAACGCAACGAAGCCGTGGGCCGCGAACTCGATCGCCTGCCCCCTGCGGGCAAACGCACCCGCTAAATCCTGGAGAGACCCATGAACGCACCCGCGACCCCCGACACCGGCGACACCGCAGCCGACCCCGGTACGCCCACCGCGGTCACCCCCAGCGACCCGGCCTTCCAGCCGCAGCCGCCCGTGCTCGCCGACGTCGTTGAGCCCGGCGACGCGACAGCGCTGGCCGGTGTCACAGCGGCCGCAGCCGAGACCGAACCAGCCGCGACCGCCGCGACCCCAGCCGCCAGCGCGCCCCCGCCCGCTGCAGCCCCTGCGGCCAGCGCCCCGACGGCGGCCTCGCTCGCGGGTCTGGACGACCTGGCAGGTGCCGTGCTGGACGCCGCCGAATTGGCCAACCGCGGGGCGCAAGCCGCCGCCAGCGTCACCGCCGACTTGAACCGTACCACCGATGCCTTGCAAGCCACGCAAAACAGCGTGCGCAAGCAAAGCTACGTGGTCATGGGCATCGTCACGCTGGTCACGCTGCTGACGCTGATGTTCATCGTCGTCACTGGCATCCGCATGAACAGCCGCATCAACCAGCTCGATGCCACCTTGCTGGCCGTCGCCCAGCGCGCGGTGGCTCTGAACGAGGGACTGGGTTCTCTCAACACCATCAATGAATCGGTGGGCAAGCTGGCCTCGCAGATCGAAGTGCTGGCGCGCACCACCGGCGAGGTCGGCGCACGCATCGACCAGACCGTCAAGCAATCAGAGACGCTGGCCAGCTCGATCCCCACCAAGACCGCCGAACAGGTCGCCGCAGGCAACCAGAACCTGGCGCGCCAGTTCGAGGGCATGAACAACCGCATGCAGGCCCAGGCCGCTGCCGTCCAGTCCCTCAGCCGCGACGTCCAGGCCCTCAAGGGCGCGGTGGGCAACGTCGACAAACTCAATCGCGACGTCCAGGCCCTGGTGACCTTGCAGCGTGAGCGTTACCTGGAAGCCATGCAAAAGAACGCCGCCACCACGGGCGCGGCCGCCGCCGCCGAGCGCGAACGTGAGCGCTCTGTGCAGTACCCACGTGTGCAGCCACCGGTCAGCCCCAATGCCACGCCGCCGACCACGACCAACAGCAGTGGGGCGATCGTGGTGGTGCCGCGCGCCAACTGAGGGCGCGACCCCCTCAGGCGATCAGCCGTTGCGCGTCTCGCCGACGCGCAATTCGTATTTCTGGATTTTCTCGATCAGCGTCGTGCGTTGCAGATGCAGCAGGCGCGCTGTTTGCGAGACGTTGCCGTTGGTGCGCTGCAGGGCCTGCTCGATCAGGCTGCGCTCGATGGTCACCAACTGCTGCTTCAGGGGCAAGCCCTCAGGCGGCAGGCTCACGATGCCCTGCGCCAAGCACACGATTTCCTCCACCACATTGGGCGTCGGCAGTTCACCCACCGGCGCCTCCAGTTCGGGCGGCAGGCTCACAGCTTGCAACAGCGCGAGATCCACAGGCTCCTGCGAGCCCATCGGCGACACCGGCACGAATGCAGGCGCAACGTCCACGCGGTCTAGCAAGGACATGAGTACCGCATCGTCCTCATGGGGCGCCATCACGGCCGCCGCAGGTCGCGGGGTCGCGGTCACGATCGCGGGCGCTCGGACACACAGCCCCGGCGGCAGCATGCTGATCGGGATCGCTCGCAGCTGCACCCGCTGTCCGGGGAACAGCGTGGTGAAACGATCCACCAGGTTGGACAGCTCGCGCACGTTGCCAGGCCAGCGATAGGCCACCAGTGCCTGCATCAACTCCTCGTCGAAGCCGATTGGCGGTTGCCCCTCCTGCGCGTGGCGCTCGGCGTAAAAGGCGAGCAGCTCGGGGATGTCTTCCAGACGCTCGCGCAGCGGCGCTGTGTGACACGGCAACACATTGAGCCGGTAGTACAGGTCTTCGCGAAAGCGCGCCTGCGCCACATCTTGCGCCAGGTTCTTGTGGGTTGCGGCAATCACCCGCACGTCGATCGGCAGGGGCCGGCTCGCCCCCACCGGCAACACGCAGCGCTCCTGCAGCACGCGCAGCAGCTTGACCTGCATGTCCAGCGGCAGGTCGCCGATCTCGTCCAGAAACAGGGTGCCGCCATGGGCCATCTCGAAGCGCCCCACGCGGTCGCTCACCGCGCCGGTGAACGCACCCTTGCGATGACCGAACAACTCGCTTTCGATCAGGTCCTTGGGGATGGCGCCGCAGTTGATCGGCACGAAGGGGGCCTGGCGGCGACTGCCCTGACGGTGTAGCGCCTGCGCCACGAGTTCCTTGCCGGTGCCGCTCTCGCCGGTGATCAGAACGGTCGAATTCGATCCGGCCAACACCTTGATCAGGTCCAGCAGCGTGCGCGTGTGAGCGCTCTTGCCGATGATCGGGGTGGAGGGCGAGGCTTGCATGTCAGGCCAGTGGGGTCAGCGCAGAGAAAACGCGAAAGCAGACATTTACGGTCGAATTGATCTTCAAATAACCTGTTTGAACTACAAACCGATCATTCATACTTTTGAAATCGCCATCGACCTGGGCTCTTGCGTCTTGAAATTGAAAGACTTCCTCGATTCAAGTCGTCGCAAATCGCAGAACAATCGACACGTTTTAAGTGTCTCTGCGCAATGGTTGTAACATAAATAGCGCAATCAGGGTGCCTTTCCCGTGCTTGCACGAGACCCAACAAAAAGCCCGCCGATGGCGGGCTTTTTTTTCGCAGGATTCGTGGTGGGTGCTGAGGGGTTCGAACCCCCGACCTACGCCTTGTAAGGGCGCCGCTCTACCAACTGAGCTAAGCACCCCACCTGAAACAGGCGATCAGTTCAAGGCGTCTTTCAGGGCTTTGCCCGGGCGGAACTTCGGCACCTTGGCGGCCTTGATCTTGATGGTGGCGCCGGTGCGGGGGTTACGACCGCTGCGTGCAGCGCGCTTGCCAACGGCAAAAGTGCCGAAACCCACCAGAGACACCGAGCCGCCCTTTTTCAGGGTGGTCTTCACGGCGCCAATCATCGACTCCAGCGAGCGCGTGGCTGCGGCTTTGGAGATATCGGCGTGTTTTGCGATGTGCTCAATCAATTCGGTTTTGTTCACAAGGGCCCCTCGGTGAGAGATAGGTTGATGTCCAGATTTTTGTTGATTCGCCCCGGGCCTGCCACGCCGTCATCGCGGGCAAGAGATCCATCGGAGCGCGTCTTTCGTCGGTCGCTTCTGTCTGTCGATTTTGTCTGTCGATTGAGTGCGAAGCCGCGCTTTTGATTAAAGCGAGGCCCCCACACGCTGTCAATACGGTTTGCGGCCTATACGGACAGCGGGTGGCGATTGTAATCGCTCCTGCGCTTACAGTGCCTGAGCGATCGCGCGCCCCAGGTCGCGGGTACCCGCCTTGCCGCCGATGTCAGGTGTACGCGGTGCACCACTTGCGGGATCGAGTACTTTTTCGATAGCCGCCAGGACCGCGTCGTGCGCGTCCTTATGGCCCAGGAACTCCAGCATCATCGCGCCGCACCAGATCTGTCCGATCGGGTTGGCGATCTGCTGACCCGCGATGTCCGGGGCCGATCCATGGACCGGCTCGAACAGCGAGGGGTAGATGCGATCCGGGTTCAGGTTGGCGCTCGGCGCGATGCCGATGGTGCCGGTACAGGCGGGGCCCAGGTCCGACAGGATGTCGCCAAACAGATTGCTGGCCACCACCACGTCGAAGAAATCGGGTCGCTGCACAAAGTGCGCGGTCAGGATGTCGATGTGGAACTTGTCCAAGCGGATACCCGGATAGGCTTTGGCCATCTCGGCGACCCGCTCGTCCCAATACGGCATGGTGATCGCGATGCCGTTGGACTTGGTGGCGCTGGTCAGGTGTTTTTTGGGGCGCGACTGCGCCAGCTCGAAGGCGAACTTGAGCACCCGGTCCACGCCCACGCGCGACATCACCGTCTCTTGCATCACGATCTCACGCGGCGTGCCGGGGTACATGCGCCCGCCGATGCTGGAGTACTCGCCCTCGGTGTTCTCACGCACGATGTACATGTCGATCTCGCCGGGCTCGCGACGGCTGCCATCGCGGCGCACCACGGGGGCCACGATGCCGGGCATCAGGCGCGCCGGCCGCAGGTTCACGTACTGGTCGAACTCGCGGCGAAACAGCAGCAGCGATCCCCACAGCGAGACATGGTCTGCGATCTTGTCAGGCCAGCCCACCGCGCCAAAGTAGATCGCGTCGTGCCCGCCAATCTGGTCCTTCCAGTTGTCGGGAAGCATCTTGCCGTGCTTCTCGTAGTAATCCCAGCTGGAGAAATCGAAGTGATCGAAATGCAGGTCGATGCCAAAGCGGCTGGCCGCCGCCTCCATCACCCGCAAGCCCTCGGGCATCACTTCCTTGCCGATGCCATCACCGGCGATGACGGCAATGCGTTTCTTGCTCATCTCACGTACTCCTGAAAAATCCCAAGGCCTCGTCCAGCACGACCTGCGGCACCTGTTCGGGCAGGTAATGCCCGCTGTCGACGCCGCGCCCACTCACGTCGATGGCACGCTCGCGCCACAGGGCCAGCACGTCAAAACACTTGCCTACGATGCCCTGGTCCCCCCATAGCACGCGAAGCGGCTGCGCCAGCCGAAGGCCCGCAGCCACATCGGCGCGGTCATGCACCAGGTCGATGCCGGCGCTGGCGCGGTAATCACTGCAGATGCCGCGGGCCGACCCTGGCAGGGAGATGCAGCGCGCGTACTCGGCCATCGCTGCCGGATCGAAGACCGCCAGACCCGCATAGCGCGCGCCCATGACGCTGTGAAGAAAGCGCACCGGATCGTCTTCGATCAGGCCCTCGGGCAGCGGCGGCGGCTGAATCAGGAAAAACCAGTGCCAGTAAGCCCGGGCGAACGCTTCGCTGGTCTGGGTGTACATGGCCAGCGTCGGCGCGATGTCCAGCAGCATCAGGCGCTCGACCCGCTCGGCGTGGTCAGCGGCCAGGCGGTGCGCCACGCGCGCGCCGCGGTCGTGCGCCAGCACCTGAAAGCGCTCGAAGCCCTGCGACTGCATCACCGCCACCGCATCGAGCGCCATCTCACGGCGTGAATAGGCCACGTTGTCGGGCCCTGCCTCGGGGCGCGACGAATCGCCGTAGCCGCGCAGGTCCATCATCACCACCGAAAAGCGCTGCGCCAGCTGCGGCGCCACACGGTGCCACATCGCCATCGTCTGCGGGTGGCCGTGCATCAACAGCAGCGGCTCGCCCTGCCCCGCGCGCCGGCAGGCCAGGCGCACCTCGCCGCGACGAACCTCGAATCGATCAAAACCTTCAAACATGGGGGACCGATTGTGCCTGCAAGCCGCGGGATCGCTCAGGACGGGTGTCGCGCCGGCGGCACGGGGGGCGCCGGGCTGCGCACCACCACGCTCACGCCCACCGCCGTCAACACCACGCCGGCCACGTTCAGCGCCGTGATCGGCTCGCCAAACAACTGCCATGCCAACAGGGCGGTCACGGGGGGCACCAGATACATCAAACTGGCGACGCGGGTGGCGGCACCGCGCTGAATCATCAGGTAAAGCAGGGAGCTGGCGACCAGCGTCAGCCCCAGCACCGACCAGGCCAACGCGCCAACCAGTTCCACGTTCA
>CANHSE010000102.1 GCA_947463025.1 Comamonadaceae bacterium
AGTGATGCCAGGGGCTTTTTTCTTGTGCTGAGCGCGAGCCAGAAAGGGGAGTGCCCCCCTCTCGCCAATCCTCAGGGCCGGCTCAAGAACTCCAGCAGGTCCTCCTTGCCGCGCGCCGTGATTGCAGGGTCCGAGCGGTTGGTGTTGGTGCAGCCGCGCCCCTTGCAGGCCACGGGCTCGTGAAAGCTGTAGGTTCGGCCATGGTCCCAACCGTGGGTTGCGCCGGGGTAGACATGGACGCTGCTGGCGCGCCGCTGCCTCTCGTCGGGGATGGCGTTGACAAAATCAGGACAGGCTTTCGGGTCACGGTCGTCGTAATCGTCCAGGGTGCCGGTGAAGATCTTCATCTCGATACCTTCCCAGCTTTGCATGAACTCGGCGGGTACGCCGCGGTAGGCTGGCCTCTTGATCAACTCGCCGCTCAGACCGACGCTCAATGCCCAGCACACCGGGTACAGGGAGGCGAGTCGTTTGAAGCGAAGGCCCTGCAGGTCATGGGCCTTGTAGGCCCACTCGGTCGCGGCGAAGACGGTCAGCAACGCACCGAACGAAAGACCCACCGCCGAGATCGCGTCCTGGCGCACCTGGGGCATCTGCGCGAGGTACCGCAGGGCGCCCATGGCCTGGCCTAGATGCTCCACATGGGGTCTGCGTCGCATGGGGTTGCTGAACATCCGGGGTTCGAGCGTGACAAACCCGCGCTGCGAGAAATACTCGCCGTATTGCGCGGTGGTGCCTACCTCCCAGCCGCCCCCGTGGTGAAGCAAGACGAGGGCTGCGCCGTTGGCCGGACCCACGGGCCGGCGCAAGATGGCCTCGACCTCACCCTGCCTGGCGGGCTCGCCAGGACCCGCGGCAATGCGATAGGGGTAGCGGACGACTTCCTGGGCCTGGGCCAGGTGCGCGCCCAGGGCGCACAGCAGGGCGGTCATCGCGGCTCGCAGCAGCATGTGGGGCTCCTCTAATCATCTTCAGTGGGGCGCTCAAAGCTGAGTTTATCAATGGGCCTGTGCATCTTCGGCGGCGGCAGGCAAGACCGACAAGGTTCGCATTGACCCACGTCAACGCCTACGCCGCGCATGGGGCCTAGCATGACCTGCTTCAGGAGATCTCCATGACCGCACACCTCACCGCCAGCCAAAAGGCCCTGCTGTCCACCGAACTCGAGCAGCATGCGCGCGAGTTGCGTGCCCAGCTAGATGCCCACCTGCATGGTCAGTCGCGCGTCGATCGCGCAAATGAGGTGCTCCATCAAGATGACGACGACGCCGCGCAGCGCCGCCCCGAGCTGGCGGTAGCCGCTACGCTGACCGATCGGGAGCAAGTCGAGCTCGAGGCCGTGGCCCAGGCCCTTGAGCGAATGCGCAGCGGCCGCTATGGCGTGTGCGAAACATGTGGTGTCGATATCCCATTCGACCGCCTCCAGGTCCAGCCCTGGGCCACGCAGTGCGTCCCCTGCGCCTCGTGAGCGCACCCCCACTCAGCCCACGCTGACCTAGCGAGAAGCGGCGCGTCTCCTCGGGGACGTTTGAACAATTTCAGTTTACTTCCGATAATTCCCCGCGCACAGTGCCGAAAAGACACAAGAGGGACAGAGGATGGAGACCATCGCAGTCGGGTGCGGCGCCGGCTTTTCCGGTGACCGCTGCGACGCGGCGCCCCCCGTGGTGCGCACGCTGATCGAACGGGGCGGACCGGCCGCCTTGATCTTCGAAAACCTGGCCGAGCGCACGCTGGCCCACCAGCAGCTGGCGCGCCGCGCCGACCCTTCGCGCGGCTACGAGCCGCTGCTCCTGGACTACCTGCGCCCGGTACTCGCCGACTGCCTGCGCCATGGCATTGCCATCGTGGGCAATTTCGGTGCGGCCAACCCGCAGGGCGCCGCCCGCGCCATCCAGGGCCTGGCCGCCGAACTGGGTCTGCCGACGCCGCGCATTGGCATCGTCGAAGGCGACGATCTGTCCGACGCCCAGGGGCGCGTCCTCGTGCGCGCGCAGCTGGGCGGAGATTTCGACGAGACGCGCTTTGTCTGCGCCAATGCCTACCAGGGCGCCTTCGAGATCGCGCAAGCCCTGCGCGCCGGCGCGCAGGTCGTGGTCACTGGGCGAGTCGCCGACCCCTCACTGGTACTGGGCCCGGCCATCGCGCACTACGGCTGGAGCGCCACTGATTGGGACGCGCTAGCCGGTGCCACCATGGCCGGCCACCTGCTCGAATGCGGCGCGCAGGTCAGCGGCGGCTACTTCGCCGACCCCGGCCTCAAGGACGTGCCGGGCTTGGAGGATGTGGGCTTTCCCATCGCCGAGATCGCTGCCGACGGCAGCTGCATCATCACCAAGGCCTCGGGCACCGGCGGCCTGGTGGACTGCCGCACCGTCAAAGAGCAATTGCTGTACGAAGTGCATGACCCGGCGGCCTACCTCACGCCCGACGTGGTGGCGGACATCACGCAGGCCACCGTCACGCAGCTCGGGCCTGACCGGGTCCGCCTGGCCGGCGTGCGCGGTCACCCGCGGCCGCCCACACTCAAGGTGCTGGCCTACTTTGATGGTGGCTGGCTGGGCGAAGCCGAGATTTCCTACGCCGGCCCCAACGCCGAGGCACGTGCGCGCCTGGCGATGGACGTCATGCAACGTCGTATGGGCGCACGCATGCCGCTGCGGTTCGACCTGATCGGGGTCCTGAGCATCCTGGGCGACGACGGCAACCGCCTGCTGCAGGCCTTGCCCGTGGGCGACTCGCGCGACATCCGCCTGCGCGTGGCCGGTCGCCATGAGGACGTACGCGAGATCGACCTCCTGCTGCGAGAAGTGACCGCCCTGTGGACCGGCGGCCCGGGTGGCGGCGGTGGCGTGCGCACGGCCAAGCGCCAGCGCCTGTCCAACCGCGCCTGCTTCATTCCACGCGAGCAGGTACCCGCCCGCTACACACCGGCCTGAGCCAGCCATGACACAGACCCGCCTCTACGACCTCGCCCACGCCCGAACGGGTGACAAGGGCAACCACGCCAACATCTCCCTGATCGCCTACCGCGCGCAGGACTACCCGCTGCTCGTACAGCAGGTGACCTGTGAGCGCGTGGCGCAGCACTTCGGCGCGCGCCGGCCCACGCAGGTTCGCCGCTACCTCCTGCCTTTGCTCGGCGCCATCAACTTCGTGCTGGACGATGTGCTCGATGGCGGCGTCAATGATTCCCTCAACCTGGACATGCACGGCAAGTCGCTGTCCTTTCACCTGCTCGAGATGCGCATCGACGCACACAGCGCGCCCCACGCCACCACCCGAGCCGCCACCCGCCTGGCCACGCAATGGCAAGCGAGACAGCACCTGGACACCTTGCCCGCCGACTACCGCCCCACCAGCCGCGCGCAGGGCTACGCGGTACAAGCCCTGTGGCCTACCATCGCCGGCCCCATCGGCGGCTGGAAGATCGCCGCCACCAGCGTCGCGGGTCAAAGGCACATCGGCGTCAGCGGCCCGCTGGCGGGTCCTGTGTTTGCCAGTCGGGTGGTAGCCGACGGCGCCACGATCTCGCTGGACACCAACCGCATGCGCGTGGCCGAATGCGAGGTCGTCTTCACCTTCAAGCGCGCCCTGGATCCCCGGCCGCAACCTTGGAGCCGCCACGACGTCATGGAGGAAGTCGCCCAGGTGCTGCCTGGCATCGAGGTGCCCGACTCGCGTTTCCTGCAGTTCGAACACGCCGGCGAGGCGCAGCTGATCGCCGACTGCGCATGCTGCAACGACATGGTTTTGGGTGCGCCCCTGGCGCCCGCGGGCCGCCTCGACGCATTAGCCTCTCTGGCGGTCCAGGCCCGCGTAAGCGATGGCCCTCTCCTCGAGGGCGTAGGCCGTAACGCACTGGGCGATCCGGTCGAGGCCCTGCGCTGGTTCGTCAACGAAATGAGCGCTGTCGGCCAACGCATCGAAGCCCACCACTTTCTCACCACCGGCACCTGCGTCACGCCGATCCCCGTCGAGCCGGGGCAGACCTTGAAGGCGGATTTCGGTTGGTTGGGCCAGATGACCGTGCACTTCGACGGCTAGCAAGCGCGGTCACAAGAGCCGGCTTGCGATTCAAGCCCGAGACCACATTCATGCGCACGGAGTCGACCCAGTGGGGCCAGATCGTGCGAGATCGCAAGATCCTGGCGGAGTCAGAAAACGACGACCGCCAGTCAGCGACCCGGCGGTCGTGCCCGCAGTTGCCGCTCAATTAGCGGCAGCTTGTCCTCATAATTCATCCCCGAGGTATCGCGCGGGGGCCGCCCCGGCACATGCTTCGTGAGCCAGGCCCGCAAGCTCTCGACCTCACCGGGCCTCACCAGGGGATCGTGGCCGTTGCCTGCGTAACGAAACGACGTGAGGTTCTCGGGCCGCGACGCAAACTTACGCTCGAACCCTACCGCCGGCTGCGCCTTGGTGCCCTGCGCCCAGGGGTCCTCGTCTTCGTTGGACGACCACATCGGCAAGGCCGTGTCCCACTTCCACAGGTGCTCGTAGCTGGCGTTGAGGCTTTGCTTATGACAGATACCGCCCTTGATCTGAGGGTCGGCACGATCCCAGAAATACACTGTGCGGCAGCCCTCGGAGTGCCCGCTCAAGAGGATGGGGAGTGAGGTCAGTGGCTTGAGCCAGGCCACCACCTGCGCGATGTCATCACCGCGGGCAGACAGCCGCGCCGGATTGCGCGCGGTGTAGATGCCTTCGCGAAAACGCTCGCCGCCACGGCGCAGGCTCTCCTCGAGGCTGCCGCCCGGACACCCGAGCTTGTTGCCCTCGCGCGTCACGAATTCTGGCGTCACCACCGCGAAGCCCTCACGGTAATAGAACTGGGCCACATGCGTCTCCCAGCCCCATTGCCCACCGCAGCCGTGGTTATGAATCACCACACCGCGGATGCCGGGCACCTCTTTGATCAGGGCCTCGAACTTAGCGCGATACACCGTGCCATACAAAGGCAGAAAGAACACGCTGCGATCGAGCACATTGGCGGCCAGGGCCTTGTCGTAGGCCGGCGCATGACGCCAGTCCTGGGCTTGCGAGACGCCACCGGCGATCGCCAGTGTGGTGATGAACGCGATCCGACTGCAAAGGTGATTCAGTTTCATCCGAGCCTCTCCAGAAATTTCAACGCCCGCGCCGGTAGTTCCACAGCAGCAGTGCGCCACTGGTGACCGCAATCGCCATCAAGGCCAGATAGCCCGCACGGTACGCGCCAAACAGCGACGAGAGTCCACCGAACACCGAGGGTCCGATCATCCCGCCCATGAAAGTGACCGCCAGGGTGCCGCCCGTGGCGAGGCTGGCCTGTCCGGGGGGCGCAAGCCGCGCGACTTCCGCCAGATACACGCCGTTCCAGCCGATGGCCGAGGCACCAAACACCACCAGTACCGCGATCACCACCGCACGCGGGACCTGCGGGGTAAAGAGCGCTGTGGCCAATGCGCATACGGCCATCAGGCCCGCCAGCATCACCAGCGTACGGAACGCCCCCAACCACCGATCCGCGACATAGCCCCAGACGATCCGTCCGGTGACGCCGCCCATTTGCGAGAAAGACAGCACCAGGCCCGCAGCCACCAGGCCATAGGCCATGTCGGTGTGCAAGAACGTCACCAGGTAGGTGGTCAAGGACATCTGCACGATGCAAAACAGGAAGGAGCAAGCCGCCATGACGGCCAAGGAGCGGTGCGCCAACACCAGGCGGATCGGCTGCATCAGGCTGGATAGGCGTACCGTCTGCCCGGGATTGCGGTCAGCATCAAAGCCCGCCCGCAAGGGCTGGCTCATCGCCGCACACAGCACGCACACGACAGCCACGATCACCAGACTGGCCTGCCATCCTGTCATCAGCATCAGTGAGGGCACGATGGCGCCCCCCAGCATGAAACCCGCCGGCACACCAGTCTGCTTGATCGAGAACACGAGCGACATGCGGTGCGCCGCGGTGGTACGCGCCAATACATGCGAACTCGCGGGGGTGATCGGCCCATAGCCCAGGCCGACCAGGAGGGCCGCGGGCAGCATCACCGGCAGCCAGCCCGTCGCGCACAGCACCAATCCGAACCCGGTGGTGGCCAGGCCCCACTGACTCACGCGGATCGCGCCCCAGCGCGTCACCGCCACACCCCCCATCAGGCTGGCCACCGTGGCCCCGACATAGGTCGCGGACACATAGACACCGAGCAGGGCCGGCGACACGCTCAGGGCCGCAGCGACCTGAGGCGCCATCACCGGCAGGGTGATCAGCGCCATGGCGACCATGGATTGAATGGCCAGCGTCGCCAGCAGCGGCAGCCAGCCGCCCTGAGCGGGCGTCTGGGTCACTCGGGCTTGACTCCCGCGCGCACCAGCAAGCCGCCCAATACGTCGATCTCGCTTTTCAGGTGCGCGCGCAAAGCGTCGGGGCGTGCCCGTTCAACCGGCACCGCCGAGACACCCATGCCTTCCAGGCGTTGGCGCACCTCGGGATCCGTCACCGCCTTTTGCAGGGCCGCCGAAAGCTGGTCCAGCACCGGCTTGGGGGTGCCCTTGGGCGCGTACAGGCCGAAGGAGATGTTGATGTCAAAACCTTGCACGCCCGCCTCGGAGATCGCCGGCATGTCCGGCAGCTGCGGCAGTCGGGTTCGACCGGCCGCGGCGTAGGCCTTGATCCGGCCCGACTTGACCGAGGGGACGATGCCCGAGGTCTGGTCACACAAGACATCGACCTGACCCCCCATGAGGTCGTTGAGCGCAGGGCCCGTGCCCTTGTACGGAATCTCGTTGAGTTTCACGTTCAGCGTGTTCATCATCATCAGCCCGCACAGGTGCGAGGCCGAGCCGACACCCGCATGGGCCAGGCTCACCTTGCTCTGGTTGGCGCGCAAGTAAGCGATGAACTCATTGAGGTCTTTGGCGGGGAAGTTGGCGCGTGTGGCTATCAGCATCGGCCCACTGGTGGCGGACCCGATCGCCTCGAAATCATCGACCGGGTGATACGGCAAGCTCTTGAACATCACCAGGTTGGTGGCGTGGCTCACGTGGATCATCAGCAAGGTGTAGCCGTCGGGGCGGGCGCGCGCCACGCGGGCGGTGCCAATGCTGCCCGAGGCGCCCGCCGGGTTCTCCACCAGCACTTGCTGGCCCAGCGTCTTTTGCAAGGCCCCGGCGAACACGCGCGTGATGGTGTCGCCCGGGCCACCCGGCGCATACGGCATCACCAGGGTGATCGGACGGTTCGGGAAGTCCTGGGCAAGGGCCTGCAGGCCCCAGGCGGCCAGGCAAGCTGCCAGCGCGATGCGCAAAGTACGCGGGATCATGGGAGTCTCCTGTCGATCAGAGCAGCAGTCTACGGATTTCCTCGGGCGCGAGCTCCTGCAGCGGCAATGCCCCCCCGTTGGGGATTCCGACCTGGGTGGCATTGAGCAGCATCGACACCATCACGTAGGTGCCAGACAAGACCGTGAGGTCGATCACCGACTGCTCCCCCATGCGCGTGACAGCTTCCTGCCACAAGGCATCGGGCACCCGGTGATTGAGCGTGAGTTGTACGCAAAAGTCATACACCAGGCGTTCATCGTCCTGCATCGCGGACGGCCGACGGCACTGGCGCAGTTCGTCCATCACCGCATCGGACAGGCCGGCCCGCCGTGCGATCGGTTCGTGGGCCCACCACTCGTATTGCGCGTTGGAGATGCGCGCCTGAATCAGGATCGCGAACTCATTCAGGCGCTTATTCACAGACGTTTTAAAGCGCAGGTAATCGAGCAGATCGAAGCAGCGCCGCGCCATGTCGGGGCTGCGAAGCAGGGCGTTGTAAGGGCCACCCAGGGCGGCACTGGAGACTTTCAGGATGTCATCGGCCAGGGGGCGGACCTGGGCGGGCAGTTCCTCGTAGGCCAGTTGGGGTAGTCGTTCGGTCATGGCGGTTTACGGGTCAACGTCGATTCGCCCGATTGTCTGCGCACTCCGGGCTGCCCCCCGCATACCCAGTCGCGGACATGACTGGGCGTCCCGACGCGCCGCCGTATCCTGGCGCGCATCCGCACGGAGATCCCATGTCCAACGATGCACTCAAGGCGATGGTTGAACGCTATTTCGCGGCGGTGGATAGCAAGGACCTGGTCACCACCTTGTCCTTTTTCACACCCGACGCGACGTTCACGATCGCCACGTATCAGACGACCTTCCGAGGGCGAGATACGGAGATTTCGGGCATGTTCGAGCGACTCTTCGATCGCTACGACACGATTTATCACGGCAACTTTGACCACGTGGTCGCGGCGCCGGATCGGATTGCCTCTCGATTTGAAGTCCGCAACGGGCGCGCCGGGCACCCCACGATTCACAAAAACAACGCCAACTTCTTCAAGCTCAAAGGCGCTTGTTTCGATGACGTGTTTGTCTACATGAGCGGCGACAACGCCCTCACCTAGCGCCGGCCCCACCCGCTCACTGATTGAGCACCGTGATACTCACCCGCCGGTTACGCGGGTCGGCCGGATTGGCCGGGACAAAGGGCGCCGTGTCGGCCACGCCCTCGATGCGCTGGAAGCGCTGGTAGGCCACACCCGATCCTTGCATCAACTGGCGCGTGGCATCGGCCCGCTCGGTCGACAGCGTCCAGTTGTTGCGACCGCTGTCCGCCGCGAAGCCCAGGCTGTCGGTATGTCCGCGGATCGCCACCTTGTTAGGAAGGTCCTTGATCGACTTGGCCACCTCGGCGAGCAACTGCGCCGCCTTCGGATCGAGCTGGTTGGTCCCCAGGCGGAACATCGAGTAGTCGGCCTTGTCGATGATCTCGATGCGCAAGCCGTCTTTCTCGCGGGTGATGTTCACCTGGTCCTGCATGGATTTGAGCTGCTTGTTCTCAGACAGCTTTTCCTTCAGGTCCTTCTCGAGCTTCTCGAAGTTCTCGCGATCCTGCTTGGCCTTGCCCGACTCGCCTT
Source organism: Comamonadaceae bacterium (assembly GCA_947463025.1). Taxonomy (GTDB): domain Bacteria; phylum Pseudomonadota; class Gammaproteobacteria; order Burkholderiales; family Burkholderiaceae_C; genus Ramlibacter. Next base: position 8,934 of record CANHSE010000102.1, read on the forward strand.
GGCCCCCTTGGCCCTTGCCGTCCTGCCCGGTCTCGCCTTCCTGTGTGCCGCCCTCGGATTCGGGCGTGAGACGTTCGAGCAAGGCGGTCTGCTTGGCGGTGAAGGGAAAGCCGTCGGGGTCGATCACCGAGCGGCCACCGAGCAAGCCGTTGGAGCCCGCGAGCTCGCCAAACTGGATCTGGCTGTGAGACGACGGCCGGAAGTAATCGGCCACGCTCTTGCGCTGATCTTCGTTGGAAGCACCGAGCAGCCACATCAGCAGGAAGAAGGCCATCATGGCCGTCATCATGTCGGCCAGCGCGATCTTCCAGGCGCCACCGTGATGCCCGTGACCGCCCTTCTTAACGCGCTTAATGACAATAATCGGCGCGTCGCTCTTAGCCATGCCGCTTACTTTCCTTTAACTGCTTTGGTACCCTCATCAAGCTCAGCAAATGAAGGGCGCTGGTA
>CANHSE010000103.1 GCA_947463025.1 Comamonadaceae bacterium
CGAAAAGATCACCACGGTGCAAAAGGCCATCGATTACGCCCTGCAGCACAAGAAAGCCTGATTGCCGATGTCTCGTCGCCGTGTTGTCGTGACCGGCCTGGGCTGTGTCACCCCCGTGGGCAACACGGTCGCCCAGTCCTGGTCCCATTTGTTGGCCGGTCAGTCGGGCATCGACCTGATCACCCAGTTCGATCCCGCCGCCATGTCTTGCCGCATCGCAGGCGAGGTCAAGGGCTTCAACATCTCGGACTACATCCCCGAGAAAGAAGCCCGTCACATGGACCGCTTCATCCATCTGGGGATCGCGGCCGCGGCGCAGGCGGTGGCCGACAGCGGCCTGCCCACGGGTGAAGCCCTGGCCGCCCGCCCTGATCTGGCGACGCGCATCGGCTGCAACATCGGCTCCGGTATCGGCGGACTGCCGATGATCGAGCAAACCCACATCGAATACACCGCGCGCGGACCCCGCCGCATCTCGCCCTTTTTCGTGCCGGCTTCGATCATCAACATGATCTCGGGCCATGTGTCCATGCTGCACGGGTTCAAGGGCCCGAATATTGCCGTGGTCACGGCCTGCACCACCGGCTTGCACGCGATTGGCCTGTCGGCCCGCATGATCGAGTACGGCGACTGCGACGTCATGATCGCCGGCGGTGCCGAGTCCACCGTCTCGCCCTTGGGCGTCGGTGGCTTTGCCGCCTTGCGCGCCCTGTCTACCCGCAACGACGATCCCAAGACCGCCTCGCGCCCCTGGGACAAAGACCGCGACGGCTTCGTCCTCGGTGAAGGCGCCGGTGTGATGGTGCTCGAGGAGTACGAGCATGCCAAGGCCCGCGGCGCCAAGATCTACGCCGAGCTCGCCGGTTTCGGCATGAGCGCGGACGCCCACCACATGACCGCGCCCGACGTCGACGGCCCGCGCCGCGCCATGGTCAGCGCACTGACCAACGCCGGCGTCAACGCCGACCAGGTCGATTACGTCAACGCCCACGGCACCTCCACGCCCCTGGGCGATATCAACGAGACCAACGCCATCAAACTGGCGCTGGGCGATCACGCCCGCAAGACCGTGGTCAACTCCACCAAGTCCATGACCGGCCACCTCCTGGGGGGCGCGGGCGGCATCGAATCGGTATTCACCGTGCTGGCCATCCACCACCAGAAAAGCCCGCCCACGATCAACATCGCCAACCAGGATCCCGAGTGCGACCTGGATTACTGCGCCAACACCGCGCGCGATCTGAAGATCGACGTGGCCGTCAAAAACAACTTCGGCTTCGGTGGTACCAACGGAACCCTGGTTTTCAAGCGCGCCTGAGCGCGTCCCCGTTCATGCGCAACGCCCCATCGGTGCTCATTCCGGTGGGGCGTTCGCGTTTTGGCGCTTGCGCACTCGCGCTCGCCTGGGGTGCGGGGCTCGCCCTGTGGGGGGCGTGGTGGATGCGGGTGCCCGATCCCGCGGCGTGGGCGGGCTTGTCGCCTGCGCAGCTCGCGATGGCGGGCCTGCTGGGGGTGTGCGGCGCCTGGGCCTGGCACAGCCAGCGCCGTGCGCCGCGCGGCCTGCTCGATTGGAATGGCGAGACTTGGTGCTGGACGACCGCGCAGGGCGCTTGTGAGGCCCGCGTGGCCGTGACCTGCGACCTGCAGCGTTGGCTCCTGGTGAGGCTCGAGCCGGCGGATGGCTCGGGTGTGCAGTGGCTGTGGCTCGCGCCTTGCGCTGGCGAGCCGCACTGGCGAGCGGCTCGGCGTGCGCTTTACTCTCAGACCGTACCGCCATGAATCACCCCCACGTCCGCTCACTCCGTGTAGCTTCCTGTCCCCGAGGGGGCCTTCGCGCCTTGGGGCGGCCCGGCGCCGCTCATGAGCCCCCGCAGCCGCTACGGACATTCGCGCCGGCACTTGAGCGGCGGCCATAAGGCCCTATCTTCCCAACTTCAGATTCTTCCCAGAGGTAAGCATGATTTCCATCCCTTGCTTGTTGCGCGCCCGTGCGGTGTGGGGTGCGCTGGTCGTCGCCTGCGCCGTCGGCCTGACAGCACCGGGTGTGTCGGCCCAGTCCGCGCCGCAGCGCGGCGTGCCCGATTTCACTGAGCTCGTTGACCAAGTCGGGCCGGCAGTGGTCAACATCCGTACCCTCGAGCGCGCCCGTGTCGCCCCCCAGGGGCCCGGCACAGACGATGAGATGCAGGAGTTCTTCCGCCGCTTCTTCGGCCAGCCCCTGCCCGGGGCGCCGCGCCAGCAGGGGCCGCGTAACCCGCCATCGGACGAGCCGCAGCCGCGTGGCGTCGGCTCGGGCTTCATCCTCAGCCCCGACGGCTTCGTGCTGACCAACGCCCATGTGGTCGAAGGCGCCGAGGCGGTGCTGGTCACCCTGGCCGACAAGCGCGAGTTCCGTGCACGTGTGGTGGGCACGCCGGACAAGCGCACCGACGTCGCCGTCCTGAAGATCGAGGCCACCGGGCTGCCCTCGGTACGTATCGGCGATGTCAATCGTCTGAAGGTGGGCGAGTGGGTGATGGCGATTGGCTCGCCCTTTGGTTTGGAGAACACCGTGACCGCCGGCATCGTCAGCGCCAAGCAGCGCGACACGGGCGACTACCTGTCCTTCATTCAGACCGACGTCGCCATCAATCCGGGCAACTCGGGCGGTCCGCTGATCAACCTGCGCGGCGAGGTGGTGGGCATCAACAGCCAGATCTACTCGCGCTCGGGGGGCTTCATGGGGATCTCGTTTGCGATCCCGATCGACGAAGCGATCCGAGTGGCCGACCAACTGCGCGGGCCCACGGGCCGTGTGAGCCGCGGCCGCATCGGCGTATCGATCGACCAGGTGACCAAGGACGTAGCCGAATCCATCGGTCTGGGCCGGCCCCAGGGTGCGTTGGTGCGCAGCGTCGAGGCCGGCGCGCCTGCCGAAAAGGCGGGGGTGGAGGCGGGCGACATCATCATCAAGTTCGATGGCCGCACCATCGAGCGTTCCTCGGATCTGCCGCGGATGGTGGGCAACACCAAGCCGGGCAGCCGCGCCACGCTCACCGTGTTCCGCCGCGGCAGCCAGCGTGAGTTGTCGGTGCTGATCGCCGAGGTCGAGCCGGAGCGGCCCGCCCGCCGCGTCTCGGCCCCCGAGGAGCCGCCCCGCGCGTCGGCCGCGGCGCAGGCCCTGGGCCTGGCGGTGTCCGATCTGTCCGATGCTCAAAAGAAGGAGTTGAAGGTGTCCGGTGGCGTGCGGGTCGGATCGGCCACCGAGGCGGCTGCACGCGCCGGCCTGCGCGAAGGCGATGTGATCCTGGCGATCGGTAACACCGAGGTGGCGAATGTGCGCGAGTTCGAGGCGGCCGTGGCACGCGTGGATCGCAGCAAGCCCATTCCGGTTTTGCTGCGCCGCGGCGAGATGGCGACTTACCTCCTCATCCGGCCGGCGACCCGCTGACCCGCTTGCGGCCCCCTCCTGACCCGCAAAAGCCCTTGGCACCGGGTCGGGAATGGGCCGGATTCCCCATTTTTTACGAGTTTTCTCGGCCGTCAAAAACGTGGGCGGGCGCTCACTCGCAAAAGCCCCTTAGGGACTTTTCGATAGAATCGGCCGCTTCTTTGCGCGTTTGGACGCATATCAAGAGGGCTGCGGATCACGATGCGGGATGGGTTTGGGATAACCACCGCTCGTCCACAGATCGCCCACATGTTGTCCCATGAGTCGCGCACCAAATATGTTGATAACCTGTGTATAAAAATCCTGTTGCTGCCCTGCAACTCGGGCGTGGCACGGTCGGTAGGCCTGTACGGGCGGGGCTTTTTGCCTACAATGAAGCTCCAACTACCGCAGTTGCCATTGCTTGTTGGTTCAGGGCGCGTCGCATCTCGACGCGCCCTTTTTTCTTGCCTGCGGCCGTTTGAATTCAATCACTTAAGTGTTCCCGTTGATGAATCACATCAGAAACTTTTCGATCATCGCGCACATCGACCACGGCAAGTCGACGCTCGCCGACCGCCTGATCCAGCGTTGCGGCGGCCTGTCCGACCGGGAGATGCAGGAGCAGGTGCTCGACTCGATGGATCTCGAGAAAGAGCGTGGGATAACCATCAAGGCCCAGACCGCGGCACTGCGCTACACCGCGCGTGATGGTCAGGTCTACAACCTCAACCTGATCGACACCCCGGGTCACGTCGACTTCTCCTATGAGGTCTCGCGTTCGCTCTCCGCCTGCGAGGGTGCGCTGCTGGTGGTCGATGCCAGTCAGGGCGTGGAGGCGCAAACCGTCGCCAACTGCTACACCGCGCTCGATCTGGGCGTGGAGGTGGTGCCGGTGTTGAACAAGATGGACCTGCCGCAGGCCGATCCCGAGAACGCGAAGTCGGAAGTCGAAGACGTGATCGGCATCGACGCGTCTGAAGCGATCCCGTGTTCAGCCAAGACCGGCATGGGCATCGACGAGATTCTGGAGGCCATCGTCGCCAAGGTGCCGGCGCCCCGGGGCAACCCCGAGGGCCCGCTGCGCGCCATGATCATCGACAGCTGGTTCGACAGCTACGTGGGCGTGGTGATGCTGGTGCGGGTGGTCGATGGCCGCCTGGCCAAGGGCGAACGGATCAAGCTCATGGCCACCGGCGCCATGTACAACGCCGACAACCTGGGCGTATTCACCCCGGCCAATCAGCCGCGCGAGTCACTCGAGGCGGGTGAGGTGGGCTACATCATCGCCGGCATCAAGGAGCTGCAGGCCGCCAAGGTGGGCGACACCATCACCTTGATCAAGGCGGGCAGCGGCGGCGCGGCCTTCACTGCGACCGAGGCGCTGCCCGGCTTCAAGGAGATTCAGCCTCAGGTGTTCGCGGGCCTGTACCCCACCGAGGCCAACCAGTACGACTCGCTGCGAGACAGCCTCGAGAAGCTCAAGCTGAACGACGCCTCGCTGCACTACGAACCCGAGGTCAGCCAGGCCCTGGGCTTTGGCTTTCGCTGCGGCTTTCTGGGCCTCTTGCATATGGAGATCGTGCAGGAGCGCCTGGAGCGCGAGTTCGACCAGGATCTGATCACCACCGCGCCCAGCGTGGTCTACCAGGTGGTCAAGGCCGACGGCGAGGTGGTGATGGTGGAAAACCCGGCCAAGATGCCCGATCAGGGGCGGCTGGAGGAGATCCGCGAGCCCATCGTGACGGTGCACCTGTACATGCCCCAGGAATACGTGGGCCCGGTGATGACGCTGGCCAATCAGAAGCGCGGCGTACAGATCAACATGGCCTATCACGGCCGCCAGGTGATGCTGACCTACGAGCTGCCCCTGGGCGAGATCGTGCTGGACTTCTTCGACAAGCTCAAATCGGTCAGCCGCGGCTATGCCTCGATGGACTACGAGTTCAAGGAGTACCGCCCCTCGGATGTGGTCAAGGTCGATATCCTGCTCAATGGCGAGAAGGTCGATGCGCTGTCCATCATCGTGCACCGCACCCAGGCCCAGTACCGGGGGCGGGCGGTGGTGGCCAAGATGCGCGAGATCATCAGCCGGCAGATGTTTGATGTGGCGATCCAGGCCGCCATCGGCGCCAACGTGATCGCACGCGAGACCATCAAGGCTTTGCGCAAGAACGTGCTGGCAAAATGCTACGGCGGCGACATCAGCCGCAAACGCAAGTTGCTCGAGAAACAGAAGGCAGGCAAGAAACGCATGAAGCAGATCGGATCGGTCGAAGTCCCCCAGGAAGCTTTCCTGGCCATCTTGCAGGTGGAAGAGTGATGCAGACCTTCACGAGCGCGGTGCTGGCCGCCTTTGTCGGCTATGCCGCCTCCTGGTATTTCGGTCTGATCGAAGGCAATTTCGCGCTGCTTCTGTTCCTGGCCACAGTGGTCACTGGCGTGTATTGGGTAGCCGAGCGTTACTGGTTTCTGCCCCAGCGCCAGAAGACCGCCGACGCCATGCAGGCGCAGGCCGAGCAGCGCCGCGCCGCTCTGACCGCGCAAGGCATCACCCAGACCGACAACGTCGACCTGTCCGCCGCGCGCGAGCGCATCCTGGCCCAACCCTGGTGGCTGGACTGGACGGCGGGCTTGTTCCCGGTGATCCTGGTGGTGTTTTTGCTGCGGTCCTTCCTGTTCGAGCCGTTCAAGATTCCGTCGGGCTCCATGATTCCCACGCTGCTGGTGGGCGACCTGATCCTCGTGAACAAGTTCACCTACGGCCTGCGCCTGCCGGTGATCAACACCAAGGTCACCGAGGGCACGGCACCCCAGCGCGGTGACGTGATGGTGTTTCGTTACCCGCCGCGCCCCAGCCTGGACTACATCAAGCGTGTGGTCGGTGTGCCCGGTGACGAGGTGGCCTACTTGAACAAGCGCCTGACCGTCAACGGCCAGCCGGTGGCGACCCAGCCCTTGCCGGATTTCTTCGACAAGGACGCGATGCGCTACTCCAAGCAGTTCGAGGAAACGCTGGGCCCCAAACGCCATCGCGTCCTCAACGACGAGGACCGCCCGGCCTTTATTCCCGGCACCGAAGATTTCCCCTTCAAGGACCAGTGCCGCTACACCGTCGAGGGCGTGACCTGCAAGGTGCCCGCCGGCCACTATTTCATGATGGGCGACAACCGGGATAATTCGCTGGATTCGCGGTTCTGGGGATTCGTTCCAGACCGCAACATCGTCGGCAGGGCCTTCTTCGTCTGGATGAATTTTGGCGATATCAAGCGCATTGGCAGTTTCGATTGAGTGGCCCCGCAGGGCGGGAGCGGTACGGGCATGACGCCAGCCGTTCTCGCCGCCTTGCAGCAGCGGCTGCAGCACACCTTCCGCGATCCGGGCCTGTTGGTGCAGGCGCTGACGCATCGCAGTTTCTCCAGCGAGCACAACGAGCGGCTTGAATTCCTGGGTGATTCCGTCCTGAACCTCGCGGTGGCGGGCCTGCTGTACGAACGACTGGCTGATCAGGCCGAGGGCGATCTCTCGCGTGTGCGGGCCAATCTGGTCAAGCAAGAGACCCTGCACCAACTGGCCTTGGGCCTGGGCCTGTCCGAGGTGATCCGTCTGGGCGAGGGTGAGGCCCGCTCGGGTGGCAGCAAGCGACCCTCCATCCTGGCCGATGCGCTCGAGGCGGTGATCGGTGCGGTCTACCTCGATGAGGGCTTTGCCCCGGCTCAGACGCTGGTGCGCCGTCTGTTCCAGGAGGTCGAGATCACCCCGCAGATGCAGGCCGCCGCCAAGGATCCCAAGACCGAATTGCAGGAGTGGCTGCAGGGCCGGCGCATGAAGCTGCCGGTGTACCGCGTGGCGGGCACCTTGGGTGCGGCGCACAAGCAGACCTTTGAGGTGGAGTGTGAGATTCCAGATTTGGGTCGGGTCGAGCGGGGTATCGGCGCCTCGCGCCGGGCCGCCGAACAGGCTGCGGCAGCGGCCATCCTGATGGCCTTGAAGGTCCAGGGCGGCGCATGAACCAACTCCCCGATCTGCCTCCCATCCCGCCGGTGCCGGGCGCGCCCGAGGCCGTGCCCGGCCAGCGCTGTGGGCTCATCGCCATCGTGGGCAAGCCCAATGTGGGCAAGTCCACCCTGCTCAATGCGCTGGTGGGCCAGAAAATCAGCATCACCTCGCGCAAGGCGCAGACCACGCGCCACCGTATCACCGGCATCCGCACGCGCGGTGCCACGCAGTTCGTGTTCGTGGACACGCCGGGCTTTCAGACCCGCCATGCCAAGGCCCTGAACAAGTCTTTGAACAAGACGGTGATGGGGGCGGTTGGCGATGTCGATCTGGTGCTGTTTGTGGTCGAGGCGGGCCGCTTCACCCTGGCCGATGCCAAGGTGCTGTCTCTGCTCAAGCCGGGTATTCCGGCGCTGCTGGTGGCCAACAAGCTCGATGAAGTGCATCGCCGCGGCGATATCGCACCCTGGCTGGGCGAGATGCAACAGCGCCACGCCTTCGCCGAGTTCGTGCCCATGTCAGCCAAGAACGCCAAGGACGTCGAGCGCCTGTTCGGGATCTGCGAAAAATACCTGCCCGAGCAGCCCTGGTGGCACGCCGAAGACGAACTCACCGACCGCAGCGAGAAGTTTCTGGCCAGCGAGACGGTGCGCGAGAAACTCTTTCGCTTCACCGGCGAGGAGCTGCCCTATACGTCCACCGTCGTCATCGACAAGTTCGATGAGGAACCCAGCCCCAAGCACAAGCGCATGGTGCGCATCGCCGCGACCATCATCGTGGAGCGAGACAGCCATAAGGCCATGGTCATTGGCGACAAGGGCGAGCGCTTGAAGCGCATCGGCACCGAGGCGCGCCAGGAGCTGGAGAAGCTCATGGATGCCAAGGTCTTCCTGGAGATCTGGGTCAAGGTGCGCGCGGGTTGGGCCGACGACGAGGCACGGGTGCGCAGCTTCGGCTACGAGTGATCCGAGCGGTTGGCCGTGGCGACCCGACGCATTTCCCAGGAGCCGGCCTTCGTGCTCCATCGCTACGACTGGAGCGAATCGAGCCTGGTGCTGGAGGTTTTGACCCGCCACCACGGACGCATCGCCCTGGTGGCGCGGGGCGCCAAGCGACCCAGCTCCAACTTCCGACCGGTGCTCTTGCCGCTGCAGCCGCTGCGTGTGAGCTTTGGTGGCGAGGGTGAAATCCGCGCTCTGAAGGAAGCCGAGTGGGTGGGCGGGCAGGTGATGCCCACGGGCGACGCCCTGCTTTCGGGCTACTACCTCAACGAGCTGTTGATGCGGCTGCTGGCGCGCGATGATCCGCACGCGCAGCTGTTTGACGCCTATGGCGCGGCGGTGCGGGTGCTGGCGTCCGAGCATGGCGAGGCACTGCAGCCAGCGCTGCGGGCCTTTGAGCTTTTGTTGCTGCGAGAGACGGGCTTCCTGCCCGCGCTGGACGCGCAAACCCTGGCCATGACGCCGCTGGCCGACAACGAGGCCTATAGCCTGGTGCCCGAGGGCGGTCTGGTGCGGGCGCAGGCCGACGATGGCCGTGCCAGCCTGTCGGGGGCGCAGTGGCAGGCTTTGCAGCAGGCCTTGGATCAAGCCGCGCCCTTTGGCCCGGTGATGCGCGCGGTGGTGGACGTCAATGCCTGGCTCAAGCCCCAGCTGCGGGCCTTGCTCCACTACCATTGCGGGGTCCAGACGCTGCGCACACGCCAGCTGA
>CANHSE010000104.1 GCA_947463025.1 Comamonadaceae bacterium
AGGGCGATGTTGCGCGTCAGGCGCGTGGAAAGCGACGTGTCCTTGGGCAGGACCTGGGAGAACGCGGGCACCAGCAACACATCGTCGAAGGTGAGCGCATTGCCAAGAAGGCGCATGGGTGAGGCTCCAAAAGATGAATTGTATCTGGGGGCTCTCGGTAGTTTCCCCGAGGCCGGCCTCTGGCTACACTGCGCCGCATGATCAAAAAGAATAGTTTGGTACTCACTGCGTGCCTGCTGCCGGGGCTGTGTGCGGCGCAATGGCTGTGGCTCGACGAGGCCGGGCGCCGCGTCTACAGCGACCAGCCGCCACCGCCTGCGGTGCCTCCCGCGCGGGTCTTGCGCCAGCCGGGCGTGGCCGCGCCGGCGCTGTGGTCTGCTTCGACACCTGCCTCCTCACCCCCCTCCACCCCGCCCTCAGCGGCCCGTGCCGCGCGCGCGGCCTCCGCACCGCCTGCCGTCATCCCCGGCGAGCAGGCCCTGCGCAGTTTGCAAGCCGAGAATGCGCGCCTGCGCGATGCGCACTGCGCGCGGCTGCGCGACGCCTGGGTCACCCTGGAGTCTGGCGTGCGATTGGCGCGTACGCTGCCCAATGGCGAGCGTGAGGTGCTCGATGATGCGGCCCGCGCAGCCGAGCGCCAGCGCTTGCAGGGCTTGCTGGCCAGCGACTGTCCAACGGTTTGAATACACGGAACTGAGCGCGACGCGCGGGCCGCGCGATGCGGCCTCAGCGCGCGCGGGGCTTTTTCGCGAACAGGCCGGTGCCGCGCGAGCCTTGCTTGACGAAGCGCTCGCGCCGGGCCACTTTGGGATCCACCTGCAGGGGCCGCAAGACCTCCACGCGATCGCGATCGCGCAGGGTCTGCACACGCGCGGCGTGACGGCCCCAAACCGCCAGTGCCAGGGGCTGTTCGCGCAGCGCGGGATGCGCCTCGAACAGGCCCGAGCTCGCGAGGGCTTCGGCCACCGTGGCGCCGGCGGGCAACGTGAGCTCCCACAGATCCACCTGGCGCGGGCCGGGGCTGTAGGCCACCGTCACCCGCAGCGAGTCCGTGGCATCAGCCATAGACCTGCTCGGCCCGCTTGACGAAGGCATCGACCAGGCTGCCGGCGATCTTGTCAAACACCGGGCCCACCAGAGCCGCCAGCGCCGCGCTGCGAAACGCGTAATCCAACTGGAGTTCCACCTTGCAGGCGCCCTCGCCCGCTTCGCCCACCGGCGAGAAGCGCCAGTGGCCTTCCAGCTTGGAAAAGGGCCCGTCCACCAGCCGCACATCGACCTGGCGACCGGGGGTGTGCTCGTTGCGGGTGGTGAAGGTCTGACGGATACCACCAAAAGAAATGCCGACCTGGGCCTGCATGCCTTGCGCGTCACGCGCCAGCACGGCGGATCGGTCGCACCAGGGCAGGAACTGCGGATACGCGTCGACGTCGGTGACCAGGTCGAACATCTGTTCGGCGCTGTACCAGATCAGGACGGTTTTATGAACGGATTTCATGGAGAATTGCGCACCCGCGGCGATTGTAGAGAGCTGCTGCGGACCCCTCCCCCATGGCCACCCCCTCCAACACCCCTGCCCGTATCGCCGACAACAAGAAGGCGAGCTACAACTACGCCGTCGAAGAACGGCATGAGGCGGGCATGGTGCTGCAAGGCTGGGAGGTCAAGGCGCTGCGCGAAGGCAAGGTACAACTGACTGACGGCTACGTGGTGATACGAGAAGGCGAGCTGTTTTTGATCGGATGCCAGATCAACCCGCTCAAGACCGCCTCCACCCATGTCTCACCCGATTCGGTGCGCACCAAGAAGCTGCTGCTGAAAAAGGACGAGATCCGTCGGCTGATTGGCAAGGTGGAACAGAAGGGCTTCACCCTCGTGCCTTTGAACCTGCATTGGAAGTCGGGCAAGGTCAAATGCGAGATCGCCCTGGCCAAGGGCAAGGGCGAACACGACAAGCGCGACACCATCAAGGAGCGCGAAGGCAAGCGCGAGGTGGAGCGCGCGATGAAGCAGCGCAATCGCTAAAGCTGATCGGCGATCAGCTCGCGCAGCGGGTGCGCATGCGCCGGCCACGGACTTTCAAAGAAGGCCTGCACCATCGCCGGGGTCACATCTTCAATGCGCGCAGGGTTCCAGCGCGGGGTGTGGTCCTTGTCCACCGCCAGGGCGCGGATGCCTTCCACCGTCTCGCTGGCGGCACCCGGTCGCAGGTGAAAGCACTGGCGGACCATGCCGCGCTCCATGAGCAAGTCGTCGGCCAGGGTCATGCTGCGTGCCCGGCGCACCTGCTCCAGCACCACATGCAGCATCAGCGGCGAGCGTTTGCGAAGTACGGCGGCGGTCTCGCGCGCCCAGTCCCCGGGCGCAGCCTCCAGGGCTTGCACGATGGACGTCACATCGGGCAGGCCAAAGAAACGATCGATGGTCTCGCGGTGCGGGGCTAGCTGCGTGTCGGTGCCAGACCCTCTGCGTTCGCGCAGGTTGGCCAGGCCTCGTATCCCCTGAGTGGCCAGTGCGTCCCACACCCCCGGCAGGTCGGCGCTGTCCATCACGCTATCGGCCAAACCCGCAGTCAAGGCAGCCGCACCGTCAATCACTTGGCCGGTGAGCGCCAAGTATTCCCCGATGCGCCCTGGGCAACGGGCCAGAAACCAACCGCCGCCCACATCGGGGAACAGGCCGATGGCCGTCTCCGGCATGGCCATCTTCGTGCGCTCGGTGGCGATACGCAGCGCGTGAGGCGCTCCGTGGCCCGCGATGCCCATGCCGCCGCCCATGACGATGCCGTCCATGAACACCAAATAGGGCTTGGGGAAGCGATGCACCAGATGATTGAGCGCGTACTCCTCGGAGAAGAAATCTTCGAGGGCGGGGTCACCCGCGAGGGCCGCCTGGTGAAAAAAGCGGATGTCACCCCCCGCACAAAATGCACCAAAGGGCGCCGGACTGGCCGGCTGGCCCACACCCTTGCCCATGCCGCGGATGGCAACGACCTCGCCCCGGTCGGCCCAATCGAGCAACACGCCGGTGAGCGTGCGCACCATGGGCAAGGACAGCGCATTGAGCGCCTGGGGTCGGTTCAGGGTGATGAGGCCTGCGCGGCCCCGGATTTCGTAGTGGATGTCAGACATACGATCGCGTCCTTTCCGGCAAGTGCCCCTCAGGGCCGTCGAGGGCTCAAGCCCGCTCGCGCCACCCCAGCACTTCGTTGATCACCAGCGCACCGATCACCAGTGCGCCGCCTGCCAACACCGTCGCGGCAGGAACTTCACCCGCTCCCACCCATGCCAGCAGGATGCCAAAAATCACTTCCAGCAAGGCCAGCAGGGAAATCTCCGGGGCCTTGAGCACCCGTGCGCAGATCACCGCCAGCGCGCAAGGAATCGCCAGCTGCACCAGCCCGAGAAAGGCCAGCAGGCTCACATCGCGCGCGGTGGCATGAAACGGGAAAGCCAGCGGCAAGGTCACCAGGGTCGACAGACAGGCCCCGATCAGGACCGCCGGCAGCAGGTCCACGCTCGGGCCTTGCGCGTTCTGGGCGTTGGAGCGCTGCGTGATCGTCCAGTTGATCGCACCGGCCACCGGCACGGCGAAGGCCACCAGGGTGCCCGCCAGCTGTCCGCTCGAGAAATCCGAGCCGTACATGTAGGCGATGCCCGCGCCGGCCACCACAATAGCCAGCCAGGTGCGCGCAGGAATGCGATGACCCAGCGTGACCCAGGCGATCAGGGCCGTCAGGAGCGGCCCCACCGACAGCGTCACCAGCACATTGGCCACGGTGGTCATGGTCAGCGCCAACATGAAGGCGGTGAACATCACGCACCAACAGGCACCGGAGAGCCACAGCACGCGCCCGCCTTGGCGTACCTTGGCGAAGACCTCGCGCCCACTGAGGATCGGCAAGATCGCGCACAGAGAGATCACGGTGAACAGGCTGCGCCAGAACGTCACCTCGAAGCTGCGCGCATGCTCCAGGTGGCGCGTGACGACGCCGGCAGTCGCCCACATCATCGTCACGCCGATCATGACGAGGACCGCGCGGTGATGGGTCAGGACCATGACGGCATCCCTTCCCTATGGCTTACGCCGATTCGCGAGATGCGCGCTTGCGCTCGTGCTCTTTGAGGTGGCGCTTGCGCAGACGCACGCTCTTGGGCGTGATCTCGACCAGCTCGTCGTCTTCGATGAACTCGACACCGTACTCGAGCGTCAGCTCGATCGGGGGCGTGATCTTGATCGCATCTTCCTTGCCCGAGACACGGAAGTTCGTCAGCTGCTTGGTGCGGGTGGCGTTGACCACCAGGTCGTTATCGCGGCTGTGGATGCCCACGATCATGCCTTCGTACACCGGGTCATTGGCCCGGACGAACATGCGACCGCGGTCGTCGAGCTTGCCCAGGGCGTAGGTGAAGATTTCGCCATCGTCCATGGAAATCAGCACGCCGTTCTTGCGCCCGCCGATATCGCCCTTGTGCGGCTCATAGCCGTCAAAGATGTTGGAGATCAGGCCCGAACCGCGGGTGAGGTTGAGGAATTCGTTGGAGAAACCGATCAGGCCACGCGCCGGGATGCGGTATTCCAGGCGCACGCGCCCTCGGCCGTCCGGCTCCATGTTCACCAGTTCGCCCTTGCGCTCGCCCAGGGCCTGCATCACACCGCCCTGGTGCTGTTCTTCGATGTCGGCGGTCACGAGCTCGATGGGCTCATGGCGCACGCCGTCGACCATGCGAAACACCACGCGCGGCTTGGAGACCGCCATCTCGTAGCCCTCGCGACGCATGTTTTCCAGCAGGATGGTCAGGTGTAGTTCGCCCCGGCCCATCACCTCGAACACGCCCTCTTCGTCGGTCTCGTTCACGCGCAGAGCCACGTTGTGCTGCAGCTCTTTTTGCAGGCGGTCCCAGATCTGGCGGCTGGTGACGAACTTGCCTTCGCGACCGGCCAGCGGGCTGGTGTTCACACAGAAGTTCATGGTCAGGGTCGGCTCGTCGACCTTGAGCATGGGCAGCGGCGTCGGGTTGGCGGGGTCGGTGATCGTCACGCCAATGCCCACGTCGTCGATGCCGTTGATCAACACGATGTGACCAGGACCGGCTTCGGTCACCTGGACGCGGTCCAGGCCCTGAAAGGTCAAGACCTGGTTGATGCGGCCCTTGACCGACTTGCCGTCGGGGCCTTCCATGACGAGGACGTCCGTCGCCGGCTTGATCGTGCCCTGGCTGATGCGGCCCACGCCGATGCGGCCGACGAAGGACGAGAAGTCCAGCGCCGAGATCTGCAGCTGCAGGGGCGCCGTCGGGTCGCCGGCGTTGGCGGGCACGTGCTTGAGGATGGTGTCAAACAGCGCCGACATGTCCGCGCCCCACTGCTCGCCCTGCGCGCCCTCTTCCAGCGACGACCAGCCGTTGATGCCCGAGGCATAGACCACGGGGAAGTCCAGTTGTTCGTCGGTGGCGCCGAGCTTGTCGAACAAGTCGAAGGCGGCGTTGATCACCTTGTCAGGCTGCGCGCCCGGCTTGTCGACCTTGTTCACGACCAGGATGGGGCGCAGGCCCAGGGCCAGCGCCTTCTTGGTGACGAAGCGGGTCTGGGGCATGGGGCCTTCTTGCGCGTCGATCAGGAGCAGCACGCCGTCGACCATGGACAGGGCGCGCTCGACCTCGCCACCGAAGTCGGCGTGGCCGGGGGTGTCGACGATGTTGATGTGGGTGCCCTTCCAGCTGACCGCGCAGTTCTTGGCCAGGATGGTGATGCCCCTCTCACGTTCGATGGCGTTGTTGTCCATCACGGTGTCGACCACTTTTTCGTGGTCGGCGAAGGTGCCCGACTGCCGAAGCAGCTGGTCGACCATGGTGGTCTTGCCGTGGTCAACGTGGGCAATGATGGCGATGTTGCGGATTTGCGTGGTGCTCATACAGTTTGCGGTTCTTCAGAACGAATGATTTGCTGGATTTCGAGGGGGCTCAGCAGACGCCCCGGGATCAGTTCGCCACCCTGGATGTGGCCGGTGCCTAAAAGGACTTCGCCCGGTCGTGCCAGACCCGACTCGGGCGCAGGCGCCGGGCCAAAGACGGCCACCGCCTGGGTGTTGGGCCAGGCGCCCCGACGGCGCAGGCCACTGAGGAATCGACCGGCATCCTCCGCGCCCAGCGTGACGGCGGTATGACCGGCCAGCAGGCTCTCGGGCGGGTGCAGGCGGGCCTGGCGTTCGACTTCGGGCAGGGCCTCGAGTTCTGCCAGCGTGATGCACTGGTCCACGCCGTAGTGGCCGGTGGCGATACGACGCAGGGCCGACAGGTGGGCGCCGCAGCCCAGGGCCTGGCCGATGTCTTCGCCCAGGGTGCGGATGTAGGTGCCCTTGCTCACGCGGGCCACGATGCGCAGCTGCGGGTAGCCCTCGGGCGTGGGCGTGGTCGGCTCGATCTGCAGGTCGTGGATGGTCACGTCGCGCGGTGCGCGCTCGACCTCTTGGCCCGCACGGGCGTATTCGTAGAGGGCCTTGCCGTCCTTCTTCAGGGCACTGTGCATGGGCGGCACCTGGCGGATCGGGCCGGTGAACCGGTGACGGACCCCGGCCAGTTCGGCGGCGGTGGGCAGCGAGACCGAGCGGGGATCACGGGCCTCGATCACGTCGCCTTCGGCGTCGCCCGTGGACGTGCGCACGCCCAGGACGGCGATGGCTTCGTAGGTCTTGTCGGCTTCGAGCTGCAACTGGCTGAATTTGGTGGCGGCGCCAAAGCACAGGGGCAGAACGCCACTGGCCAGCGGATCGAGCGTGCCGGTGTGGCCGGCTTTCTCGGCGCGCAGCAGCCATTTGCATTTCTGCAAGGCGTTGTTACTGCTCAAACCCAGCGGTTTGTCCAGAAGAAGCACCCCATGCACGGGACGCCTCACGACCCGTGCTCGTGGTGCGCTCATGGTCAGACCTCCGAGTCCTTGGAACGCGAAGCGACGGCCCGCGCGATCAGCGCGTTCATGTCGGCGGCCCGCTCGGTGGTGCGGTCAAACTGGAAGTGCAGGGTCGGCACGGTGTGGATATGCAAGCGCTTGAACAGGCCGTTGCGCAAAAAGCCGGCAGCCTGGTTCAGGGCGTCTTGCGTCTCCTGCGGCTCGCCCACGAGTACGCTGAAAAACACCTTGGCGTGCGCGTAATCGGGCGTGACCTCGACCGCCTGGATCGTGACCATGCCCACCCGCGGGTCCTTCAACTCGCGGGCGATCAACTCCGTCAGATCGCGCTGGATCTGGTCCGCCACCTTGAAGTTGCGGTTGGGAGTGGACGACTTCTTCGCGGGCACAGCGCACTTCGACCGACGCTTTACAGCGTACGGGCGATCTCCTTGACCTCGTAGAACTCCAGCTGGTCGCCTTCTTTGATGTCGTTGTAGTTGCGCAGCTTGATACCGCACTCGAAGCCTTCTTTGACTTCTTTGACATCGTCCTTGAGGCGGCGAACCGACTCGACGTCGCCGGAGTAGATCACCACGTTGTCGCGGAGCAGGCGGAACTTGCAGCCGCGCGTGACCTGACCCGAGGTGATGTACGAGCCCGCCACCGTGCCGATCTTGGAAGCCACGAACACGGTGCGGATTTCCGCAGTGCCCAGGGCCTCTTCCTTCTGCTCGGGGGCCAGCATGCCGGACATGGCGACCTTCAACTCGTCGACCGCGTCATAAATGATGCTGTAGTAGCGAATGTCGACGCCATTGCCCTCGGCCAGCTTGCGCGCGCCGGCATCGGCCCGCACGTTGAAGCCGATGACAACCGCCTTGGAGGCGATGGCCAGGTTGATGTCGGATTCGCTGATGCCGCCCACGCCGGTGTAGACCATCTGCACCTTCACCTCGGCGTTGGACAGCTTCAGCAGAGACTGCGCGAGCGCCTCCTGCGAACCCTGTACGTCGGCCTTGATGATGATCGGCAGGGTCTTGACCTCGCCAGCGCCGATGTCGGCGAACATGTTCTCCAGCTTGGCGGCTTGTTGCTTGGCCAGTTTGGTATTGCGGAACTTGCCCGCGCGGTAGGTCGCGATTTCGCGGGCGCGGCGTTCGTCGGCCAGCACCATGAATTCGTCACCGGCCTGCGGCACTTCGGTCAGGCCCTGGATCTCCACCGGGATGGAGGGCCCCGCCGATTTGATCGCCTTGCCGTTTTCATCGAGCATGGCGCGCACGCGGCCGAAGGTCTGACCGGCCAGCACCACATCGCCCGCCTTGAGCGTGCCCGATTGCACCAGCACCGTGGCGACCGGGCCGCGGCCCTTGTCCAACTGGGCTTCAATGACCAGACCCTTGGCCGGCGCTTCGACGGGGGCCTTGAGTTCCAGCACCTCGGCTTGCAGCAGCACCTGCTCGAGCAGGTCGTCGACGCCCTGGCCCGTGCGGGCCGAGACGCTCACGAAGGGCGAGTCGCCGCCGTAGTCCTCGGGCACCACTTCTTCGGTGACCAATTCCTGTTTGACGCGCTCGGGGTTGGCTTCGGGCTTGTCGATCTTGTTGACGGCCACGACGATGGGAACGCCCGCCGCCTTGGCGTGCTTGATCGCTTCCTTGGTCTGGGGCATGACGCCGTCGTCAGCCGCCACCACCAGGATCACGATGTCGGTGGCCTGAGCGCCGCGGGCACGCATGGCGGTGAACGCCTCGTGGCCGGGGGTGTCCAGGAAGGAGATCATGCCGCGCGGCGTCTCGACGTGATACGCGCCAATGTGCTGCGTGATGCCGCCAGCCTCACCCGCTGCCACCTTGGCGCGGCGGATGTAATCGAGCAGCGAGGTTTTGCCGTGGTCCACGTGACCCATGACGGTGACCACGGGCGCGCGGGTCAGGGCTGGGCCCTCGACGGCGCTGACGTCCTCGTCGGTGAAGGCCTCCGGGTCGTCCAGGGCCGCCACGATGGCGGTGTGGCCCATTTCCTCGACCACGATCATGGCCGTGTCCTGATCGAGCGGCTGGTTGATGGTGACCATCTGGCCCATCTTCATCAGCGACTTGATCACCTCGGAGGCCTTGACCGCCATCTTGTGCGCCAGTTCGGCCACGGTGATGGTCTCGGGCACGTGCACTTCGAGCACG
>CANHSE010000105.1 GCA_947463025.1 Comamonadaceae bacterium
ATGGCATCACGGGTCAGGCCCAGCCGGGCATGCCGTCGCTGATCGGTCAATCCAAGGACGAATTGGTCCGCAAGATGCAGGACTACAAGAACGGACGTCTGCCCGCCACGTTGATGCACCAACTGGCCAAGGGCTACACCGACGAACAGATCGACGCCATCGCCGCCTACTTTGCGGCGCAGAAGAAATAAGCCGGGGAGCACGCAGCATGAAACGTCGTCAATTCATTCAGGCCGCCTCGGCGGCGGGTGTCCTGGGCCTGGCCGGTTGCGCGTCCACCGGGGACACGGGACCCCATGTCGTCGTGGTTGGCGGCGGCTATGGCGGTGCCACTGCCGCCAAGTACCTGCGCATGTGGTCGGACTACGGCATCCGCGTGACGCTGGTGGAGCCCAACGCCTCCTTCGTGTCCTGCCCGATCTCCAATCTGGTGATCGGGGGCAGCAAGACCATCGCCGATGTCACCAGCTCGTACGAGAACCTCGAGCGTCGCCACGGCGTGCGCATCGTGCGCGATTCCGTCAGCGGCATCGATCCCGCCAAGCGCACCGTCACCCTGGCGGGTGGGGCGCAACTGGCGTATGACCGACTGGTTCTGTCGCCGGGTGTGGATTTCATGATGGAGGCATTGCCGGGGCTCAATCGCCCGGGCGCCCAGGACCAGGTGCTGCACGCCTGGAAGGCGGGCCCGCAGACGGTGGCACTGCGTCGCCAGCTCGAGGCCATGCCCGATGGCGGCGTGTACGCCCTCACCATTCCGCTGGCGCCGTATCGCTGCCCGCCCGGACCCTATGAGCGCGCCTGTCAGGTGGCCTCGTACTTCAAGAAGTCCAAGCCGCGTAGCAAGGTCCTGATCCTGGACGAGAACGACGATGTGACGTCCAAGGGCGCCCTGTTCAAGAAAGCCTGGGCCGAGCGCTATGCCGGCATCGTCGAGTACCGCGGCAAGCACAAGCTGATGGATGTCGATGTGGCGGGCCGGACGCTGAAGTTCGAGTTCAACGACGACATCAAGGCCCAGGTGCTCAACGTGGTGCCCGCCATGCGCGCGGGCGATATCGCCGTGCGCACGGGGCTGGCCACCGTCAACAAGCGCTGGTGCGAGGTGGACTACCTGACCTTCGAATCGAAGGCGGCCCCCCATATCCATGTGCTGGGCGATGCGACGCAGAGCGCACCGGGCATGCCCAAGTCGGGCCATATGGCCAACCAGCATGGCAAGACCTGTGCGGCCGCGATCGTGGCCACGCTGTCGGGTCGTGCCGTCAACGCGATGCCCGTGTACAACAACACCTGCTACAGCTTCGTGAGCGACTCGGAGGTCGTGCACGTGGCCAGCGTGCACCGCTATGACGCCGCGCAAAAGACGATGGTGACGGTGCCGGGCTCGGGTGGCTTGTCGACGGCGGCCAGCGAGCTCGAGGGCTTCTACGCCATGGGCTGGGCCCGCAACATCTGGGCCGACACGCTGGCCTAATCGATCAGGCGGTCGGTGACGATGGCGCCCAGCGCCATGCTGCCGAGGGTGAGCCAGGCGGTGAGGGCCATGAGCGCGCCGCCGGTGACAAGGGCGCCGACCGCGCAGCCCACACACAGTACGGCGCCCAGGCCCATGAGGACGGCGCCTGCGAGGTAGCGGAGCATGGACGTGGCGTCGTGAAAGCCCTCTAGACGCAACTCGCGTCCGAGCAGACCGCCCACGAAGGCACCCGCCAGGGTGCCGGGGATCAGACCGAATTCGAAGCCGATCTTCGGCGGGGGCGATTGCAGCACCCGCATCAGCCATTCGGCCGAAGGCGCGCTGAAATTGAGGCCGTGCACTTGCAGCGGCTCGAAGGACGCACGGGCCATGGCCTGGCTGAAGGCCCAGGCCGCGGTGACGGTCAGGCCCACGCCGATGCCACCCACCCAGCCCCAGGCGCGCGTCTGGCGTTCACGCTGGCCCGTCATGAGGGCCACGGCCAGCACCAGCAAGGCCAGGCCGATGGCCAGGCCCGCGCCGTGACCCAGGCCGACGGCGGACAACAGACTGCGCGAAGGGCCCGGATCGATGCGCCACCAGCTGCTGATGGCGGTGCGCAGGGGCGCGAGCCAGCCGGTGATGGAGGCCTGCACCGCCAGCGCGAAGACCAGACCCGAGAGCAGCGCGCGCAGGTTGCCGTTGGCCGTGAGCACGATCAGACGGGCCGGGCAGCCGCGGGTCATGACCATGCCGGCGCCAAAGAGCAGACCGCCCACCAGCAAGCCCGAGACACTGGCCTGCGCCGCGATTTGGCGCACGCTGGCGACTTCCAGTCCGCCGGTCAGGGCCAGGGCCTGTACCCCGATCACGGCGGCGGCCAGACCCAGCATCCAGACGGCCAGCTTCTCGCCCAAACGCCCGCGACCGACCTCGATGGCCGCCGCGCGAAAGCAAAAACGCGAACGCTGCGCCAGCAGGCCAAAGGCCAGGCCGATCACCAGGCCGCCCGTGGCCAAGAGGGTGGGTTCGCCCCAACGTTCGATCAGGTCCGTCGCCATAGAAATCACACAGTGCCGCAGTGGTGGAAGGTGCCGATAGTAATATGCCGGGTTGACCTGAGGAGACCCCGATGCAGACACGACGCGACACGCTGCGCCATGCGAGCGCACTGGCCGGCCTGCTGGCCACCAGCGGGCTGCTGGCGTCCCACGCGCAGGCCGCCGTGAACAAGCCGGCCTTTGATGCCAAGACCGTGCCAGACGCCCTGAGGGCCATGGGCCCAGGCGCGCTCACCGAAAGCCGCGACATCGTGCTGACCACGCTGGACGTCTCGGAAAACGGGTCGGAGGTGCCGGTGGCCGTGAGCACCTCGCTGGCCGGCGTGCGCCAATTGCTGGTGCTGGTGGAGAAGAACCCGGCGCCCCTGGTGGCGGCGTTTGCGATCAGCGATGCGGTCGAGGCGAACATCGCGATCCGCGCGAAGATGGCGCAGACGTCCGATGTCTACGGCGTGGCCCAGATGGCCGACGGCCGCATGCTGTTTGCGCGCAAGAACGTGAAGGTGACAGTCGGCAGCTGCGGCTGATACGGCTTACCCAGAGGCTCACATGACAGAACCTACCCGTATTCGTGCCCAACTCGCGGGCGACAAGGCCAATGTGCGCGTGATGATGCGCCATGAGATGGAGTCGGGCCAGCGCAAGGACGCCGCGGGCAGGACCATCCCCGCCTGGCATATCCAGGAGGTGACCGTGCTGCATAACGAGCGGACCGTGCTGACCGCGCAGTGGGGCCCTGGGGTGTCCAAGAACCCTTACCTGCAGTTCACGCTGCGTGGTGCCAAGGCCGGTGATCGTGTGGCGATTGTGTGGAACGACAACCGCGGCGCCACCCGGCGAGACGAGGCCGCGGTGGCCTGATCGCGGCTAGGCTATAATCGCGGGCTTATTCCCCGATAGCTCAGTCGGTAGAGCGCCGGACTGTTAATCCGTAGGTCCCTGGTTCGAGCCCAGGTCGGGGAGCCAAAAAATCAGGGGTTAGCGATGCGAGTCGCTAACCCCTTTGACTTTTCAGAGCGTGCCCCTCGATTTACGTAGTGGTATGGCGCCGACAGAGGAAGCTTGCAAGTTCTTCGTGTAGCGCGCCAGCAGATCGCTCGATGTGCATCAGGTGAGTTCCCCAGCCCACGGTGATCAGCCGCTTCGATGTCGAGCCGATCACTTCAAACAGTGCGCGCGCGTCGGCCTCACTCGCTAAGCGATCCTGATCGCCCCGGATTAGCAGCACCTCGTGCCGCAACCGGGGCGCATCAAACAGGGTGCCGCCACAGGCGACACCCAGGGCATCCACCATCGGCCCGAGCGGCGCCCTGAAGCCGGACCTGCCCATATCGGGGTCGGAGGCTACCAAGGCGGCGTCTGCTGCGTCCAGGGCAGTCTGGGTGCGAAACAAGCCGGGATCTTGTGCGCCGATCTCCCAGTCCCAATTTCGCCGAAGGTCACCCGAACGAAATACGGCATATCCGCCGAGCCCAGGATGGAGCCGATTGGGCTGATCGGGGTCCTGTGCTTCGCCGGCGGCGCCCGTGGAAGGTCGCCAGACGGGGGCGTACAAAGCGAGTCGGCGAACCTGATCGGGGAAAGCAAGTGCAAACCGGGCGCTGCGGGCCGTGCCCCAGGAATAGCCTAGTAAATCGACCCTCGACGCGTTCTCGTGTTGGCGCACGAACGAAACGGCGTCCTGCAGATCGGCCAACGCATCTTCCATTCGACCGAGCGAGGGCTGAGTCAAGTCGGCGGCCTGATCCATGAACGGCGGCCGGCTGGATCGCCCGTACCCACGCAAGTCCACGAGGTAGACCCGCAGGCCGCGTGCTGCCAAGGTAGCCTGCAGGGAGAAGTCGGGCACATCCAAAATGGCGGAGGCCGGTTGGAAGAACCCATGTACCAGCAGCACCGGCGTATCGCCCGGCGAACAAGGGGCGCCCCGCGCACGCACGAAAAGCTCAGCCGATTTGTCGGCCGAACTGGGGATGCGCCATTCCTGGACCTCCGATGCCGCTGCTGGCCTCTGCGCGGTAGGGGCTTCGAAGGTCATTCCGGTTGCACTTGCGCCAGTCGCATGGCGTTGGCGACCAGGGGCGTTTCCCGCTCGATCGCCGCCCTGAAGTCGGCGGGCGTATTGCCCACAGGATTCCAGCCAAATGTCGCGAAAAACTTGCCCATTTCTGGCGTGCGCAGGGCGGCGACGGTGGCATCTCGCAGACGGGTGACCACCGCGGTCGGTGTGCCAGCCGGCGCCGCCAAACCCACCCAGCTCGGAACGCTGAATACGGGCTCTGTGAATCCCAGCTCAGAAAAAGTGGGGACGTCCGGCAAGATGGGCGAGCGCTGGGCGCTGGCGATCGCCACGATTTTCCCGATGCCTTTTTGCTGGATATCCAAGGCCGTGGGAATTCCGGCGATGGTCATATGAATGTGACCTGCCATGAAATCTTGGACGGCTGGCGCACCGCCCCGGTAGCCCACGATGGTGAGGTTGGCGCGCGTGCTGCTGGCCAAACCCGCCGCAATCAGGTGCGGGTAGGTCCCAGGGCCCCAGGTACCGAAACTCACGCCTGTTGTCGTTGGCCCGAGCGCCTTGAGTGTTGGGATCGGTGCGTCGTTGCGCAAGACGAGCGCGGGCGGCGTGGTGGCCACTTGGGTGATCGGTGCGAAATCCTTCAGCGGGTCGTACGGTACCTTCTTGAACAGGTAGGTCACGTAGGTCAGCGGGTCAGGCAGGGTGAACAGCACGGTGTAGCCGTTACCCGCGGCCTTCGCCACTTCGGCCGCTCCCAGCATGCCGCTGGCGCCCGGCTTGTTGTCGACCGCCACGGGCTGACCCAGTTGGTCGGCAAGGCCCCTGGCCAGATTGCGGGCCGCCGTATCGACGGGGCCGCCGGCCGGATAGGGCACAACCAGGCGGATGGGCCGATTGGGGTAGGGGGCTTCGGTCTGGGCATGTGCCGCCCCCGTTGCCAACAACAATGCCGCAACCATCGATCGAATCACTAATCGAACTCGCATGCTCGTCTCCTTCATTTATTGGGTCGAAAAGCATGATAGAAACGAAACGAGGCGCTATTCAGCGATTTCGTTCGTTTTATTGATCGATTTCATCGATGATTTTTGAATCCTCATGAGTCTGGATATCTCCTTGCTACAGGTCGTACAGGCCTTGTCCCGGCACGGAACGGTGACGGCCGCAGCGTCGAGCTTAGGGCTGACGCAATCGACCGTTAGTCATGCACTCGGGCGTCTGCGCAGGCACTACGGCGACCCCTTGTTCGTGCCAGCCGGAAAGCAGTTGTCCAGAACGCCATTGGCACAGCGACTGATCGAAGAGGCGGATCGGTTCCTGCAGGACTTCGAGCGTCTACAGACACTGACTGCCGAATTCGATCCGCGCGTGCACAAACGGCGTTTTCGAATTCACATGATTGATGTAGCGGAGTTACTGGTCCTGCCGGCGCTGCTAAGGCATATCGCTCGAGAAGGTCCCGGAATCGAGATCGAGGTAGTCCGCGTGCCCGGTATCGAAGCGTGGAGCGAACTGGAATCTGGCCGTCTGGATCTGGTGATTGGTACCCCTTGGAAGGCGCAGCCGAGCTTGTACCGTCAAAGCCTTTTTGAGGAGCAGTACGTGGGCATCGCTCGACGCGATCACCCCTTGCGGGACCAGCTTGAAACTCTGGGGGGGTATATCCGGGCGGTGCATTGCGTCGTGGCGC
The DNA here is from genome assembly GCA_947463025.1 of Comamonadaceae bacterium. GTDB lineage: Bacteria > Pseudomonadota > Gammaproteobacteria > Burkholderiales > Burkholderiaceae_C > Ramlibacter. The sequence continues at coordinate 6,234 of CANHSE010000105.1, forward strand.
CCCGCGGTCCTGCACTGGCACGTTTGGAAGCTGCCCTGGCGGCGCTCTCGCCTGATCGCAAGGTGATCTTGCAGGTGCCCGACTTTCTCTCTGTGCCAACGCTGGTCAGGCAATCGGACCTGGTTGCTGCCGTTCCCGCGACGCTAATCGAAGCCCACCCCGATCGTTCACGCTTGTGCGTTTTCAAGCTCCCGACAACGCAAGCAAAGTTCATGGTCGTCCAACACTGGCATCGGCGTGTACATGAGGATAGGGGCAACGCCTGGCTACGAACAGCCATACGGAAAATCGCTCCTGCCGGCCGTTCGCCCAACCGAATCAGCACGAAGGTTGAAGGCGCGCCCTTACAGCGACGTTAGCCTCCCGAGCGAGGGTATATTCCCGCCTTGGCTGGTGGGGCGTTTTCAATACGATACGCCAGGCTTTATTCACATCGATAGGAACCTCACATGCGCTCCCTGATCTGGGCTAAACGTCTGTCAATTAGCTGCGCCTTCATGGCCAGTGTGTTCGCCCACGCCCAAACCTACCCCGACCGCCCGCTCACCATCGTGGTGCCCTTCACCCCGGGCGGTGTGTCCGACATCACGGCGCGGCCCTTGGCGATTGGCCTGGCGGCCGATCTGGGTCAAAACGTCATCATCGACAACAAGGGCGGCGCCGGCGGCGCCATCGGCATGTCGGCTGCGTCCAAGGCCAAGCCCGACGGGTACACGCTGATGATGGCCCTGCCCAGCATCATCACCATCCCGATTTCGGATCGCATCAACGGGCGCGCGTCCACCTTTCAGATGAACCAGTTCCGGCCCATCGCCCGCCTGACCGCGGATCCGACGGTGCTGGCGGTGCGCGCTGACAGCCCCTGGAACAATCTGGGCGATTTCGTGCGCGAAGTGCGGCGCAACCCCGGCAAGGTGTCGTACAGCTCCTCGGGCATTTACGGCACCACGCACGTGGCGATGGAGATCCTGGCCAACTCAGCCAACCTGAAGATGATTCACGTGCCTTTCACCGGCGGTGGCCAGCAGGTGACGGCGCTGCTGTCGGGGCAGGTCCAAGCCACCATGCAAACCCCGGGCGCGATCGCGCAGCACCTGGCGGGCGGCAAGCTCAAGGTTTTGGCGGCGCTCAGCGCCGAGCGGGTGCCCTCGATGCCGCAAGTGCCCACCGCCAAGGAACAAGGCTTTGACGGCGAGTTCTACCTCTGGACCGGTCTGTTTGTGCCGACCGGCACGCCCGATGCAGTGGTCAACCGCCTGCGCGATTCAGTGAAGAAGGCCGCCGCTCACCCCAGCTTCACGCAAGCCATGAGCACCCTGAACACGCCGATCCAGTTTCTGGACAGCGCCGACTTTGCCAACTTCCTCGTGGCCGACACCCGGCGCTTTGAGGACGTGCTGACCAAGATGGGCAAGATCGAGTAATCAGCTGACATGAAGATCATCAACTTTCTCGTGAACGGACACACCCGGGTGGGCGTGTTGGAGGGCGATACCGTCGTGGACCTGGTGGCGCTGCAAGAGGCCGCGCCCTTCGTGGCGGGGGCGCAGCAAGCGGCCCTGGGCAATACGATCGAGCTGATTCGGGCGTGGGGCGATATCCAGCCACGACTGAAAGCTGCGGTGGCCCAAAGTGCCAGCGTGCCCGCCAGTCGCAAGCCTTTGGCCAGTGTCGATCTGCAAGCGCCGATGGTGCCCAGCACCATCTTGTGTTCGGGCAGCAACTACCTGAGTCACAACCAGGAAAAGGCCAATGCCGACATCAGCGGCAAAGAGCCCGAGTTCTTCATCAAGACCGGCGATTGCGTGGTGGGCCACGGCCAGCCGGTGATCCTGGATCGGGTGTTGACCAACAAGCTCGATGGCGAGGTCGAACTGGCGGTCGTGATCGGCAAGGCGGGTCGGCATATCGCGGTTGAAGACGCCTTGGACCATGTGTTTGGCTACACCATCGTCAACGACATGACGGCACGCGATCGCCAGGTGCGCAAGCGCCCGGACGGCAGCTACTGGTATGAGCTGGGTCGCGGCAAGTTCTTTGACAGCGGCGCGCCGATGGGGCCGTGCATCACCACCCGCGACGAGATCCCGGACGCGCAGCAGCTGATGGTGAAGTCGTGGGTCAATGGCGACTTGCGTCAAATCAGCAGCACCTCGCAGATGATCTGGACGGTGGCGCAGTTGGTGCACTTCTTCTCGATCAACGTGACGCTGCGCCCGGGCATGGTGATCATCACCGGTACGCCCAGTGGCACGGCTTGGTCGTGCGACCCCGAGCTGGGTGGCAAGTGGGCGGGCACCGATGGCATGGTGCGTGCGACCGGCTACCTCAAGGACGGCGACGAGATCGTGTGCGAGATCAGCGGGATCGGGCGCTTGTCCAATCGGGTGGTGGAGAACGCTCGCCGCTGAAGACTCAGGCCTGACGGCTGGGGGCGCGCCTTACGGGGTGCGCCCCTTTTTTCTGGCGTTGGCGTTTTCGGCTGCGTTGGCGGTGCAACGCGGTGGGCGTGCGGCGGGGGCCCGGGGGCTTCACTGCGCAGGCCCTTCGGGCCTGCGCGCGAGACCCGTTCGTTCGCAGCGCTCAGCCCATACGGCAACCGGCGCCGGAGTCGGCCAGGGCCTTGGCAGCGATGCCCAGGACCTTGTTCTCGCGGTTTTCGACGCGGCGCAGATACATGTCTTGCACGGGGTTGTGCGACTTGCTCATGGTCCACTTGCCACGCGGGCTGTCGATGGACTGCGA
>CANHSE010000106.1 GCA_947463025.1 Comamonadaceae bacterium
ATGGTCGGGAAAGCCGGCGCCGTAATCGTCGGGATCGTCGCTGGCGAAGTTATCCAGCATCAGGAAAGGATCCAGGCGCTGCTGCAGGTCGTGCGTGAGCACGCGCGTGAGCTTGACGCCGGCGCCATCGCGTGTGGCCTGACCCGCGATGAGGCGCTCGATACGACGGGGGTGGCTGACGGTATTCATGCCGGGCTCACTGGACGGCGTAGCCTTCATCGGCGATCGCCTGCGCGATCTGCTCGCGGGGCTGCGCGGTCTGCACGTGGACCTTGCCGCTGGGGCGGTCGATCTGCACCTGCGCGGCGGGGTCGACGCGCTGCACCGCCTGGGTGACGGCGCGCTCGCAATGGCCGCAGGTCATGCCCTGGACGGCAAAAGTCTGTTGGCTGGGGTGCATGGGGCGTCTCCGAGGGGATGATGAAAGTGTGGGTCAGGTGCTCACTTGACTCAAGTCAAGGCGGGGATCTTTACAAGATGATGCCTGCCCTCAGAATCTCAAGATGACCGCCATTTCTTCGTCGACCTCGGACGCCTCCCTTGCCAGCCTGGATCTGGGCATCGGCGGCATGACCTGCGCCTCCTGCGTGGGCCGGGTCGAGCGGGCCCTGCAGCGTGTGCCCGGCGTGCAGACCGCCACGGTCAACCTGGCCACCGAGTCGGCGCGCGTGGTGTTCACACCCAGCGAGCAGGCCCAGGCGCAGATTCGCCGCGCGGTGCGCGATGCCGGCTATGAGCCCCGAACGCGTGAGGCGTCTGCGGTCGCACAGGCCTCGCCCTGGACGGGCTTTGCGCCCGTGGCGTTGTCGATGGCGCTGTCGCTGCCGCTGGTGTTGCCGATGGTCGCCGAGCTTTTTGGTCGGCACTGGATGTTGCCGGCGTGGCTGCAATTCATGCTGGCCACCCCCGTTCAGTTCGGATTGGGCGCGCGCTTTTACAAGGCCGGCTGGCATGCGCTGCGTGCGGGCACCGGCAACATGGACTTGCTGGTGGCCATTGGCACCAGCGCAGGCTGGGGGCTGTCGATGTGGCTGTGGCTCGCCAGCGGCTCGCAGCACTTGTATTTCGAAGCCTCGGCCGTGGTGATCGCGCTCGTGCTTCTGGGCAAGTGGCTGGAGGCGCGCGCCAAGTACCAGACTACGGCAGCGATTCGCGCGCTACAAGCCTTGCGACCCGAGGTGGCGCACGTGCTGCAGGCAGGCGACCAAGAGGCGGATTTGCCTCTGACCGAGGTGCTGGTGGGTGACCGCCTGGTGGTGCGCCCTGGCGAGCGGGTGCCGGCTGACGGCACGATCGAACAAGGCCTCACCCACATCGACGAATCCATGCTCACGGGCGAGCCACTGCCCGTGAGCAAGGGCGTGGGCGCACGCGTGACCGGCGGCAGCATCAATGCCGAGGGCCGCTTCGTGATGCACGCGCAGGCGGTAGGCGGCGAGACGGTGCTCGCGCAAATCATTCGCCTGGTGGAAGACGCGCAGGCGGCCAAGGCGCCGATCCAGCGGCTGGTCGATCAGGTCGCGGCGGTGTTCGTGCCGGTGGTGATCGTGATCGCCGCGATCACCTTCGCCGGCTGGTGGCTGTCGGGGGCGGCGGTGGAATCGGCTCTGATCCACGCGGTGGCGGTGCTGGTGATCGCGTGTCCGTGCGCCCTGGGCCTGGCGACGCCGGCGGCCATCATGGCGGGCACGGGCGTGGCGGCGCGCCACGGCATCTTGATTCAAGACGCCCAGGCCCTGGAGATTGCGCACCGCGTGGACACCGTGGTGTTTGACAAGACCGGCACGCTCACCGTGGGGCAGCCGCGCTTGGTGGCCTTCGTGGCGGCGCCGGGGTGCGATGAGACCGAACAACTCGGGATGGCGGCCAGCCTGCAAAGCGGCAGCGAGCATCCGCTGGCGCGTGCGGTACAGGCCGCGGCGCGCGAGCGGGGCCTGAAGGTGCCGTCGCCCGAAGGCCTGCGCGCCGTGGCGGGGCGCGGCACCGAGGGCGAGGTGGGTGTGCGCAGCTACCGCATCGGCAGCCTGCGTTGGATGCAGGAGCTGGGCGTCGACACCGCGCCGCTGGCCAGTGAGGTGCTGCGCCTGCAGCCACAGGGCGCGACGCTGTCGATGATGGTCGAGGCCACGACCGAGGGCCTGGTGCTGCGCGCGCTCATGGCCTTTGCCGACGAACCCAAGCCCGAAGCCCGCGAGGCCCTGGCCACCTTGCGCGCACGCGGGCTGCGCCTGGGGATGATCTCCGGTGACAACCGCGCGGCGGCCCTCGCCATGGGCGTGCGTCTGGGCCTGCGCGAAGACGAGGTGATGGCCGAGGTGCTGCCCGGTGACAAGGCCGCGCGTGTGGCGGCCCTGCGTGCAGGCGGCCATGTCGTGGCGATGGTGGGCGATGGCGTGAACGACGCGCCCGCACTGGCCGCCGCCGATGTGGGCCTGGCGATGGCCACGGGCACCGATGTGGCCATGCACGCAGCGGGCATCACGCTGATGCGCGGTGATGTGCGTCTGGTGGCGGGCGCTCTGGACATCTCGCGGCGCACTGTGCGCAAGATCCGCCAGAACCTGTTCTGGGCGTTTGCCTACAACGTCGCGGGCATCCCGCTGGCAGCGCTGGGTTATCTCAACCCGGTGGTGGCGGGTGCGGCGATGGCGCTGTCCAGTGTGAGCGTGATGACGAATGCCTTGCTGCTGCGTCGCTGGCGCGAGGTGCCGCCTGTCTCAGCCGCACCTTCAGCGCCTCACAGCGTTGGGTAATCGGTGTAGCCCTTCTCGCCCCCGCCATAAAAGGTGGCCACTTCCGGCGGATTGAGTGCGGCACCACGGCGCAGGCGCTCGACCAAATCCGGGTTGGCGATGAAGGGGCGGCCGAAGGCGACCAGGTCGGCGCCGGTGCCGAGCGCCTGGTTCGCCAGGTCGGCGTTGTAGCCGTTGTTCACCATCCAGGCGCCACGACCGCCCGCCTCGCGGTAGGCGCGGCGCAGCGCCTCGTAATCGAAGGGCCGGCCCTCGACCTCGCGCGCGCCGCCGGTGGCGCCCTCCACCACATGGACATACGCCAGCCCCAGGGGCGCGAGCGCACGCACCACGTATTCGAACAGCGGCTGCGGCTCAGGGTCGTAGATGTCGTTGGCCAGCGTGACCGGGGCCAGGCGGATGCCGGTGCGACCGCCGCCGATTTCGCTCACCACCGCCTGCATCACCTCCAGCAGCAAGCGCGCGCGGTTCTCGATGGAGCCGCCGTAGGCGTCGGTGCGCTGGTTGGCGCCGCGCTTGAGAAACTGGTCTAGCAAGTAGCCGTTGGCGCCGTGCACCTCGACGCCGTCGAAGCCGGCGGCCTCGCGGGCCGTGCGCGCGGCGCGGCGATAGTCGTCGACGATGCCGGGCAGCTCGGCGAGTTCGAGCGCGCGCGGGGTGGAGACCGGCACGAAGCGACCTGCGCCGTCCTCGATGATGAAGGTCTTGGCCCGGGCGGCAATGGCCGAGGGCGCGACCGGCGCGGCGCCGCCCGCTTGCAGGCTCACGTGCGAGATGCGACCCACATGCCACAGCTGCAAGACGATATGGCCGCCCTGCGCATGCACGGCATCGGTCACCCCGCGCCAGCCAGCGGCCTGGGCGTCGGTGTAGAGGCCCGGCACATCGGCATAGCCCTGGCCTTGCGCGCTGACGGGCGTGGCTTCGGTGATCAGCAAGCCGGCGCTCGCGCGTTGCGCGTAGTAGCGGGCCATCAGTGCGTTGGGCACGTTGCCGGGCGCGCGGTTGCGGGTCAGCGGCGCCATGACGATGCGGTTTTTCAACTGCAGGTCACCGGCCTGTCCGGGGTCAAAGAGGGTGGTCATGGGGTGATCGTAGCGGGCCCGGCCATCTGGCCGACAATGTCTGCCTGATGAACTTGCAGCAGGCCTCCTTCACACGTCTGGTCGTCCTGGCTCTGGGCCTGGCGCTGGGTGCGGCGGTATCGCTGGGCGTGACGCGCTTTGCCTACGGCCTCCTGCTGCCGCCCATGCGCGCGGACCTGCAGTGGTCCTACACGCTGGCGGGTGCGATGAACACGGCCAATGCCTTGGGCTATCTCATCGGCGCGCTGGCCACACCCTGGCTGCTGCATCGCGTGGGCCCCTTGCGGGTGCTGGTGGGCGGCGCGGCGCTGGCCAGTGTGTTCATGGGGCTGACGGGATTTTTCACCGAGGCCGCGCCCTTGCTCGCGCAGCGGGTGTTGGCGGGTGTGGCCAGTGCCTGGCTTTTCATCGCCGGCGGCTTGCTGGCTGCGCGCCTGGGGGCCTTGATGCCCGCCCGCAGTGGCTTTTTGCTCGGGATCTATTACGGCGGGACCGGCCTGGGCATTGCGTTGTCGGCCCTGATGGTGCCGGCGCTGCTCGAGGCGGCGTCGCAGCGCCCGCAGGGTTGGGCCTGGGCCTGGTGGGCGCTGGCCCTGGCGTGTCTGGCGGCGACTGTGGTGCTCGCGCGGGTGGGGCGGTTGTTGGCGTCTTTGCAGGCGCCTGCTGCTCAGGGTGATGGTGCGGGTGCGCGCTTTGACTGGCGCGATTTCGCGCCGGGGCTGGCGGGCTACACGATGTTCGGGGTGGGCTATATCGGCTACATGACCTTCGTCATCGCCTTGCTGCGTGAGCAAGGGGTGTCGCCCGCTCGCATCACGCTGTTTTATGCCTTGCTGGGGGTGGCGGTGATGGCGTCCTCGCGCATCTGGGCCGGCTTGCTCGATCGCTACAAGGGCGGGCAGCCGCTGGCGCTGCTCAATGGTTTGTTGGGTGTGGCCGCAGTGATGCCAGCCGTGTTCACGGCCTGGCCGTTGGTGTTGGCCTCTGGGCTGTTGTTTGGCGGGGTGTTTTTGTCGGTGGTCGCCTCGACGACGGCGCTGGTGCGGCACAACCTGCCGCCCTCGCAGTGGGCAGCCGGCATCAGCGCGTTCACCATCGTGTTCGCCGCAGGCCAGATCGTCGGGCCCACCTTGGTCGGTTGGATCGGTGACGGCCCGGGCGGCTTGGCGCGCGGGCTGGTTGTGTCGGCCTGCGCTTTGTGGGCGGGGTCGCTGCTCGCCTTGCGCCAGCGCCCCTTGCCTCGGGCCGACGGCCTTACTTGAGCAGCCCTTCGGCCTTGAGCGCCTCCCGCACGGCGGGCCGCTCGAGCATGCGGTGCTGGAAGGCGACCAGATGGGTCATCGGTGCCAGGTCGATTTTCATCACGCCGCACCAGCGGCTCACGGTGTAGAGGTAGGCGTCGGCCACGCAGAAATCGTCGCCCATCAGATAGGACTTGCCGGCGAGCTGGCCGTCCACCCACTGCAAGCGCGCCTTGAGCTTGTCGCGAAACACGCCCTTGGCTTCTTCGGCTACCGCCGGGTTGAACAGCGGCGAGAAACTCTTGTGCAGCTCGGTGCCGATGAAGGTGAGCCACTCTTGTAGTTGGTAGCGGGGCAGGGTGCCGTTGGCGGGTGCGAGGTGCTTGGCCGGCACCTGATCGGCGATGTACTGAACGATGGCCGGGCCTTCGCGCAGTCGGGTGCCGTCGTTCAGCTCCAGCAGGGGCACATAGCCCAGCGAGTTAATCGAGTAGAAATCGGTGCCGTCGGGCAGCTGGTGGGTTTTGGTGCTGGCGAGCACCAGCTCGAAAGGCAGGCCCGATTCGCGCAGGACGATGTGGGGGGACAGGGAGCAGGCGCCGGTGGAGTAGTAGAGCTTCATGGTGTGGGGAGGTGCAAAAGTGTGAATGCTAGAGGATGGCATGTGTGTCAGAGAAAGTGGTTACACTGTACAGAAATCCGGAGTCTGTACAAATGCATACCTTGCCTCTGAGTGAGTTCCGCGCCAACGCCTCGGCCATGCTGGACTTGGTCGAAAAGGGCGAGACCGTGCGCATCATGCGTCACGGTAAGCCGGTGGCGGACCTGGTGCCGGTCGCGCCCGAAGCGGCTGACCTGCCGAGCTACCTGCAGCCGTTTGAGCCGCTGCGCTATGAGCGACCGCCGTCCAAATCCGGCGCGCAGATGATCATCGACGAGCGGGAAAGCGACAGGGGATGAAGATCTTGTTTGACAGTTCGGCCCTTTTCCAGCGCTACGCAGGCGAGGCGGGCACCCGTGCGGTGCTGGACCTGCATGCCAGGGCGACCCACATTGTGCTGGCCCCGCACTGCTTGACGGAGTTGATGTCGGCGCTGACCCGGCAATGGCGCGAGGGCGCCTTCGGCGACGCGGAGTTCGCCCGGGTGCGCGCCCGCATGCGCGAGGATTTCAATGCCTATCGGGTGGAGCCCCTGAACCGTGTCGTCGAGGACTTGGCGATTGCGGCCATGGCCCTGTCGCCTTTACGGGCGATGGATGCTTTGCATATCGGCGCGGCCCAGGCGGCCCGGGTCCATCTCTTCGTGACGTCTGACCGCCGTCAGGCCGCTGCCGCTCAGACGGCCGGCTTGCGCACGGAATGTATCGAGGCTTGACCATGCTGTACCCCCAAGAATTTGACGTTATCGTCGTCGGCGGCGGCCACGCCGGTACCGAGGCGGCGCTGGCCGCAGCCCGCATGGGCTGCCAGACGCTCCTGCTCACCCACAACATCGAGACCCTGGGTCAGATGTCCTGCAACCCGTCCATCGGCGGCATCGGCAAGGGCCACCTGGTCAAGGAGGTCGACGCGCTGGGCGGGGCCATGGGCATCGCCACCGACGAAGGCGGGATTCAATTCCGTATTCTCAACAGCTCCAAGGGTCCGGCGGTGCGCGCCACCCGGGCCCAGGCCGACCGCATCCTGTACAAGGCCGCGATCCGCCGCCGCCTGGAAAACCAGCCCAATCTCACGCTTTTTCAGCAGGCGGTGGATGATTTGATGGTCGAAGGCGACCGTGTGGTGGGGGCTGTGACGCAAGTGGGCATTCGCTTTTGGGCGCGTACGGTGGTGTTGACCGCCGGCACCTTCCTGGACGGCAAGATCCATGTGGGCCTGGACAACTACGCCGCCGGCCGGGCGGGGGACCCGCCGGCGGTCTCACTGTCGGCGCGGCTCAAGGAGCTCAAGCTCCCCCAGGGGCGCCTGAAGACAGGCACGCCGCCGCGCCTGGACGGCCGCACCATCGACTTCTCACAGTGCGAGGAGCAGCCCGGTGACCTGGATCCGGTGCCGGTGTTCAGCTTCATGGGCCGGGCCGACATGCACCCGCAGCAGGTGCCCTGCTGGATCACCCACACCAACGAGCGCACGCACGAGATCATCCGCTCGGGGTTCGATCGCAGCCCCATGTTCACCGGCAAGATCGAGGGCGTGGGCCCGCGCTACTGCCCGAGCGTGGAAGACAAGATCAACCGCTTCGCCGGCAAAGACAGCCACCAGATCTTTTTGGAGCCCGAGGGGCTGACCACGCACGAGGTCTACCCCAACGGCATCTCGACCAGCTTGCCGTTTGACATTCAGTACGCCCTGGTGCGCTCGATGAAGGGGCTGGAAAACGCCCACATCCTGCGCCCGGGCTACGCCATCGAGTACGACTACTTCGACCCGCGCGCCCTGAAAAGCAGCTTCGAAACCCGGCAGATCGCCGGCCTGTTCTTCGCCGGGCAGATCAACGGCACCACCGGCTACGAAGAGGCCGCGGCCCAGGGCTTGTTCGCTGGCATCAACGCCGCATTGCAATGTCGGGGGGAGGGCGCCTGGCTGCCCCAGCGCGACGAGGCCTACTTGGGGGTATTGGTCGACGACCTGATCACCAAGGGCGTCACTGAGCCGTACCGCATGTTCACCAGCCGGGCTGAGTTCCGGCTGCAGCTGCGCGAAGACAACGCCGACATGCGTCTGACCGAGGCCGGGCGCCGCATGGGGCTGGTGGACGACACCCGTTGGGACGCTTTCTCCCGCAAGCGGGACGCGGTTTCACGTGAAACAGAGCGCCTGAAATCCACCTGGGTGAACCCCCGCAACCTGCCGGCGGCCGAATCCGAGCGGGTGCTGGGCAAGGCGATTGACCACGAATACAACCTGGGCGACCTGCTGCGTCGGCCCGGCGTGGGCTACGAGGCGCTGGTCGGGATGGACGGGGGCAAGCATGTCGGGGCCCTGGTTTCACGTGAAACATTGGGCGACTTGTACGCGCCGGTGGTCGAGCAGATCGAGATTGCGGCCAAGTATTCAGGCTACATCGAGCGCCAAAAGGACGAAGTCCAGCGCTCCGCCCACTACGAAAACCTGCGCCTGCCCGACGAGCTGGACTATTTGCAGGTCACGGCCCTGAGCATTGAGGTGCGCCAGAAGTTGGCCAAGCACCGCCCGGAGACGCTGGGCCAGGCCTCCCGGATCTCGGGCGTGACGCCGGCGGCCATTTCCCTGCTGCTGATTCACCTGAAAAAGAGCCGGTTCAGCGGCTTTGCCGACGCTGCGCCGGCGGAGCAGCAGGCGGCATGAGCGCGCCCGCGCTGGCGGATCGCCTGGCGTCGGGGGCCCAGGCCCTGGGCGTGGCGCTCTCGCCGACGCAGCAAGAGCAGCTGCTGGCCTACCTGGCGCTGATCCAGAAGTGGAACCAGGTCTACAACCTCACCGCCGTGCGCGACCCGCAGGAGATGCTGGGTCATCACCTGCTCGACAGCCTGGCCGTGATCCCGCCGCTGCGCCGCCACGCCGCCGGGCGGCCTCTGCGCTTGCTGGATGTGGGCTCGGGCGCCGGGCTGCCGGGCGTCGTCATTGCTATTTGCTGTCCGGATCTCGCTGTGGACTGCGTGGACACGGTGGGGAAAAAAGCCGCTTTTATCCAGCAGGTCGCCCTGACTCTGAAGCTGCCGCAGCTGCGCGGGCTGCACGAGCGGGTCGAGCGGTTGGCCGGGCCGTATGACGTGATCCTGTCGCGCGCCTTTGCCTCCCTGGCCGATTTCGTGGCCGGCTCGGGTACGGCCCTGGGGGAGGGCGGTGTCTGGCTGGCCATGAAGGGCAAGCACCCCACCGAGGAAATC
>CANHSE010000107.1 GCA_947463025.1 Comamonadaceae bacterium
AGCCCCGTAGTCTGAAATGGACTGAAATCCACTCTGCGAGAATAGCTGAGCAACCAATGGCGCGAACTGGAGAGAGGCCACTCCATAGTTTGGATTTTTATGAAGCTCTTGCTGGAGTTTCAAATATTCTTCAGAGATAGTGCTACGAGTCATAGGTCAATTGTGGCACTGTGCATCCGCGTCTGTGCTCGTCCAGTCTAGCCAGTTCGGCCCCCTTGACGAGCGTCGTCTTATAGATATTGCCGTTTGGGTGCGGCGGAAATGGGACAAAGCCTCAATCTGAGGATGGCTCAATCGGTGATTGATCGGTGGCTACTCCGCCGCTACCCAGCGACCGCTCTTGCCACCGCGTTTTTCTGCGAGCCCCACATCGGTGATCGTCATGCCCCGATCCACCGCCTTGCACATGTCGTAAATCGTGAGAAGCGCCACTTGCACCGCGGTGAGGGCTTCCATCTCGACGCCGGTGGGGCCCACGGTCTCGGCGGTGCACTGGCAGGCGACCGAGGCGGTTTTGGGCTCGATCTCAAACTCGATCGCCACGCGCGTGAGCGCCAGCGGGTGGCACAGGGGGATCAGATCGCTGGTTTTCTTGGCGGCTTGAATGCCCGCGATACGGGCGACGCCCAGGACATCGCCCTTTTTTGCGGTACCTTCGGTCACGCGCTGCAAGGTGGTGGGCTCCATCCGGATGCGGCCGCGGGCCACGGCCACACGGTGGGTGGCGGGCTTGGCGGACACATCCACCATATGGGCCTGACCCTGGCCGTCAAAATGCGTGAGAGGTGAGCTCATGGGGCGGTGGTTAGTATCGGAAGACCAGGAGTAGGAAAGATTCGATGATACGGGGCCGAGGATTCCACGTGCGCCGCGCCGTTGCCACGGCGCTGGCACTGGCTATCGCCTGCTCGCCCTTGCCCGCGCAGCTTCCGAGCCTGGGAGACGCCTACGAGCTCACACCCAGCGCCGAGCGCCGCATCGGCGAGCGCATCGCGCGTGAACTCTATCGCGACCCGGATTACATCGACGACCCCGTGCTCGGGGAATACATCCAAAGCCTGTGGCAGCCGCTGCTGGCCGCCGCCCGCGTGCGCGGCGAGTTGACGCCCGATATGGAGCAACGCTATGCATGGCGCGTGCTTCTAGGCAGGGACCGCAGTATCAACGCCTTTGCCCTGCCCGGGGGCTGGCTGGGCCTGCATCTGGGCTTGCTGGCGGTCACCACCAGCCGAGACGAGCTGGCGTCTGTGCTGGCCCACGAACTCAGTCACGTCACGCAACGCCACATCGCCCGCATCATGTCCCAGGACAAGCGCCAGACGCCCTGGATGATCGGCGCGGTGATTCTGGGCGCACTGGCAGCCTCCAAGAGCCCGGACGCGGGGGCCGCTCTGATCGCGGGCGGTCAGGCCGCCGCGGTGCAGGGGCAGCTCAATTTCTCGCGTGACATGGAGCGCGAAGCCGACCGCATCGGCCTGGGTGTGCTGACGCAGGCGGGCTTTGAGGGCCAGGGCTTCGTGACGATGTTCGAGAAGCTGCAGCAGTCCTCTCGCCTGAATGACAACGGCGCGTTTCCCTATCTGCGTACCCACCCGCTGACCCTCGAGCGCATCGTGGACATGCGCGCGCGCCAGCCGCTGGGCGAGCGTCCCGCTCCCCAGCGACCCGACCTGGAGCATGCGCTGATGGCCGCGCGTGCGCGTGCGCTGTCCACCGGCGGGGTCGAGTTGCACCAGGCGCTGGTGCGCGAGGCCGATGCCATCCCCGCAGACGCCACCCCGCAGCGGCGTGCCGCAGCCTTGTATGCTGGCGCGCTGGCGGCCTTGCAGCTGCGAGAGCCGGCGCGCGCTCGCAGCTACCAGGAGCAACTGGCCGCACGCGTGGCCCCTGATCGCGTGGGCGCCCGCCTGGCACGCCTGCTGTCTGCCGAAGTGGCCCTGGCCAGTGGTGATGCGCCGCGCGCGCTGGCGGACATTGGCACGCCGCAGACGCGGACCGAGACCTTGCTGATGGCGCAAGCCGCTGTGCGCGCGGGTCGAGCCGATGACGCGGTGCAGCGTCTGCAAACCTGGGTGACCGTGAATCCGACCGACGGTACGGCCTGGCAGCTGCTGGCCACTGCGCAGGCGGCGCTAGGCCAGACGCTGCGCGCCATACGCTCGGAGGCCGAGGCGCGCGTCGCCTGGCTCGACTACCCGGCGGCGATGGACCGCCTGCGCGCGGCCCAGGAGCTGGCGCGCAAAGGCACGGTCGATCACATCGAGGCGTCGATCATCGACACGCGTGCGCGTGCGGTAGAAGTCTTACTTCGCGAACAGGCGCTCGAGCGCTAGGTCGATCACCACACCGAGCACCGAGTACATCAACGAGCCCAGAAGGGCGGCACCAAATCCGGTGACGTGCAACCCGTCGAGAAAGCTGGCGGCCCACCAGAACATCAGCGCGTTGATGATGAACAGGAACAGGCCTAGCGTAAGCACGGTGACCGGCAGGGTCAGGAGCACCAGGATCGGTCGCACAAAGAGATTGAGCAGGCCGATCACAAACGCAGCGCCCAAAGCCGCCATGAAACTGGTCACGGCCACGCCCTCATAGACTTGGGCGACGAACAACAAGGCTGTGGCACTGAGCAGCCACTTCGCGATCAGTTTCATGCGCGTCGCCGGGCCGCCCCAAGGCGCGAGGGCCCCCTCGGGGGGCAGGAAGCCACACGCAGTGGGCAGACGTGGGGGTGCGTGTTCATGGGACAAGAATAGCATCGGCTGCGCAGGAGCCTCGCAGGCGCTATCATCCGCCTCCCCTCGCCATGCCTGCCATCCACATCACCGACATCGAAGCCGCCATCAACTATTGGCGCGAGAAGAAGCCGTCGCCCGACGGCATCACGCTCGCGCCCGAGTTGCGGGCCCTGGCCGAGGTCTATGCCCTCATGGTGTTTCACCACGAGGACGAGGTTGCGGAAAAAGGCTTTCCGGCCACGGCGTATGCCGCCTGGAAGGCGTGGTACGACACCACACCGGATACGCCCTGCATCGCGATCTGTTCGACCAGCCAAGGCGATGCGATGTGCAAGGGGTGTGGCCGCACCTTCGACGAAGTGCAGCACTGGCCGTCGATGTCGCCAGCCGAAAAACGCAGCACGTGGCGCCGCATCACCCTCGAGGGCGATGCCTGGCGTTTCAATCGCTACAGCGAGCGGGCGGCGGAAGGCCCTCGGACAACGAGCACGCCTTCGGCCTGAGGCCAGGGCGTCAAGGCGCCTTATTTCCAGCGTATCGGTTCGATGTCGACGGTACGCTGGCCGTCGCCCAGTGTGAGGACGCCTTCTTGCACCGTCGCTTGCAGCTGCATGCTGCGCGCCGCGAGCGCCGCCAGTTGCTGACTGCTCTCGCTGGGAATGCGAAACACCTCCAGGCTGGTCAGGCGCGAGAGTTTGGTCTCGATGCTGCGCCACCAGATATCGGCCGAATGTGCGAAGCAATACAGACGCACCCGATCGGCCTTGCTGCAGGCCTTGGCCAGAGGCTTGTCTTCGGGTTGGCCGATCTCCATCCACAGGCGGGTGCGGCCGGTGAAATCGCGCAGCCAGACATCGGGTTCGTCGGGGTCGGACAGGCCGGCGCCGAAAGCCAGCGTGCCGTCACCCCCGCAGGTGGACTGCAGTTCGTGCGCGTTCAGCGCCAGCGCGGCCAGGCGGATCATCATGCGCTCGTCGGTCTCGCTCGGGTGGCGGGCGAGCGTGAGCGCGTGGTCGGCGTAGTAGCTGTGGTCAATATCGGCCAGCTGGACGCTGGCCTTGAAGATGGTGGATTTCAGCGCCATGGGGCGGTATTCACGTCAAGCTCGTCGCGCGAGGGCGGCGGCCAGACCCGTGTAGCTTGCGGGCGTCATCGCCAGCAGGCGCGTCTTTTCAGCTTCAGGAATCTCTAACGAGCGAATGAGGGCGTGCAGGTCTTCGGCGCGTACGGTCTTGCCGCGGGTAACGTCCTTGAGTTTTTCGTAGGCGCCTTGCACGCCGTAGCGTCGCATCACCGTCTGAATCGGTTCGGCCAGAACTTCCCAGGCCCCGTCCAGATCGTCGGCCAGGGCCTCGGCATTGAGCTCGAGCTTGGCCAGGCCCACGCCGAGCGCGTGATAAGCCAGCACCGTGTAGCCCATGGCGACGCCCATGTTGCGAAGCACGGTGGAGTCGGTGAGGTCACGCTGCCAGCGCGAGATCGGAAGTTTTTCGGCCAGATGGCGCAGCAGCGCGTTGGCCAGCCCGAGGTTGCCCTCGGCGTTTTCGAAATCGATCGGGTTGACCTTGTGCGGCATGGTCGACGAGCCGATCTCGCCTTCGCGCAAGCGCTGCTTGAAATAGCCCAGGCTGATATAGCCCCAGACATCGCGTGACCAGTCAATCAGGATGGTGTTGGTGCGTGCGATGGCATCGAACAGTTCGGCCATGTAGTCGTGCGGCTCGATCTGGATGCTGTATGGCTGGAAGTTCAGGCCCAATCCGGTGGGCTCGGGTGATTCGATCACGCGGCGGCTGAAGGCCTCCCAGTCGAAGTCGGGCCAGGCCGCAAGGTGGGCGTTGTAGTTGCCCACCGCGCCGTTCATCTTGGCCAGGAGTTTGACGCTGGCGATACGCTCACGCGCCGCCGCCAGGCGCATGACCACGTTGGCAATCTCCTTGCCCACGGTGGTGGGGCTGGCGGTCTGGCCGTGGGTGCGACTGAGCATGGGCACGTCGGCATACGCGTGCGCCATGTCACGCAGCTTGGCGATGAGGCCGTCCAGCGTCGGCAGGATCACCTGCTCGCGTGCGGCCTTCAGTTGCAGGGCGTGGCTGGTGTTGTTGATGTCTTCGCTGGTGCAGGCAAAGTGCACGAATTCAGCGGCGCTCACGAGTTCGGGGCGCGCTTCGAATTTGGACTTGATCCAATACTCCACGGCCTTGACGTCGTGGTTGGTGGTCTTTTCGATCTCCTTGATGGCGAGCGCGTCGGCCTCGGAGAAATTCTTGACCAGGCCCAGCAAGTAAGTACGCGCACCCGACGACAAGGGCTTGAATTCGGCAAAGCCGGCGTCGGACAGGGCGATGAACCAGCAGACTTCAACCCGCACGCGTTGGTGCATGAAGCCCATTTCGCTCATAAGCGGGCGCAGCAGCGCCAGGCGAGACGCGTAGCGGCCGTCCAGCGGGGACAGTGCGGCGATGGTGGAAAACGTCATGCGTCAATTGTAGGTGTCCCCCATTGGGGGCAGACGCTGGAGCGGAGCTAGGACCTAAAATGCGCGGCCCCCTTCGAGATTGACCGAAAGCGCTTGACCATGAAATTGATCGGATCCGGCACCAGCCCGTATGTGCGCAAGGTGCGTATCGTGATGGCCGAAAAGAAGCTGGACTACCAGCTGGTGCTCGAGGACGTCTGGCACGCCGACACCACGATCTTGCAATCGAACCCGCTGGGCAAGGTGCCGTGCCTGGTGATGGAAGGCGGCGAGGCGCTGTTCGATTCGCGCGTGATCGTCGAATACCTGGACACCCTCTCGCCCGTGGGCAAGCTGATTCCGCCCTTGGGCCGCGAGCGTGCCGAGGTCAAGACCTGGGAGGCCTTGGGCGATGGCGTGCTCGACGCCCTGATCCTGGCCCGCCTGGAGAAAGCCTGGCCGGGGCGCAAGGCCGGTGAGTGCAGCCAGGCCTGGATCGATCGGCAGATGGAAAAGACCCACGCCAGCTTGAAGGCCATGAGCCTGGGCCTGGGCGACAAGGCGTTCTGCGCCGGCATCCACCTGACCCTGGCCGACATCGCGGTCGGCTGCACGCTGGGCTACCTGGATTTCCGCTTCGGTGATCTCGACTGGCGCACGCCCTATCCGAATCTGGCGCGCCTGTACGAGAAGCTGATGCAGCGACCGAGTTTCATCGAGTCGCAGCCCGCTTGAACGCGGTGCCGGCGCGCAAGGCGCCGGCGGTCACAAGCCGGTGATGCGCCGCACCGCCGCCTGATACAGCCGAAACGGCAGCATCGCCAGCAGCTTCACACTGAGCGTGAAGCGCAGCGGAAAGTGAATCTCGAAGCGGCCCTTGTGCCATCCGCTCAGGATGGCCTGCGCCGCCTGTTCGGGCGAGATCAAGGCCGGCATCTCGAATTCGTTTTGCGCCGTGAGCGGCGTCTCTACAAAGCCCGGGTTGATCAGGCTCACGCCGATGCCCTGGTCGCGCAAGTCGATGTAAAGCGTCTCGGCCAGGTTGATCAAGGCCGCCTTGGTGGGCCCGTAGGCCAGGCCATTGGGCAGGCCCCGATAGCCGGCGACGCTGCTCACGAGGCTGATGTGGCCGCTGCCGCGCGCCAGCATGCCGGGCAAGACCGCCGCGAGCAGGTGCAGCGCGCCGGTGTAGTTCACGCGTTCGTGTTGCAGCATGTCCTGCAAGTCGAAGGCGGTGGCGCGTTGGGCGCGGTAGTGGCCAGCGCAGTAGACGGCGCAATCGATGCCGCCCTCTGCGAGCAGGTCGGCGGCCACGCCCGCGACGGCGTCGGCGTCGGTGGCATCGAGCGCGCGCGCTTGCGCGCCGGGGTGTGCGTCGACAAAGGCCTGCAAGGCCGCTTGGCCGCGCGCGGACACGATTACCTTCGCGCCGCGCGCATGGAGGGCCTGCGCCAGCGCGCGTCCGATGCCCGTGGAAGCCCCCAGCACCCAGACCCGCCGGCCGGTCCAGTCGGTCTGGGGCGGATTGAGGGGTGACCACCAGCGCCGCGTTGCGCGCGCAGGGGATGTCGCGCGCGGGGGCGGCGGGGTGGGCGCTTGCAGCGAAAGCATGTTCATCGCTTCGTGAAGGACAAGGTCACTTCACCCAGGGTGATGCCGAACTTGCTCATGGTGGCGCGATTGAGCAGCACCTTGTCGGACATCAGGTACATCCAGTCATCAAAGTCGACATGCCACACCTTGCCGTCCACCGGTAGGGCCAGGGTGTAGCGCCAACGCAGCGCATTGCCGCGGGCCTGGCCCTCGGCTTGACCGACCACGTCGTCGGCTTTGCCGGTGTAGCGGCCGTCTGGGAGCTTGCGCACACGCCAGACACGGCGCTGTGTGGTGCCATCGGAGTAGGTGAAGGCTTCGTCGAGCACGCCGTCGTCGCCCTGCCAGCTGCATTGCATGACGACGGTGAAGCGCTTGACCACCTTGCCCGAGCGGTCGGTGAAGACCCCCCAGGCGTCGACGGTGCCATCGAAGTAGGTGCGCAGGTCCAGCGCGGGTTTCTCACCCTGGTAATCGGCGATGTCGGGGCTGGCGCAGCCCGCCATCAGGGCCAGCGTGGCGGGAGCAGCGGCAAGGAGCAGGCGTCGTTTCATGGTGGGGGCTCTCCAGGGGAGGTAGGGGAAGTGGTGCGGATCAGGGCCAGGTAAAGGCCTGCCGCTGCCAGCAGCTTGAGCACGCAAGGCAGCACGCCGTAGGCCAGGGAGAGCGTCGACAGCGCCTGTGCGTCGCGTGTGCCGGGGGCGTAGCCGGCCAGCCCCAGCAGGGGCAGGGCCAGGCCAGCGGCCAAGGCGAGATTGAGTTTGGTGGCGAAGTTCCACCAGCCGAAGTAGCTGCCTTCATGGCGACCGCGATCGCCGGCGTCCTGGATCTGACCTGCGAGCAACGCCCCAGGCAGCGCCAGATCGGCCCCCAGCGCGAAGCCCGAGGCGGCGCAGACCACGAGGAAGGCCATCGCGTCGCCCTCGCCCAATGCGGCCGTCCAGATGAAGGCGGCGATCGCCAGGCCCATGCCGGCGAGCCAGCTGCGCGCCAGGCCCCAGGTGCGCACGAGCCGCAGCCACAGCGGGATCGACAGCGCGGCGCACAGGAAGTACAGGCCCAGGAAGGCGGGCTCCCAGGCGCGCGGAGCCTGCAAGCGGTCTTGCACGAAAAACAAGACCAGCGTGGCCGGTACCGCGCTGGCGATGCCATTGAGCATGAAGACCGCGAGCAGGCGACGAAAGGCCGGGCGGCGCAAGGGCAGCCACAGGTCGGTGGCTGCGTGTGCGGTGGGCGCTGGGTGGGTCGGGATCGGGCTGCGCGCCCAGGCCAGCCAGCCGGCCGCGAGCAGCACGGCGAACAAGGCGGTGGTGGCGGGCAGACCCAGCGTCGAGGGCGCCACCGAGGCGATCAGCACACCGGCCACGCCCAGGCCTTCGCGCCAGCCCACGATGCGCGCGCGCTGCGCCTCGTCACCACCGAGCATCGCGCCCCAGGACTGGTGGGCCACGGTGAGCGTGCTAAACGCCAGGTAGGTCAGGGCCAGCGTGCCCGCCGCCCACACCAGCAGGGCGCTCGTGCCGTGCACCGGCGGAAAGAAAAGCAGACCGAATCCCAGCACCAGCAAGATGGCGGCGAGGGCACTCACGGTCAATACTGCACGGACCGAGCGCGCATACAGGCGGTCGATGCCGCGTCCGATCAGCGGATCGACGAAGGCATCGAGCAAGCGTGCCGCGAGCAGGACGGCGCCGAGCAGGGCGATGGGCACACCCAGCTCGCTGGCGTAGTGATGGGGCACGACGACATACAGGGGCAGTGCCACGAAGGCCAGGGGCAGACCCAGCAGGCCATAGCGCAGGCTGTCGGCAACGCCGACGACCCCCTGAGCCTGCGCGCTGGGGTTCATGGACGTGTCGTGCCTGCGATCAGGGCCTGGCGCAACTCGGGCGCCGAGGTGGCCTCGCCCAGCCAGATCGCGAAGAACAGGCGGGCAAAGGTGGCGTCTGCCACCTCGCCGGTCAGACGGCCGTTGTGAAAAAAGCTCACGCCCTGACCCGGGCGGTGCACGCCGGCTAAGCGGTCGCCGCGCCGCACGTCGGGCAGGGCCGCCGTCAGTTGGGCCTGCCAGCGCTCGGCCTGCGCCGCGTCGAATTCGCCGTGGCGACGCATTTCCTTCAAGGACACG
>CANHSE010000108.1 GCA_947463025.1 Comamonadaceae bacterium
CGTTTGATGGTTGATGTCCCTTAACCATTGACGACGACCGTCCCCCACGGGGCCGGTTCGCGTGCGAGACCTCATGACCGACACTTTTGAAGTGCAGGCCGCTTTTGCGCCTGCCGATACCCCTGACACGGCCCCTGTGGCCGATTCGGCTCCTAACGGCTTTGTGCAACTGGGTCTGGCCCCCGAGCTGATTCGTGCCGTCCAAGACCTGGGCTACACCCAGCCCACCTCGGTGCAAGCCCAGGCCATTCCCCTGGCCATGGACAACTCCGCCGAAGGCGAGTCGTCCCGCTTCATCGACCTCATGGTCTCCAGCCAGACGGGCAGCGGCAAGACCGCTGCCTTCCTCTTGCCGGTGTTGCACACCCTGATCCGCCTGGAGGCCGAAGCCGAAGCGCGCGAGCAGGCCGAAGCCGCCCGCCTGGCCGCAGAGGCCGCCGCCCGCGGCGAAGCACCGCCCAAGCGCAAGCGCCGCAACCCCACCGACCCGCGCAATTTCAAGGCCGCCACCCCCGGCGCCCTGATCGTGTGCCCCACGCGCGAACTGGCGCAGCAGGTGGCCCATGACGCCATTGAGTTGGTCAAACACTGCCGCGGCCTGCGCATTGCCAACGTGGTGGGCGGCATCCCCTATCAGGTCCAGATCGCGCGCCTGCAAAACGCCAACCTCGTGGTCGCCACCCCGGGCCGTCTGCTCGATCTGCAACGCTCCATGCAGATCAAACTC
Organism: Comamonadaceae bacterium; assembly: GCA_947463025.1. Lineage (GTDB taxonomy): Bacteria > Pseudomonadota > Gammaproteobacteria > Burkholderiales > Burkholderiaceae_C > Ramlibacter. The sequence goes on from CANHSE010000108.1 coordinate 728, forward strand.
GATCAGGTGAAGTTCTTGGTGGTGGACGAGGCCGATCGCATGCTCGATCTGGGCTTTGCCGACGACCTGGCCGAGATCAACCAACTGACCATCGCGCGTCACCAGACCATGATGTTCAGTGCCACCTTCGCGCCGCGCATTCAGCAGCTGGCCACGCGCGTGATGCGTCAGCCCCAGAAGGTGCAGATCGACAGCCCGCAAGAAAAACACGCCAACATCAAGCAGGTGCTGTTCTGGGCCGACAACGCGCAGCACAAACGCAAGTTGCTCGATCACTGGCTGCGCGATACCAGCATCGATCAAGCCATCGTCTTTGCCAGCACGCAGATCGAGTGCGACGGCCTGGCCGCTGACCTGCAGCAAGAAGGCTTTTCCGCCGTTGCCTTGCACGGTGCGCTCAGTCAAGGCCTGCGCAATCGCCGTCTGATGGCCCTGCGCAATGGCCAGGTGCAGATCCTGGTGGCCACCGACGTGGCCGCGCGCGGCATCGACGTGCCCACCATCACCCACGTCTTCAACTTCGGCCTGCCGATGAAGAGTGAGGACTACACCCACCGCATCGGCCGCACGGGCCGCGCCGGGCGCGATGGCCTGGCCGTCACGTTCGCCGAGTTCCGTGATCGCTTCAAGATCTTCGACATCGAGGGCTACACCAAGCAGCCGTTCAAGGCCGAAGAAGTTCCGGGCCTGGAGCCCACCCAGCGCACGCCGCGCGCCCCCCAGCCGGGTGGCTTTGGTGGCGGTGCGCGCGGGCGCGGTGCACCTGCGCATCGCGGGGGTGGCAACGGCGGCGGCTATCAGGGCCGTCGTGCCCCCGATGCGGATCGCAATGGCTACGGGCGCAAGGCGGGTTTTGGCGATTTCGGCGGTGATCGCCGTGAGGCCTTTTCCGACGATCGCCGCGACGACCGTCGTGGCCCCGGCGGCTTTGGCGGCTTCGGCGGCGGCAACCAGGCTGCGCCCTGGGAAAAGAAAACCGGCGGCTACGCAAGCCGGCCGACCCCGCGCGGAGACGCTCCGCGTCCTGCGGGCGGCCCGGGTGCGGGCAAGGTCTTCGTGCCGCGCGACGCCAAGAAGCGCGCCTACAAACCGGCGCGCTAAGCGCCGCGTGAGTGCATCACGCGCGCTCGGGCTCAGGCCAGGGCGCGCGCCAGGGCCTGATCGAAGGCCTCGGGGGCCTCGAACTGCACCCAGTGCCCGGCATCCGGGATGGCGGTGCGTCCGCGCAGGGTGGGCAGGGCGTCCAACGTCGCTTCCACCAGTTGGAGTTGGTCGCGGTAGAGCACATCGTGCTCACCGTAAATCGCCACCAGCGGGCACGTCACCGTCGCCAGCGTGCGTGCCAGGACGTCGGTGCGCGCCATCGACCGACGGCGCAGCCGGTCCAGCGGCACGTGGGCCTGATGCAGCGCGATCGCCAGCGGGGTCACAGACGCTGGGTGATGCAGCATGAGCGCCGCCAGGTTGCTGCGATGCACCTCGATCGCCGCCTCCGCGTCCAGGTGCCGCCACTCTCGCAGTCGCACCGGCCGTACACCCACCCCCAGCAAGGGTGCGCCCACGATCACCAGCCGCCGCAGCGCGGGCATGGACGACGCCATCAGGCCGCCGACCAATCCCCCAAACGAAAAGCCGACCAGATCCAAGGCCCGCTCACCCAGCAGCTGTTGCAGCCCTGACACCAGCGGCGCCACCAAGGCATCGGCATCCCGCGCGCCCGCAGGCTTGTCCGAATCGCCAAAGCCCGGCATGTCCGGCACCCACACCTCGCGGCCTGCGGCCACCAGGGCGTCGATGTTGCGGATCCAGTGCGTCCAGCTGCCGCTGCCCCCGTGCAGCAGCACCACCGGCTCGCCCGACCCCCACACATGCCAGACCGTGCAGGTGCCCGCGTGGACGGTGCGGTGCTCGCGCGCCTGCAACAGCAGTTCGCGCGCAGGCTGCGGCAGGGCTTCGACCATCGGCGTGCGTGCGGCAGCCGTGAGGGGCGAGGCCGGGGTGTTGGCAGGCATCAGCGCCACACCGGATCGCGAGTCGAGCGGGTGAGGCAAGGGGTCGGGGCGGCTCAGGTGGCGGCGCGCTGTTGCTGCAACACGCGCCGGCCCAGCGTGAACAGCAGTCCCAGCATCAGGCCGCCCATCAGGCCCAGCACCAGTGTCAGGCTGCGCTTAGGAAAGACCTGCTGGGGCGAGGCATACACCGGCGACACCAGCCGAGCCTGCGTATCGCGCGCCAGGGCGCGTTGAAGATCGTCGATCTGCTGAATCAGGTACATCGATTCGTCGCGGCGGGCCAGGTACACCATGCCGTACAAGCCGGCCTTCTCGGCCTTCGCCACGTAGTTCTGGTTCTCGCCAAAGCGGGTTTGCAGGCCGGCCAGGGTGGCACGCATTTCTTCTTGCTGGGGCTTGAGCAGGGCCGCCTGCTGGCGGGTCACCATGTTGAACAGGCCCTTGGCGCACTGCTCGGCCAGCGCCGGGGTGCTGCGTCGCACCTTGAGCTCGGCGACCCCGGTCACGTTCTTGGGGATCGAGGCCTTGACCAAGCCTGCCATTTGCTCCCCCGTAAAGGTCGCATCGCCCGCTGCGCAGGCCTGGATGGCCTCGGGCGTGTAAGCGGTGGGATTCTTCAGGCGCTCGATCAGCAAGGCCGGTGCCTCGATGGGGGTCATGACTGACCCGCCATTGGGCCCGCTAACCCGAATCTGCGCCATCTCGATCATGGCTTCAGCCTCGTACTGGGCAGGCGCCAGCGCCAGAAAGCCGCCGCCGGCCAGGCCACCGGCGATGCCCACGCCCAGAATGGTTTTCCAGGCGTCCTGCAAGAAGGCCAGGATGTCCGCCAGGCTGATGTCGTCGTCGTGGGTGATCTCGTTCATGGACTGGATAGAAGGGACAACGAAAACGCCCAACCGTTTCCGGCTGGGCGTTGGGATCGGTGGTGGAGAGGAGGAGGATCGAACTCCCGACCTTCGCATTGCGAACGCGACGCTCTCCCAGCTGAGCTACCCCCCCACGCGAGGCGTCATTCTAGCAAGCGGCCCGGGGGCGCACGCGCTCCAGGCGGTAGCCAAAACCGTAGATCGTGCTGATCTGCCAGCCCCGGTGCGGCCCAATATCCAGCTTGCGCCGCACGCGGCTCACGTGGGTGTCGATGGTGCGGGTGTCCCACTGCTGGGCGTGGCGCCACAGCTTCTCCAGCAGCTGCGCGCGGGATTGCGCCGCGCCGATGTTGTCAAACAGCAGGCAGGCCACCTCGAATTCCTTGCGTGTGAGCCGCACCGGTTCGCCATCCAGCAGCATGCAGTGGTTGTGGTGGTCGATCGCGTAGGGGGCCGTGTCGGTGCGGGGCAGGGTCATGGTCGCGTTGTCCATCTGTGCGTACTCCTCTTGCGGTGGGTAGGTGCCCCGAGGGGCGGGATGTGTGTCGATGAGTTGTTTGTGATTACATGTTACACACATCGTGTTAATTACTGAGGAAATTCTGACTAATTTTGTAAAAAATACGGCAGAAATACCGGCCCGGACCGGGATTCCGACCTAAAGGTAAAATCGCCGGCCCTTCCCGCGCCGCCATCCCCGGATCACGCGCTTACCCTGCCCCTTCATAGGGGGAGTCTCTAGGTCAGGTGAAATGTCTGATTTAAGTCTTCAACTGCAGCAGGCCTCCAGCCAACTTCCTGTTTCCAGCTATTTCGACGAGGCGCTGTTCGCGCGCGAGATGGCCACCCTCTTTCAGCAGGGGCCCCGCTATGTGGGGCACCAGCTGGCGGTGCCCGAGGTCGGCGATTACTACGCGCTGCCCCAAGAGGGCGAGGGCCGCGCCCTGGTGCGTACCCCGCAGGGTGTGGAGTTGGTCAGCAACGTCTGCCGCCACCGCCAGGCGGTGATCCTGCGCGGACGCGGCTCGCTGCGTGAAAGCCCGTCTTCGGGCGGCAACATCGTGTGCCCTTTGCACCGCTGGACCTACAGCGCCGGCCAGGGCGCGCCGGCCGGCACGCTCCTCGGAGCCCCGCATTTCGCGCAAGACCCCTGCCTGAACCTCAAGTCCTATGGCCTGCGCGAATGGAATGGCCTGCTGTTCGAAGACAACGGCCGCGACCCGCAGGCCGACCTGGCCAGTCTGGGCCCGCGCGCGGAGCTCGATTTCACCGGCATGGTGCTCGATCACGTCGAGATGCACGAGTGCCACTACAACTGGAAGACCTTCATCGAGGTTTACCTCGAGGACTACCACGTCGGTCCCTTCCACCCGGGCCTGGGTCAGTTCGTCACCTGTGACGACCTGCGCTGGGAATTCAAGTCGCACTTCTCGGTGCAAACCGTGGGCGTGGCCAACCGCCTGGGCAAGGCCGGCAGCCCGATCTACGAGCGCTGGCACAAGGCCCTTCTGGGCTATCGCAGCGGCGTGCCGCCCGCGCACGGCGCGATCTGGCTCACCTACTACCCGCACATCATGGTCGAGTGGTATCCGCACGTGCTGACCGTGTCCACCCTGCATCCGATCTCGCCACAGAAAACACTCAACGTCGTCGAGTTCTACTACCCCGAGGAAATCGCTGCTTTCGAGCGCGAATTCATCGACGCACAAAAGGCCGCCTACATGGAGACTTGCGTCGAAGACGACGAGATCGCATTGCGCATGGACGCTGGCCGCAAGGCGCTGATGCAGCGGGGCGACAACGAGGTTGGCCCCTACCAGAGCCCGATGGAAGACGGCATGCAGCATTTCCACGAGTGGTACCGCGCGCGTCTGGGGCCCCAGCCCCAGCGCGCCTGAGCGCCTCGCGCCCGCACCGCTCGCCATGCAAGCCCTGTGGATGCTGCTCGGGGCGTTTTTCTTTGCCGCCATGGCCGTGTGCGTGAAGATCGCCTCCGCCTGGTTCAACAGCGCAGAGCTGGTCTGCTACCGGGGCCTCATCAGCATGCTGCTGCTCTGGGGGTTGGCGCGTCATCAGAAGCTGACCCTGGCCACGCGCTATCCCGCCATGCATGCCTGGCGCAGTCTGGTGGGCGTGGTGTCGCTGGGCGCCTGGTTCTACGCCATCGCCGGCTTGCCCCTGGCCACCGCCATGACCTTGAACTACATGAGCAGCATCTGGATCGCGGCGTTTCTGCTCGGAGCTGCCTTGCTGACCTGGCATCCGGCGGCCGGGCCCGGTCTGCTGTTGCGCCAAGGGCCGCTCACCCTGTCCGTGTTGGTCGGTTTTGCCGGTGTCGTGCTCACTTTGCAGCCGACCATGAGCCCTGACCAGCTCTTTGCCGGACTGGCGGGGCTGCTCTCGGGTGTGACGGCCGCACTGGCCTATCTGCAGGTGATGGCCCTGGGCAAGCTGGGCGAGTCCGAGACCCGAGTCGTGTTTTATTTCGCCGTCGGTTCGGCCGTTGCCGGTGCGTTGGGCATGGCGGTGGTCGGTGTCTCGCCCTGGCAGTGGCCACAAGCCCTTTGGCTGCTGCCGGTCGGCCTGCTGGCCTCGCTGGGTCAGTTGTGCATGACGCGGGCCTTCAGCCACGGTGCGACCCTGGTGGTCGCCTGCCTGCAATACACCGGTATCGTCTTTGGCGCCTTGTTTGGCCTGTTACTCTTTGGCGATGACATTCCCCTGGCAGGCTGGTTTGGCATGGCCCTGATCCTGTTCAGTGGCATCGCCGCCACCGCCTTGCGCGCACGCGCCGACCCCCAATCCCCCGCACAGGAGCATTGATCCATGAAACCCACCGACTCGTACTCCACCCTCATCACCGCCCAAAACTTGATGGACCTGCAAGCGCGCGGCGCTCGCGTGCGGGTGTTCGATTGCAGCTTCGATCTGATGAACCCGGCGGTGGGCCGGCAGCTCTATCAACAAGCCCACATCCCGGGCGCCGTGTATGCCGACCTGGCGCAGGATCTGAGCGACGCGGGCGCGCCTGATGCCGCCTCGGGCGGTCGCCATCCGCTGCCCAGTCGCGAAAAATTCGCGCTGTGGCTCGCGCGTATCGGGCTGGCCAACGACATGCAGGCCGTGGTCTATGACCGCCAGGGCGTGAGCTTCTGCGGCCGTTTGTGGTGGATGCTGCAGTGGGCGGGTCACGGGGCGGTGGCTGTTCTCGATGGCGGCCTGCCTGCCTGGGAGGCCGCCGCAGGCGCGGTGCGCGCAGGCGATGAGCCCCCGCACGCGCCGTCCCAGTTTGTGCTGGGCCCGTCGCTGCGCACGCTCGTGACCACGCGCGAGGTGCAGGCGCAGCTCGGGTCCGCTGCGCAGACCCTGGTCGACGCGCGTGCTACGCCGCGCTATCGCGGCGAGACCGAGCCGCTGGACCCGGTGGCGGGGCACATCCCCGGCGCCCTCAATCGTCCCTTCTTGCAGAACCTCGAGCCGGATGGCCGCTTCAAGCCGGCGGCTGCCTTGCGCGCCGAATTCGAGCAACTTCTGGCAGGCCGTTCGCCATCGACCGTGGTGCACCAGTGCGGCAGCGGCGTGACCGCGGTGCCGAACCTGATGGCGATGGAGATCGCTGGCCTAGGGCCGACCGCGCTTTATGCGGGCAGCTGGAGCGAGTGGTGCAGCGACCCCGCGCGGCCGGTCGCCAAGGGCTGATCGGACTCAGTCCTGCAGGTACAGGGCGCGAAGCCGCTGGTGTTCGGGCTCGCCCAGACCCAGGCCATCGCGCAGGTAGGCATCCAGCGTGCCGTGGTCTTTCTCCACCGCCTCAAAGGCCGCTTCCAGAAACTCCACCTGCACGCCCCACAGCACCCGCGCCAGCTCCGGCGCGAGCCCCATCCCGGCCCCGGTGGGCGGCTTCAGGCGCTGGTTAGTCAAGAGGTAGTCGTGCAGGATTTGCGCGCGCGTCGCCCCTAGCGCGTGCAGCACCAGCGCTGCGGCAAAGCCGGTGCGGTCCTTGCCGGCAGTGCAATGAAACACAGTGGGCTCGCCCGATTCGAGCAGCAAGCCGAAAAACTCGCGAAAGCGCCACGTGTTGTGATGCACGAACCCCCGGTAGGTGTCCTGCATATGGCCCACCACGTCGGCCGCAGTCAGGGGCTGGCCGGCGGCCATGAGATCGCCAAGCACCTGCACGATGGTCGGCTCAATGGTCAGGGCATGCACCTGCACGCCGGGCAGGGCGCAAGCCGCGGACAGACGCTCGCGCTCGCCGCGGAAATCAATCACACGTCGCACGCCCAGCGCCTGGATGCGACGCGCGTCCTGCGCATCGAGCGCGCCCAGATGATCCGATCGGAACAGGGTGAGCCGACGCATCGCCACATGCGGATGCACGGGCTCAGCCAGGTCACGGAAATTGGAGGGGGTGGTCAGGTTCAGGAGGGACATCGCAGGCGGCATTGTGGAAGACCCGCGGTGCCCGCGCCATCACACGCGGGACACCGGGCCCTCCAGCCGATGGCCTTTTGCGCCTGGACTCACTTGCCCATGTTGCCGCTGTCGTAGCCGCCGGGGCCGGCGCCCGAGGTCGAAGAGCCCGACCTACCGCCTGACCCCCAGCGGGCCGAACTGGCCTGCGACTGGGGCAGCTTCTGAGCCTGTGCCAGGTGTTGTTCGAGGGTCGGCAAGGCTTTGTCGATCCAGGTTTTCAGTTGCGTGTCCTTCACGCTCTTGCTGGCTTCCTGATAGTGCCTGATCTCTTTCTCATGCTCCTTGACGCCGACCTTGCGCACGAATTCCTCGTCGAATTCCGTGCCCGCCTTCCTGCCCAATTCCTCCATTTCGCGGCGCATCGCGCGTGTGAGCGTGTTGGACAACTCCAGCCCTTTGCTTTGGGCCAGCGCCATCAGCTCGCGGTTGGCGTTGGTGCGGTAGTCGACCATCACGTTGGCGTAGTCCTTGACGGCCGGATCGCCGGACTTGGTGCTGGCCAGTTGCGCCGCCTGCAAGGCGAACTGGCCGCTCACCGCTGCGTCTTCCATGAAACGGCGATCGACGCGCGCGATGTTCGAGGCCTGCTGCGTGCCGCTGCGCGTGGCCGCGCCGGTGCCCGATTGCGCCATGGGCGCGCCGGACCCGGCGCCGGATCCCGTGCCGGTCGAGCCGCCGCTCTGAGCCCAGGCTGCGCTCAAGGACAGTGCCAGCAACGTGGCGACCCAGGCGGGCA
>CANHSE010000109.1 GCA_947463025.1 Comamonadaceae bacterium
AGGACAGCGAGATCTGCTGGCGCTGGCTGATGGCCGCCAGGGTCACGGGGCCGTTGTTCTGGCGCAGGGCCAGGTCAATCATCGCGGTGACCGCAAAGCGGCCTTTGGTTGTGAGACGCATCGCAAGCTCCTTGTTTTGCTTGGCAGGTAACAACAAATCGTCGGGAGGATTCCCGGCCTGTCTTCACCCTCTACGCGGCCCTTGCCGCCCCTCTGGCTGTGTTTTTCTTGAGTGACTCAGTCAACTATACCTCAAAACCGACAGAGAAGCTCGGGTTAATAGACCGGGCAGTCACATTTTAGCCCCGCAAGGCCAGAAAGGACCTCGTCTCACTGCGGGCGCAGGGGGATGACGTTGTCGTGCCCCGGCCCGCCAAAAGCCTGGGCGCGCAGGCCCGTGAGTTGGTCGCGCACGCGGGCAGCCTGCTCGAACTCCAGGTTGCGGGCGTGCTCCAGCATCAGTTTTTCCAGGCGCTTGATTTCCTTGGCCACGTCCTTCTCGGACAGGTCCTGCACCAACGCGCGCTGGATCTCCTGCTGCTCGGCCTCGCGACCCGCCTTCTCGCTGTAGACCCCGTCGATCAGGTCACGCACCTGTTTGACGATGCCGCGCGGGGTGATGCCATGGGCCAGGTTGTGGGCGACCTGACGGGCGCGTCGGCGCTCGGTCTCGCCCATGGCCTTGCGCATGGACTCGGTGATGCGGTCGGCATACAAGATGGCCTTGCCATTCATGTTGCGCGCCGCCCGCCCGATGGTCTGGATCAGGGAGCGCTCGGCGCGCAGGAAACCTTCCTTGTCGGCATCGAGAATGGCCACCAGCGACACCTCGGGAATGTCCAGGCCCTCACGCAGCAGGTTGATGCCCACCAGCACGTCAAAAGCGCCCAGACGCAGATCACGCAAGATCTCGACCCGTTCGACCGTGTCCACGTCGCTGTGCAGGTAGCGCACCTTGACGCCGTTGTCGCTCAGGTAATCCGTGAGTTGTTCGGCCATGCGTTTGGTCAGCACGGTGATCAGCACCCGCTCGTGCTTCTCGACTCGCAGGCGGATTTCCTGCAGCACGTCATCGACCTGGTCGGTGGCCGGGCGCACCTCCACCTCCGGATCCACCAGCCCGGTGGGTCGCACCACCTGTTCGACCACCTGGCCGGCGTGTTGCTTCTCGTAGTCGGCTGGCGTGGCCGACACGAAGATCACCTGCCGCATGCGCCGCTCAAACTCTTCGAACTTCAGGGGCCGGTTGTCCATGGCCGAGGGCAGACGAAAGCCATATTCCACCAGCGTGGTCTTGCGCGAACGGTCGCCGCTGTACATGGCATTGAGCTGGCCGATCATCTGGTGGCTCTCGTCCAGGAACATCAGGGCGTCCTTGGGCATGTAGTCGGTCATGGTCGACGGCGGCTCGCCCGGCGCTGCACCCGAGAGGTGGCGGGTGTAGTTTTCGATGCCCTTGCAGTGCCCCACTTCCGAGAGCATTTCCAGATCGAAACGGGTGCGCTGCTCCAGGCGCTGCGCCTCGACCAGTTTGTTCATGCCCACGAGCTCCTTGAGGCGCTCGGTCAGCTCCAGCTTGATCGACTCCACCGCCGCCAGCACCTTCTCGCGTGGCGTCACGTAATGGCTGGAGGGATACAGCGTGAAGCGCGGCACCTTCTGGCGCACGCGCCCGGTGAGCGGATCAAACAGCTGCAGCGATTCGATCTCGTCGTCAAAGAGATCAATGCGGATCGCCAGCTCGCTGTGTTCGGCGGGGAACACGTCGATGGTGTCGCCGCGCACACGAAACGTGCCGCGCGAGAAATCCTGCTCGTTGCGGGTGTACTGCATGCGAATCAGGCGCGCGATCACATCGCGTTGCCCCATCTTGTCGCCCACGCGGGCGATCAGCCGCATCTGGGTGTAGTCCTCGGGCGCGCCAATACCGTAGATGGCGCTCACGGTGGCCACGATGATGGTGTCGCGGCGCTCGAGCACGCTCTTGGTCGCCGACAGGCGCATCTGCTCGATGTGCTCGTTGATCGCGCTGTCCTTTTCGATGAACAGATCGCGCTGCGGCACATAGGCCTCGGGCTGGTAGTAGTCGTAGTAGCTGACGAAATACTCCACCGCGTTCTTGGGGAAAAACTCGCGAAACTCGCTATAGAGTTGCGCGGCCAGCGTCTTGTTCGGAGCGAACACGATGGCGGGTCGGCCCAGGCGAGCGATCACATTGGCCATGGTGAAGGTCTTGCCCGAGCCGGTCACCCCCAGCAAGGTCTGAAACACCTCGCCGTCCTGCACGCCCTGCACCAGCTGCTCGATGGCCACCGGCTGGTCACCTGCCGGCGGATAAGGCTGAAACAGCTCGAAGGGCGAGCCGGGATAGGTGATGAACTGGCCCTGTGCAGCGGCCGGGGCCGCCTCAGCGGAGGCAAGAGCAGAAGATGCGGGGGAAGACTCAGACATGAAACAGCAGGCCGAAGGCGGGGGCGGGAGCGCTTAAAATCGCAGGCGACCGGACAGGGTACCGCATGCGTGACCCTGGCGCCTCACCCCCTCCCCTTAGACCCGCAGTTTCCACACCAGAGGATGTCCATGTCTTTGTTTTCCGCTGTCGAAATGGCCCCGCGCGACCCGATCCTGGGCCTCAACGAGCAGTTCGCCGCCGACACCAACCCCCAGAAAGTCAACCTCGGCGTGGGCGTGTATTACGACGACAACGGCAAGCTACCCCTGCTCGATTGCGTGCGCCAGGCTGAAAAGCAGCTGCTTGAAGCGCCCAAGGCGCGCGGCTATCTGCCGATCGATGGCATCGTCGCCTACGACCAGGGCGTCAAGAACCTCGTCTTCGGCGCAGACAGCGAACCCGTCAAGAGCGGCCGTGTGGCCACCGTGCAGGGCCTGGGCGGCACCGGCGGCCTGAAAGTCGGCGCGGACTTCTTGAAGCGCCTGAACCCGAACGCCAAGGTCCTGATCTCTGACCCCAGCTGGGAAAACCACCGCGCGCTGTTCGCGCAGGCCGGCTTCACCGTCGAGGCCTACCCCTACTACGACGCCGCCAAGCGGGGCCTGAACTTTGACGGCATGCTCGCCGCACTCAACGCCGCGCCCGCCGGCACGGTCGTCGTGCTGCACGCCTGCTGCCACAACCCCACCGGCTACGACATCACCGCCGCTCAGTGGGACCAGGTGGTCGCCGCCTGCAAGGCGCGCGGTCTGGTGCCTTTCCTGGACATGGCCTACCAGGGCTTCGGTCAGGGCATCGCCGAAGACGGTGCAGCCGTGGCCAAGTTCACCGCCTCGGGCCAAACCTTCCTGGTCTCCACCTCGTTTTCCAAGAGCTTCAGCCTCTACGGCGAGCGCGTGGGCGCCCTGTCGGTGCTGTGCACGGACAAGGCCGAGGCCGATCGCGTGCTGTCGCAGTTGAAGATCATGATCCGCACCAACTACAGCAACCCGCCCACCCACGGCGGCACCGTGGTGGCCACCGTCCTGAACACCCCCGCCCTGCGCGCTCTGTGGGAACAAGAACTCGGCGGCATGCGCGTGCGCATCAAGCAAATGCGCAGCGCCCTGGTCGAGCGCCTGAAGGCCGCCGGCGTGCAGCAGGACATGGGCTTCATCACCGACCAGATCGGCATGTTCAGCTACTCGGGCCTGTCCAAAGACCAGATGGTTCGCCTGCGTACCGAATTTGGCGTCTACGGCACCGACTCGGGTCGCATGTGCGTGGCGGCCCTGAACAGCAAGAACATCGACTACGTCTGCCAGTCCATCGCCAAAGTGATGTGAGCCCCAGCCGCCGGCCTGTGTAGTCCTTTTTCTACAAAAGCCGCCAGAGGGCGGCTTTTTTGTTTCTGCTGACCCGCCGATTGAGCGCTTGGCGGGCGGTCTGCTTACGTGAACAATTCACGTTCTGCCGCAATGCAGCAATCAATGCAGTTCAGTAAGAAAGACCCGGGGACTTGGCCCTGATAATTCCTGCTGCACTCAACCGGACCGCACCATGCTCTATCAGATCTACGAAGCCCAGCGTTCGCTCATGGAACCCTTCGCTGACTTCGCCCAGGCCGCGGCCAAGTTGTACAGCAACCCCTTGCTGCCCATGGCCCAGAACCCGATGGCGCAGCGGGTCTCGGCGGGCTACGAGCTGATGTACCGCCTGTGCAAAGACTATGAAAAACCGGAGTTCGGCATCAAGGCGGTGAACGTGGAGGGTGCCGATGTGGTGGTCCACGAGACGGTGGCTCTGGACCTGCCCTTTTGCGAGCTGCGTCGCTTCAAGCGCTTCACCGACAACCCGGCCCGTCTGGAGGCCATGAAAAAGCAGCCTGCCGTGCTGGTCGTGGCGCCCCTGTCAGGTCACTACGCCACGCTGCTGCGCGACACCGTGCAAGCCCTGCTGCGTGACCACAAGGTCTACATCACCGACTGGAAAAACGCGCGCACCGTGCCTCTGGAGGACGGCGAGTTCCACCTGGACGACTATGTGAACTATGTGCAGGCGTTCATTCGCCACGTGCAGTCTCAGTACGGCAACTGCCACGTGATCAGCGTCTGCCAGCCCACCGTGCCGGTGCTGGCGGGCATCTCGCTCATGGCCTCGCGCGGCGAGACCACGCCCTTGACCATGACCATGATGGGCGGGCCCATCGACGCGCGTAAATCACCCACGGCGGTGAACAACCTGGCGATGAACAAGAGCTACGAGTGGTTCGAGAACAATGTGATCTACCGCGTGCCGCCGAACTTTCCGGGCGCAGGCCGACGCGTTTACCCGGGCTTCTTGCAGCACACCGGCTTTGTGGCGATGAACCCGGACCGTCACCTCTCGAGCCACTACGACTACTTCAAGCACCTGATCGTAGGCGATGAGGCCAGCGCCGAGGCCCACCGCAAGTTCTACGACGAGTACAACGCCGTGCTGGACATGGACGCCGACTACTACCTGGAGACCATCCGCACGGTGTTCCAGGAATTCCGCTTGGTCCATGGCACCTGGGACGTACGCAACCCCGAAGGCCAACTCGAACGCGTGCGGCCTCAGGACATCACGACCACGGCGCACCTCACGGTCGAAGGCGAGCTGGATGACATCTCCGGCTCGGGCCAGACCGAGGCCGCGCACGCTCTGTGCCACAACGTGCCCAAGAACCGCCAGAAGCATCTGGAGATCCAGGGCGCGGGCCACTACGGCATCTTCAGTGGCCGTCGCTGGCGCGATGGGGTCTACCCCGAGGTGCGCGACTTCATCCGCAAGCACCACGACGCGGGCAAGCCGGCTCGCGCCTCGCGCAAGGTCGCCGCGACCGCCACGCCCGCCGAGTGAGCCCGCTGGCCGCACGCCTGCACGCGGCGCTGCCGCAGACGCAGTGCACGCGCTGCGGCTATCCGGACTGCGCCGCCTACGCGCAGGCCATCGCCGACGAACAGGCCCCGATCAACCGCTGCCCGCCGGGCGGTGCGCAAGGGGTGCAGCGCCTGGCCGCCCTTACGGGCCGGCCTGTCCTCGCACTGGACCCCACGCACGGCACCGAAGGCCCGCGCACGGTGGCCGTGATCGACGAGGCCTGGTGCATCGGCTGCACGCTGTGTATCAAGGCCTGTCCCACCGACGCCATCGTGGGCAGCAACAAGCGCATGCACACCGTGATCGAGCCGGCCTGCACCGGCTGCGAGTTATGCATTCCCGTGTGCCCGGTCGATTGCATTCAGTTGGAGAACGTCACTGGCACGCGCACGGGGTGGAACGCCTGGTCGGCGCCTGAGGCCCAGCAGGCACTCGATCGCTACACGTTCCGCCAGATGCGGCGCGAACGCGAAGCCCGCGAGCAACAAGAGCGCCTGGAGGCCAAGGCACGCGCCAAGCTGGCCGACCTGTCGGCGCACACACACGATGCGCAGGGCGCCGAAGCAGCACGCAAGCGGGCGGTGATTGAAGCGGCCCTGGCCCGCGCACGCGCGCGCAGCCAGGGTACGTGATGAAGGCCTCGCGTCAATTACCACTTTGAATCTACAAGCGAAGCCTAGGTCTACCCACATGCGCGCAGGCCCGCGGCCGCCATAATCTGCGCTGCCCGCCACACCCCTGGGCCCCCCTTAGGACGCCGACATGAAGAAATTGACCTCTGGCCTGCGCATGGCCGCTGCCCTCCTGGCTTTCGTGGCCCCCCTGGCCCCGGCCCAGACCGCCGACTTCCCCAACAAACCGATCCGCGTGGTCGTGCCCTTCCCTGTCGGTGGCACCGCCGACATCCTGCCGCGCCTGCTGGCCGAGAAAATGCGCGCCCGCTTTCCTCAGGGTGTGGTGGTGGAAAACCGCACCGGCGCGGGCGGCAACATCGGTGCCGATTTCGTCGCCAAGGCGGATCCCGACGGCTACACCCTGCTGGCTTCGCCCCCGGGCCCGCTGGCGATCAATGCGTCGCTCTATCCCAAGCTGCCGTATGACTCGACCCGCTTCGTGCCGGTCACCGTCATGGCCGCCGTGCCGAACGTGCTGGCGATCAGCAACAAGCTGCCGGTGAAGAACGTGCCGGAGTTTCTGGCCTACCTGCGGGCCAACCCTGGCAAGGTCACCTACGCCTCGCAGGGTAATGGCAGCACCTCGCACCTCACGGCCAACCTGTTCCAGTCGCTCACGGGCACGCAGATGATTCATGTCCCCTACAAGGGAACCGCACCCGCCCTCACCGACCTCACCGGCGGTCAGGTCGATGTGTTCTTTGACAATCTGGGCGCATCGGCGGCCCTGCACAAGGGCGGCAAGATCCGCATCATTGCAGTGGCCGACAGCAAGCGCTCGCCGGTGATCCGCGACGTGCCGATCTTCTCGGAGGTGGGTCTTCCCGGCATGCAGGCTGTGACCTGGTTCGCAGTGGTCGCACCCGCCGGTACGCCACCGGCCATCGTGCAAACGCTCAACGCTGCGTTCGTCGATGCCCTCAAGCAGCCCGATATCCAGCAGCGCTTTGCCGACTATGGCGCCGAACCCATTGCCAACACGCCCGAGCAAATGGGCACCTTCGTGCGCGCCGAGGCCGTACGCTGGGCCAAGGTGATCAAGGACGCCAACGTCACGCTGGATTGACGCGCGCCAGGGCCGTAAAGGCCTCGATCACCGGCGGCGGTGCCTGCACCAGTTCGATCAGCACGCCCTCGCCGCCGATCGGCAACTCCTCGTTGCCCTTGGGGTGGATGAAGGTGATGTCAAACCCCGCTGCCCCCTTGCGGATCCCGCCCGGCGCGAAGCGCACGCCCTGAGCGGTCAACCACTGCACCGCGGTGGGCAGATCGTCCACCCACAAGCCGATGTGATTGAGCGGTGTGGTGTGCACCGCCGGTTTCTTCTCGGGATCCACTGGCTGCATCAAATCGACTTCGACCTTGAAGGGGCCGGCGCCGATCGCGCAGATGTCTTCGTCGACGTTCTCACGCTCGCTCACGAAGTTCCCGGTGACCTCCAGGCCGAACAGATCGACCCAGAGCGTCTTCAGGCGCGCTTTGCTGGGGCCGCCGATGGCGATCTGCTGGACACCCAGCACCTTGAAGGGGCGTTGCGTGCTCATTCGAACTCCAGGATCGCCTGGTCCACCGCCAACGACTCGCCCTTGGACGCGAGCAATTTGCCTACCACACCATCGGCCACTGCAAACAGCACGTTCTCCATCTTCATCGCCTCGATCACGGCCAGACGCTCGCCCGCCTGCACCTTCTGACCGGGTTGAACCGCCACATCCACCAGCAAGCCGGGCATGGGCGAGAGCAGGAAACGGCTCATATCAGGCGGCGCCTTGTACGGCATCAGCTTGAATAGCTCGGCGGTGCGAGTCCCCAGCACCATCGTCTCCATGCGCGTGCCGTTGTGGCTGATGGCGATGGCTACCGCGCTACGCGCCAGACCTCGCTCGACCTGCGCGGTGAAGGGTTGGCCGTTGACGGTGCCGCGGATGCGCGCGCCGCCCAGGTGCCAGTTGCTACGCAGGTCGAACAGCTTGCCCTGGACTTCGATCACGCTGGCGCCGCTGTCGATGTCAAAGCCATCGACGCGCACCGGGTGGTGCACGTGCTGGCCGTTCTCACCCAGTTGCACCACCACGAAATCCGACCCCACCTTGAACTCGTGACCGCGCAGCTGCCCGGTGATCCCTGACGAGCGCTCCAGCGAGCGGCGGTTCACATAGGCAGCTAGCGCAATCAGCAGGCGCGGATCGTCGTGGGTCACATCTTCGGCGCGGAAACCCTTGCCGTAATGCTCGGCGATAAAGCCGGTGTTGAAGTCGCCCGCCTTGAACTGGGGGTGCGCCAAGAGCGCCGCCTGGAACGGCACGTTGCTGGAGACGCCCCGAATCACGAAGCCATTGAGCGCCTCGCGCATCTTGGCGATGGCGTCGTTGCGGTCGGTGCCGTGCACGATCAGCTTGGCGATCATGGAGTCGTAGTACATCGGGATCTCGCCGCCTTCGGTCACGCCCGTATCCACGCGCACGCCTTGTAGCGCGCCGGTATCAGCAGCGAACATGGTCTCCGTTGGCGGTTGGAAGCGCACCAGGCGGCCGGTGGACGGCAGGAAACCACGGAACGGGTCTTCGGCGTTGATGCGGCACTCGATGGCCCAGCCCTCACGCTTCACATCGGCTTGCGTCAGGGGAAGCTTCTCGCCAGCGGCGACACGGATCATGAGTTCGACCAGGTCCAGCCCTGTGATGCACTCGGTCA
>CANHSE010000110.1 GCA_947463025.1 Comamonadaceae bacterium
CAGACCGTATTGGAGCAGGGTTTAGGATGTCGCTCGCCTGCATCCCTGGAGTTCCACATCTGACAAACGCTGGCGCCCCCGACAGGAATCGAACCTGTATCTAGCGCTTAGGAGGCGCTCGTTCTATCCATTGAACTACGGCGGCGTGGCCCAGATTCTAAGGCGCGCTCACGCCTGTATCGTCACTTCGTGAGCATGCGCATCGCCTCTTCGAGGCCCCGCAGCGTGAGCGGGTACATGCGCTGTTGCATCAGCTGCTGGATCACGCTGATGCTTTGCCGGTATTGCCAGACGCCTTGCGGCTCCGGGTTGATCCAAGCGTACTTCGGGAAAGCGTGGGTCAGGCGCTGCAGCCACTCGGCGCCGGCTTCCTCGTTGTTGTATTCGACGCTGCCCCCGGGCTGCAGGATCTCGTAGGGGCTCATCGTGGCGTCGCCCACAAAGACTAATTTGTAGTCCTTGTTGTATTTGCGGATGATGTCCCAGGTCGGGAACTTCTCCGCGTAGCGGCGCCGGTTGTTCTTCCACATGAAGTCGTAGACGCAGTTGTGGAAGTAATAAAACTCCAGGTGCTTGAATTCGGCCTTGGCCGCCGAGAACAGCTCCTCGACGCGCTGGATATGTTCGTCCATGGTGCCGCCCACATCCATCAGCAGCAGCACCTTCACGTTGTTGTGACGCTCAGGCACCATCTTGATGTCCAGGTAGCCCGCATTGGCGGCCGTGGCGCGGATGGTGTCGTCCAGATCGAGTTCCAGATCAGAGCCCTCGCGCGCGAACTTGCGCAGGCGGCGCAGGGCCACCTTGATGTTGCGAGTGCCCAGCTCCTGGGTGTCGTCGTAATCCTTGTAGGCGCGCTGGTCCCAGACCTTGACCGCGCTCTTGTTGCGGCCCTTGTCCTGGCCGATGCGGATGCCCTGGGGGTTGTAGCCGTGGGCGCCGAAGGGCGAGGTGCCACCGGTGCCGATCATCTTGTTGCCGCCCTCGTGGCGCTCTTTTTGTTCCTCGAAACGCTTCTTGAGCGTTTCCATCAGTTCATCCCACCCCATCTTCTCGATGCGGGCTTTTTCCTCGGGGCTCAGATCGAGCTCGAGGTTTTTACGCAGCCAATCGAGCGGGACGTCTTTCGTGAAGTCGGTGATCAACTCCACGCCTTTGAAATAAGCAGCAAAGGCGCGGTCGAACTTGTCGTAGTGGCGTTCGTCCTTGACCAACACCGTGCGGGCCAGGTGATAAAAGTCGTCGACGGCCCAGCCATCTGCGCTGCGTGGGCCGACCACGCCGGCTTGCAAGGCTTCTAGCAGGGTCAGGTATTCCTTGACCGACACCGGCAGCCGGGTGCTACGCAGGGTGTAGAAGAAGTCGATCAGCATCGCGAGGCCCCCCGCGCTAGCAAGTGTTCTAGGTGCGCGCGCACCTCGGGCCATTCGCCGTCGGTCACGCTGTACATCACGGTGTCGCGCACCGTGCCGTCGCGTCGGAGCGCGTGGTGGCGGATCACGCCATCACGGCGCGCGCCCAGGCGCTCAATGGCGCGCTGGCTGGCGAAATTGAAATTGTCGGTACGCCATCCCACCACCTTCGCGCCCAGAGTGTCAAAGGCGTGCCGCAGCAACAGGAGTTTGGCAGTGGTGTTGACGTGGGTGCGCTGCGCACTTCGGGCGTACCAGGTGTAGCCGATCTCTAGGCGGTCGATGGCGGAAACGATGTCGTGGTAGCGGGTGGTGCCTATCACCTCGCCGCTGACCGGTTCGACCACTGCGAAAGGGAGCATGTGGCCCGCGCGCTGACCGTCGAGGGCGGCTGCCACATAGGCGGCGGTCTCGCCGGGCGCGGGCACCGAGGTCACACGGATGTTCCACAGCGCGCCGTCACGCGCCGCGGCCTCCAGCGGGCCCACATGGCGCTCGGCCAGCGGCTCCAGGCGCAGGCGCGGCGCCTCCAGGACCACGGCAGCGGGCTGGATCACGGACGGTCGCTCGTTTCAGCGGTTATGCCGCTGCATGAACACCAGTTTTTCGAACAGGCTCACGTCCTGCTCGTTCTTCAGGAGCGCGCCCACCAGCGGCGGAATGGCGACCTTGTCGTCCTGGGTTTGCAGGGCTTGCAGCGGGATGTCTTCGGCGACCAGGAGCTTGAGCCAATCGAGCAGCTCGGAGGTGCTGGGTTTCTTCTTCAGGCCTGGCAGGTTGCGCACGTCGTAGAACGTCTTCATCGCCGCGGAGAGCAGTTCCTGTTTGAGCGTGGGGAAGTGCACCTGCACGATCTGGCGCATGGTGTCCGCATCCGGAAACTTGATGTAGTGAAAGAAGCACCGGCGCAGGAAGGCGTCGGGCAGTTCCTTTTCGTTGTTGGAGGTGATGAAGACCAGCGGACGGTGCACGGCCCGCACCATCTCGCGGGTCTCGTACACGTAGAACTCCATGCGATCGAGTTCGCGCAGCAGGTCGTTGGGGAATTCGATGTCGGCCTTGTCGATTTCGTCGATCAGGAGGGCCACGGGCTTTTCCGCGGTGAAGGCCTGCCACAGAACGCCCTTGACGATGTAGTTGTGGATGTCCTTGACCTTCTCCTCCCCCAGTTGGGAGTCGCGCAGGCGGCTGACGGCGTCGTACTCGTACAGGCCTTGTTGCGCCTTGGTGGTGGACTTGATGTGCCACTGCAGCAGGGGCATGTCCAGGGCCTGGGCCACTTCCTCGGCCAGCATGGTCTTGCCGGTGCCGGGCTCGCCCTTGACCAGCAGGGGGCGTTTGAGGGTGATGGCGGCGTTGACAGCCAGCATCAGGTCCTGGGTGGCAACGTACTTCTGAGAACCTTGGAATTTCATAGGGTCAGCGGGTGTCAGGCCGGCACGAGGCCCAGCCCTATAATCCCCGGTTGTTTCAGATGATTGTGCTTGCAAAATGACCAAGTTGTTCAGCTCGTTGATCGCCCTGGCCGCTGCCGGTGTCGCCTCTGTGACCTTCGCCCAGGCGCCTGCCGCTTCGGCCCCCGCCGCCGGTGGTGCCAAGACCATCGAGGCCAAGGTGGCCATGTGCATCGGCTGCCACGCCATCCCGGGCTATCAATCGAGCTTCCCCGAGGTGCACCGCGTGCCCATGATCTCGGGCCAAAACGCCAAGTACATCGTCGCCGCCCTCAACGCCTACAAGACCGGCGAGCGCAAGCACCCCACCATGCGTGGCATCGGCGAAGGCCTGTCCGAGCAGGACATGGCCGAGATCGGCGCCTATTACGAGAAGCAGGGCAAGCCCGCGGTGGCTGAAAAGCCCTCGCGCGAGCCCAGCGCCCAGGTGGCGGCCCTGTTGAACAAAGCCGCCTGCGCCTCGTGCCACGGCGCCAATTTCTCCAAGCCGGTCGATCCGAGCTACCCCAAGATCGCCGGCCAGCACCCCGACTACTTGTTCGTCGCCTTGAAGGCCTACAAGAACGAGCCGAACAACGTGGTGGGTCGCACCAACGGCGTGATGGGGGGCATCTCCAAGCAGTTCACCAACGCCGAACTCAAGGCCCTGGCCCAGTACATCGGCTCGCTCCAGGGCGAGATGCAGGTCCAACCGCAAAGCCGCTTCCGCTGAAGCCCCCTGGCTTTGACGAAAAGGCCCCGCGTTGCGGGGCTTTTTCTTGGGTGTTGTTCGCTTTTTGTTGGCGTTGGCGTTGCACCGCACGGGGTGCGTGGGGCGGGCCCGGGGGCTTCAAGTGCGGGGGCCCTTCGGGCTTCCTTGCGGTGCTCGGTCGCTGGGGGCACGCGCGACAACTCGCCCTGCGGGCTCAAACACGTCGCGCTTTCCACCCCCATCGCCCTGCGCTCCTCAGCCCCGCACAGGCGCCCCCGAACCCACCCCACGCACCCCGCGCTCGTTTGCTCTCGAACGTCTTAACGCGCCCATCGCTTCGGTGTGCCAGCAGTCACTGCCGCCGCAAGTCTGGTAGCTCGAAACCTTTGGGTGAGGGAAGCGGTGGGTGTGCGGCGGGGGTTCGGGGGCGCCTGTGCGCAGCTGAGGAGCGCAGGGACAGGCGGAAAAAGAAGCGCGCATGTTTGAGCCCGCAGGGCGAGTTTTGCGCGCTTCCCGCCTGGCGCGAGCACCGCAAGGGAGCCCGAAGGGCCTGCGCACTTGAAGCCCCCGGGCCCCCGCCGCACGCCCACCGCGCTGCACCGACAACGAAAAAGCAAAAAGAACGAACTCAGTCCCGAGTCGCCCGCCGCTGCACGCAGTCCACGTAGGCCTGTCCATCCGGCGGCCGCCCCGCCCGTTGGCTTTCCCAGAGCATCTGCCCCAGGCATTCCATCGCCTCATGGTGCGCATCGTGCACAGAGTCGCGTCGCGCCGCGAGCAATTCCACGGTCTGGCGGATCCCTTGGGGTTGATCGATCGAGCACTGCTCGCTGATCGACAGGTGCATGGACAGGTGCAAAAAGGGATTGGTGCGACCGTCCGCCGCGTCGTACACACGCACCACCGCCGCCTCGGTGTCCGCCAAATCTGCGTCGTACTCAGGGTGTTCGGCCAGCCACTGACTGGCCAGCGTCTCCAGGGCATCTAGCGGCTGCCCGGCGCGGGCTTTGGCGTGGACGCCGCAGAAGAAACGGCGTACATCTTCCTGGGAGGGATTGAACATGGCGCGGGAGGTTAGCACGCAGCAGTGTCTAATCCGGTGGTGATCGAGGATCCCTTCTTTTATGCCGTTGCTGTTCCCGCAGTCTTGCTGGTGGGTATCAGCAAGAGCGGCTTCGGCGCTGGTTTTGGCTCGCTGGCGGTGCCCCTGATGGCGCTGGCCGTTTCCGTGCCGCAGGCCGCGGCCATTCTCATGCCCCTGCTGCTGGTCATGGACCTGATGGGGCTGCGGGCTTTTCGCGGGCACTTCGACTGGTCGCTGCTGCGTTTTCTGCTGCCCTTTGGCCTGCTCGGATCGGTGATCGGCTTTCTCCTGTTCAAGTTGCTGGATCCGCGCGCCTTGGCCGGCATCGTGGGCGTGCTCACGCTCGTGTTCCTCGCCCAGCGCCTGGCCTTCCCGCCCCGGGCCAACAGCCCGCCGCCGCCGCGCTGGATCGGCGGCATCCTCACCACCGCGTCGGGCTTTACCAGCTTCGTGGCCCATGCCGGCGGCCCGCCGATCAACGCCTACATGATTCCCCAGAAGTTGCCTCCGCTGGTCTTCACCGCCACGATGGCCGTGTTCTTCTTCGCGGTGAACCTGAGCAAGTGGGGCCCCTATGCCTGGCTGGGCCTGCTCGATATGCGCAATATGGTCACCTCCTTGGCGCTGCTGCCGATTGCGCCCTTGGGGGTGTGGGTGGGCGTGCGCATCGCCCATCGGATTGACCCGGTGTTGTTCTACCGGGTCGTCTACACCGGCATGCTCCTGACCGGCCTGAAGCTCGTGTGGGACGGCTTTTTCTCAGCGCGGACTTGATCCGACGCAAGCCGGGGCGAACACCGCCTGGCTAAAGTGGACCGACTAGCCGGAGGTCCCCCTTGAGCATCCGCAACCTGGAGGCTTTGTTCCAGCCTCGCGCTGTCGCCGTCATCGGCGCCTCCGATCGCCCCCGCAGCGTCGGCGCCGTGGTGTTTCGCAACCTGCTCGAGGGCGGCTTCACGGGTCCGGTGTGGCCCGTCAACCACCGCCACGACGCCATCGACGGCCGCCCGGCCTGGCGCGATGTGGCGTCCCTGCCGGGCGTGCCAGATCTGGCCGTGATCTGCACCCACGCCGAGACGGTCCCCGACCTGATCGCCCAACTCAGCGCACGTGGCACACGGGCCGCCGTGGTGCTGGGCGCGGGCCTGAAGCAGGCACCAGTCGAAGGCGGCCCCACCTTGGAGCAGCAGATGCTCGACGCCGCGCGGCCCCATCTTTTGCGGGTGCTGGGCCCCAACTGCATCGGCCTGCTGGTGCCCGGCGTGGGCCTGAACGCCAGCTTCGCGCCCTCGCAGGCGCAGGCGGGTTCGATCGCCTTTGTCAGTCAATCGGGTGCGCTAGCCACCGCCATGCTCGATTGGGCCTCGCCGCGTGGCATCGGCTTTTCTCATTTCGTCTCGCTGGGCGACGGTGCGGATGTCGACTTCGGCGACATGCTCGATTACCTGGCCACCGACCCGCACACCCAGTCCATCCTGATGTACGTGGAGTCCATCCGCCACGCCCGCAAATTCATGTCGGCGGCCCGCGCCGCCGCCCGTAACAAGCCGGTGCTGGTGGTCAAGTCCGGGCGCGTGCCCGAGGGTGCGCGGGCCGCCGCTTCGCACACCGGTGCGCTCGCCGGCTCCGACGCGGTATTTGACGCCGCGGTGCACCGCGCCGGCATGCTGCGCGTGGATACGCTGGAGGATTTATTCGATGCAGCGCAGACCCTGGCGCACCGGCGCCCGCTGTACGGCGAGCGCTTGGCCATCGTCACCAATGGCGGTGGGGCCGGCGTGCTGGCCGTTGATGCCCTGGTGTGTGGGGGCGGCACGCCGGCGCGCCTGTCAGAGGCCACGCTGGCCGCGCTCGACGTCAGCTTGCCGGCTACCTGGTCGCGCGCCAACCCGGTGGACATCATCGGCGACGCACCAGTGGAGCGTTACGTTGCCGCCCTGCGTGCGCTGATGCAGGCGCCCGAGGCCGACGGGGTGCTGTTCATGCACGCGCCCACTGCGCTCGTGCCCGCGCCCGAGATCGCCGCGGCCACCCTGCCGTTGCTACGCGAATCGACCAAGCCGGTGATGGCCTGCTGGCTCGGTGGTGCCCGCGTGGAGCCCGCGCGTGCGCTCTATGCGGCGGGCGACGTACCTTGCTATGCCACGCCCGAGCGCGCCACCGACGCCTGGTTGCAGCAGGTGCGCCACGCGCGCAGCCAAGCGCTCTTGCAGCAGCTATGCCCCGCTCAGCCCCTCGCTGGGCGTGCCGATCGCTCGCGTGTGGCTAACCTGCTCGCCCAGGCCCGGCGCGAAGGCCGACGCTGGCTGGACGCGGTGCAGGCCAGCGAAGTGCTGCAGGCCTATGACATCCCCGTCGTGCGCACGGGCGCTGCCCAGAGCGAGGATGAGGCCGCGGCGCTGGCCGCCCACATCGGGTTTCCGGTGGCCCTGAAGATCCGCTCACCCCAGATCCTGCACAAGACCGATGTGGGGGGCGTGGTGCTGGGCCTGACGTCGCCCGAGGCGGTGCGTGCGCAAGCCCTTGCGATGCGCGAGCGGGTCCTGGCCCTGCAGCCGCAGGCCCAGATCGAGGGCTACACCGTGCAGGCCATGGTGGACCGGCCCGGTGTGCGCGAGTTGATCGTGGGCGTTGCGGCCGATCCGGTGTTCGGTCCGGTGATCCTGTGCGGCTCGGGCGGTGTCGAGGTGGAGTTGCGCGCGCAGCATGCGATTGGCCTGCCGCCGCTGAACGCCAAGTTGGCCGACGAACTCCTGGCGCGCACCGGCCTGGAGCCGCTGCTGGCCGCCCACCGCGGGCGTCCGCCGCTGGATCGGGCGGGCGTGCTGCAGACGCTGCTGCGCGTGTCGCAGCTGGTGTGCGACCACCCGGCGCTGGCCGAACTCGATATCAATCCCTTGCAGGTCGATGCCCACGGTGTGCTGGCGGTCGATGCCCGCCTGCGCGTGCACCTGCCCGGCGAGGCGGCGGCGCGTCTGGCCATCCTGCCGTACCCACAGGCCCTGGAGGCGCGCGTGTCCATCGGCGGCGCGCAGCTGCCAGTGCGCCCGATCCAACCTGAGGACGGCGAGCGCCTGCGCGCTTTTTACGCCAAGGCGTCGCCGGGCGACATGCGCCTGCGTTTTTTCTCGGTACGACGCGAGGTGCCCTTGTCCGAGCTGGCTCGCTACAGCCAGATCGATTACGACCGCGAGATGACCTTCGTCGCGCTCGCCCCGGCCGAGACCGGGCCGTCCGCACGCATCGTCGCCGAGGTGCGCGCCGCCTGCGACCCGGACAACCGTCAGGCTGAATTCGCCATCCTGGTGGACGCAGCCTGGCAGGGCCGTGGCCTGGGCCGCGCCTTGCTCGAAAAAATCATCGCTTACCTGCGTGCGCGCGGTACCGGTCAGTTGGTGGGCCAGTGCCAGGCCCAGAACCTGGCCATGGCATCCTTGGCCCGTTCGCTGGGCTTCCAGGTGGGGGACACCCAAGCCATCGACGAACTCGTCGATTTGCAGCTGGACCTGCAATCGCCCTGAAGCGCCGTTTCGCGCAGGGGACAGCGGCCGCCGCGACCAGGGCCTACGATCCCGGCCATGCACACCTTCGAAACGCTCGCCGATCTACCCCCGCGGGTTGGCCAGGAAGTCGCCGTCAGCGACTGGATCACGGTCACCCAGGAGCAGGTTCAACTGTTTGCGGACGCCACGGGCGACCACCAGTGGATTCATCTCGATGTCGAGCGCGCTCGTGCCGGCCCCTTTGGCGCACCGATCGCCCATGGTTTTCTGACCCTGGCCTTGCTCCCACGGTTCTTTCAACTGTGCGTTCGCGCGCCTCGGGTCCGCATGTCGGTGAACTACGGCCTGAACAAGGTGCGCTTTCCCGCGCCCGTGCCAGTGGGCAGTCGACTGCGCGGGCGCATCAAGCTCGTGGCCTGCGACCCGCTCGAGGGCGGTGGCGTGCAGATCACCTGGGGCGTGACCGTCGAACGCGAAGGCAGCGACAAACCGGTGTGCGTGGC
>CANHSE010000111.1 GCA_947463025.1 Comamonadaceae bacterium
CAGTGTTGCGGTTCGCTGCGGACGCTAAGCCCGCATGCCAAGTGCAACCTTCTTGTGCCAAATAACTTGGCGACCCTACGGGGATTCGAACCCCGGTACTCACCGTGAAAGGGTGATGTCCTAGGCCTCTAGACGATAGGGTCAAAACCTTTGGACTAATCCGACTCGACACTTTTTGGTGGAGGTAAGCGGGATCGAACCGCTGACCTCTTGCATGCCATGCAAGCGCTCTCCCAGCTGAGCTATACCCCCGTTGGGCGTCGAGACCGCGATTCTACAACGTTTTTCAAACGCTCGACAAGCGGCCCAAAACGTCCTCTCGGGGTAACAAGGCCAGCACCGCGTCCAGCGAGGGCGTCTGGGGGGTTCCCAGCACCAAGACCCGCACCGGCATGGCCAACTGGGGCATCTTCAGGCCGGTCGCGCGCAAGGTCTCCTTGATCGCCTCGGCGATGGCGGCCTTGTCCCAGGCGCAAGCGGCCAAGGCGCTGGCCAGCTGGCCGATGGCGGGGCGCACGGGCTCAGTCACATGCTGCGCGAGTTCCTCGGCGGCGGGCACCACCGGCTGATAAAACTTGGCGGCCCAGGCGGCCAGGATCACGGTGGTGTCGCAGCGGTCCTTAAAGAGGCCGCAAATCGCGGGCAAGCGATCGTCGGGGGTCAGGCCCATCGCCTGCAGCTGCGGCTGCACGTGCTGCGCCAGCGTCGCATCCGGCGTGGTCTTCATGTGCTGCGCGTTCACCCAGCGCAGCTTGGCTTCGTCAAACTGCGCGGCGCTGCGGCCCAGGTGGTCCAGGTCGAACCACTGCAAAAACTGCTCGCGCGAAAAGATCTCGTCGTCGCCATGCGACCAACCCAGACGCGCCAGGTAATTGACCACCGCGTCCGCCAGAAAGCCTTCGTCGCGAAACTGCGTCACCGGCTTGGCGCCATTGCGCTTGGACATCTTCTCGCCCTGCTCATTGAGCACGGTGGGCAAGTGCGCATACACCGGCGGCTCCACGCCCAGTGCACGAAAGATGTTGATCTGGCGCGGCGTGTTGTTCACGTGGTCGTCACCGCGAATGACATGGGTGATGCGCATGTCGATATCGTCCACCACCACGCAGAAGTTGTAGGTGGGCGTGCCATCGGGCCGCGCGATCACCAGGTCGTCCAACTCGGCGTTGGCGATCTCGATGCGGCCTTTGACCTTGTCGTCCCAGGCCACCACGCCACCCTGCGGGTTGCGAAAGCGCAGCACCGGCTTCACGCCCTCGGGCACCGGCGGCAGCACCTTACCCGGCTCGGGCCGCCAGGTGCCGTCATAGCGGGGTTTTTCTTTGGCGGCCATCTGGCGCTCACGCAGCGCGTCCAGGTCGGCCACGCTCATGTAGCAGGGATACACCAGGCCCTGCGCCTGCATCTGGGCCAGCACCTCGCGGTAGCGGTCCATCCGCTGCATTTGATAGAACGGACCTTCGTCGTGCGACAGGCCCAGCCAGGCCATGCCCTCCAGGATCACGTCCACCGCGGCTTGCGAGGAGCGCTCCAGGTCGGTGTCTTCGATACGCAGGATGAAGTCGCCGCCCTGCGAGCGCGCAAACGCCCACGGATACAGCGCCGATCGAATATTGCCCAGGTGAATGAAGCCGGTAGGCGACGGCGCGAAGCGCGTGCGCACGCGCGCAGCGCCCGTTGGCTTGGAAGTCTCAGAGGTCACAGCGAACAATCAGGTCAGAAGGTCAAGCCCATGGGCCAGATCGGCCTGGATGTCACCCAGGTGCTCCAGGCCCACCGCTACGCGCACCAGGTTCTGGCGTATGCCGGCCGCCTGGCGCTGTTCTTCGGAGAGCCGCCCATGCGAGGTGCTGGCGGGTTGGGTGATGATGGTTTTCACATCGCCCAGGTTGGCGGTGATCGACAGCCACTTGGTCGAGTCAATCACCTGGAAGGCGTTAGCGCGACCCGCTTGAGGCGTGGCGCCCTTGACGTCAAAGGACACCACCGCGCCGCCCTGGCCCGATTGCTGCGCCATCGCCAGCGCGTGCTGCGGGTGACTGGTCAGGCCGGGGTAGTACACGCGCTCCACGCCCGGGTGCGATTCGAGCCAGCGCGCAAGTTCAAGGGCGCGCTTGGATTGCGCCTCCATGCGGATGCCCAGCGTCTCCAGGCCCTTGAGCACCACCCAGGCGTTGAACGGCGACAGCGTGATGCCGCCACTGCGCTGCACGGGAATCAGCTTCTCGCGAATCAGGGCCTCGCTCGCGCAAATCGCGCCGGCGATCACACGGCCCTGGCCGTCCAGGTACTTGGTGCCCGAGTGCGTGATGATGTCCGCGCCCAGGGCCGCGGGCTTTTGCAAAGCGGGCGTGCAAAAGCAGTTGTCCACGGCCAGCAGCGCGCCAGCGTTGTGCGCCAGGTCGGCCAGCGCGCGGATGTCGCACACCTCGGTCAGCGGGTTGGTGGGCGTCTCGGCAAACAGCAGCTTGGTGTTGGGGCGGATCGCGGCCTTCCACTCGGCCAGATCGGTCTGCGACACAAAGGTGCTTTGCACGCCGAACTTGCCGAACTCCGAGCCAATCAACTTGAGCGTGGAGCCAAACACCGAACGCGAACACACCACATGGTCGCCCGCCTTCAACAGGCCCATGCAAAGCAGCAAGATGGCGCCCATGCCACTGGCCGCGGCGATACAGGCCTCGGTGCCCTCCATCGCGGCCAGACGCATCTCCATGCTGGCCACCGTGGGGTTGGTAAAGCGCGAGTAGATGTAGCCGTCTTCCTCGCCCGCAAAGCGGCGAGCCGCCGTCTCGCTATCGGGCTGGGTGAAGCTGGAGGTGAGGAACAGCGCCTCGGCGTTCTCGCCGTACTGGCTCTTGTCGACGGCGGTGCGTACCGCCAGCGTGTCCAGGTGCAGTCCTTCGGGCAATTTCTGAGTGGCCATGGTGTTCAGGCGTCCTGTGCGTTGGGCAAGGCCAGACGCGAGGTGTCGGAGTCAGCCGATTCGTCCTGGGCGTCGCGGCCCGCGTTCAGGCGTGCGATGTCGTCGGCGCTGATGTCGCCCGTCACATACACGCCATCAAAGCAAGAGGCATCAAAGCCATCGAACCGGGGCGCGTCTTTCGGCGCGGCGGCCAGGATGGCGCGCTTCATGCCCTCCACCTCCTGGTAGATCAGCGCGTCGCAGCCGATGATCTGTCGCACTTCTTCGACCGTGCGGCCATGGGCGACCAGCTCGGTGGGGGTGGGCATGTCGATGCCGTAGACATTGGGGTAACGCACCGGCGGCGCGGCGCTGGCCAGATAGACCTTGCGCGCGCCGGCATCGCGGGCCATCTGCACGATCTCGCGGCTGGTCGTGCCGCGCACGATGGAGTCGTCCACCAACAGCACATTGCGGCCCTTGAACTCGCTGGCGATCACATTGAGCTTTTGGCGCACAGATTTTTTGCGTACGCCCTGCCCCGGCATGATGAAGGTGCGGCCCACGTAGCGGTTCTTGACGAAGCCCTCGCGGTACGGCACCCCCAGCAGATGCGCCAGCTGCGTGGCGCTGGGGCGGCTGGACTCAGGGATCGGGATGATCACATCGATCTCGTTAGGCGGCACGGTGGATACCACCCGCTGGGCCAGCGTCTCGCCCAGGTTCAGGCGGGCCTGATACACCGAGATGCCATCGAGCACCGAGTCCGGGCGGGCCAGGTACACGTATTCGAAAATGCAAGGCGTCAGGCGCGGCGCCTGCGCGCACTGCTTCGCATGCAGTTGCCCCTGCAGGTCGATGAACACCGCCTCACCCGGCGCCACATGGCGCTCGAGATGGTGGCCTGTGCCCTCCAGGGTGACCGTCTCGCTGGCCACCATCACCGAGCCGTCGGCCGAGCGGCCCAGCGACAGCGGCCGAATGCCATGGGGATCACGAAACGCCAGCACGCCGTGGCCCGCAATCATCGCGATCACCGCGTACGAGCCGCGTACCCGGCGGTGCACCGCCGCCACCGCCTCAAAGACCTGCGCGGGCTGCAGGGGCCCGCCGATGCGGGTCGCGCGATCGAGTTCGTGTGCAAACACATTGAGCAAGACCTCGGAATCGCTGTCGGTGTTGATATGCCGATGGTCCGAGGAAAACAGCTCAGCCTTCAAGACCTGCGCGTTGGTCAGGTTGCCGTTGTGAACCAGCACGAGCCCGAAGGGTGCATTGACGTAAAAGGGCTGCGCCTCTTCTTCGCTGTAGGCATTGCCGGCCGTCGGGTAACGCACCTGGCCCAGACCGCTGTGACCGGGCAGTGCGCGCATGTTGCGGGTGCGAAAGACATCGCGCACCATGCCCTTGGCCTTGTGCATGAAGAACTTGCGCTCTTGCTGCGTCACGATGCCTGCTGCATCCTGGCCGCGGTGCTGCAGCAACAACAAGGCGTCGTAAATCAGCTGGTTGACTGGGGCGTGACTGACCACGCCGACGATTCCGCACATGTGTGTGTCACCCCGGTAGGTACTGTCCGAAGCGTTCGGGCAGTATCGGTTTCAATCCCTTGAGCGCCTGGGCCGCCGCCTGCGCACCGGCCGATTCGCTCCAGACCTGCATGTCACGCAGCGGCGTCATCTGGGCCACCACGGCCGCCGCCAGCACGATTACGAAGCCGCGTAGCAGGCCAAAGGCTGCCCCCAGGATGCGATCGATGGGCCGCAGGCCCACGGCCTCGATCACCTTGCGCGCCAGGCGCGCCAGCAAGGCCGCCACCACCAGCGCCCCGATCAACACCACGACAAAACCCGCCACATGGCGCAGGGGCGGCGACCACTGCCCCAGCGGCAGCCACTCGGCCACCGCAGGCGCCCACCACTGGGCCAGGACGAAGGAGGCGAGCCAACCCGCCAGGGACAAGACCTCAAACACCAGACCGCGCCACAGGCCCACACCCATCGAGAGCAGGAGGATGGCGGCAAACACCCAGTCAAGCGTGGCCATGGGTGTTGTCCGGTCGGGGGGTTAGAGGGTGAGGACCGAGGCCGGCAAGTCCAGGCCCTTGACCTTGGCTGCGGCCTTGTCGGCCTCGGCGCGTGACTCGAAGGGGCCGACCCGCACGCGGATGCGCTTGCCTTCTTTGGTGTCGACGACCTGGGTGTAGGTCTTCAGGCCCGCTTTTTCCAGGGTCTGGCGGGCCTCGCGGGCCCGGACAGGATCGGCAAAGGCGCCGACTTGAACCACGAACCGGCCTTCAGCGGCGGCGGACGCCGGCTTGCCGTCCAGCAGCGCGCGGGCACGGTCTCCGTCGGCGGCGGAGGCGGCCGTGCGTGCGGGCGATGCCGCGGGGGCGGGCGCTGAGGCGGGCGCTGAGGCGGGTGCAGGAGCGGGTGCGGAGGCGACAGTCGCAGCAGCGGGGGCAGCGGGCTTGGCTGGCGCGGTCGGCTCGGTCACCGGGGGCACGAAGACCGGCGCTTCGGCCGCCGGGGCAGGCGCAGGCGCAGGTGCTGACGCAGGCGCGGCCGCCGGGCTCACGGCGCCGACGGCGGTGTTGGTGGTGCCGGCCTTCCCACGGTCAGGGATGTCAATCGGGATGTCCACCGGGATCGGGCGTGGCTGGGTGTCAAACACCAAAGGGAAGCCGATCACGCCCACCAGCACGAGGATGGAGGCGCCGATCAGGCGTTGCTTGGCGCGCTTGCGCAGGGCCTCGATGCTTTCGGGCTGCGTGGCGATGGCGTCGGAGTCGGCGCCGGTCTTTCGAAACTTGAAAAAAGCCATGAACGCGTCGTGCCCGCAGGGGGTCAGGTGCGCAGGTGCTGGGCCTGCAAACGGGGCACGCCCCCCTCTAGAACACCGCCCACCGTGAAGAAGGATCCAAAGACGACGATTCTATCAGCGGGGTCTGCGGCGGCCACTGCCGCTTCGAGGGCCGCGCGGGGGCTGGCGTGGGCGCTGGCCACGCTCCCTGCTCGGGCCGCCAGCCCCTCCCAGCGGGTCTTCAGAGCGTCTCCCGCCTCGGCCCGCGCGGTGGGCAGGTCGCAGAAGTACCAGCGATCGGCAAGCGGCGCCATGCGACGCAGCATCGTGTCCAGGTCCTTGTCGCCCATGGCGCCAAACACCAGGTGGGTGGTCGGATAAAAACCCATCGCGTCGAGATTGGCCACCAGAGCCGCCACGGAGTGGGGGTTGTGGGCCACATCCAGCACCAGCGTCGGCTGGCCCGGCACGATCTGAAAACGCCCCGGCAATTCGACCAGGGCCAGGCCATTGCGCACAGCCTGCGCCGTCACCGGCAGGCGATCGCGCAAGGCGCTCAGGGCCGCCAGTACGCCCGCAGCATTCACCAACTGGTTGGCCCCGCGCAGGGCGGGATAGGCCAGACCCGGATAGCGACGCCCCCGGCCGGCCCAGCCCCATTGCTGCTTATCCCCGGAAAAGTTGAAATCGCGCCCCAGCAGCCAAAGATCCGCGCCCAGCGCCTGGGCCTGGTCGATCACGCTTTGCGGCGGCACCGGATCGCTCACCACCGCGGGCCGACCGGCGCGCAGGATGCCGGCTTTTTCACGGCCGATCGATTCACGGTCAGGCCCCAAGAACTCCTGGTGGTCCAGGTCAATACTGGTGATCACCGCGCAGTCGGTGTCGATGATGTTCACCGCATCAAGCCGTCCGCCCAGGCCCACCTCGAGGATGGCCACATCCAGACTGGAGGCGGCCATCAGGCTCAGGATCGCCAGTGTGGTGAACTCGAAATAGGTCAGGCTCACGCCCTGGCGCGCCGCTTCCACCCGAGCGAAATGCGACACCAGGGCCTGCGGGTCCACCGGCTCGCCACGCAGCCGGCAGCGCTCCTGAAAATGCACCAGGTGGGGCGAGGTGTACAGGCCGGTGCGCCAGCCGGCCTCCAGGGCGATCGCCTCGAGCATGGCGCAAGTCGAGCCTTTGCCGTTCGTGCCCGCCACGGTGATGACCGGGCAGTCAAAACGCAGGGCCATGCGCTGGGCCACCTCGCGCACGCGCTCCAGGCCCATGTCGATGGTCTTGGGATGCAGGCGCTCGCAATGCGCCAGCCAGTCTTGCAGAGTGTCCATGGTGGGAGATTGTCTCGCTTTACGGTTGTCACGCCTTAGGATGGTGCCCATGATCATCCTGTATGGCATTCCCAACTGCGACACCGTCAAAAAAGCCCGCGCCTGGCTGCAGGCCCATGGCGTCGCCTATCGCTTTCACGACTTCAAGAAAGACGGCGTGCCCGCCGACCGCGTCGAGGTCTGGCTGGCGCGTTTGGACTGGTCCACGCTCGTGAACCGCCAGGGCACCACCTGGCGCAAGCTGGCACCGGCCGAACAGGCCGCGGTGCGCGACGCCGCCAGCGCCGCCGCCCTGATGCAACGCGAACCCAGCGTGATCAAGCGGCCGGTGGTCGATTGGGGGGCACACACCACGGTGGGCTTCGATCCGGTGGCCTGGGAAGCCCTGGCCGCCCCCGCCTGACCCCGCGGTCGTCGCGTTTGATCCGGACTTTGCGCGCCCGCACTCGACAAACGGTCAACCCCGCGCACAACGACCGCGTTGTGGATTGCAGGAGGCACCCCATGACCCGCAAGACCCCGCGCACCTTCCCGACCCTTTTGGCCTTCGCCGGCGCCAGCTTGGCGTTGTCCGCACTCCCGGTGCAGGCCCAGGATGTCGCCCGCGTGATTTCCAGCGTCGCCGTGATCCAGCAGGTGGCTGTGCCCCGCCAGGTGTGCACCACCCAGCAGGTCATGGTGGAACAGCCCCGAAGCGGCGCTGGCGCCCTTCTGGGCGCCGTGGCGGGCGGCGCGGCCGGCAATGCCATCGGCGACGGCTCCGGGCGGGCGGCCGCCACGGCCATCGGCATCATCGGCGGCGCCATGCTCGGTAACCGCATCGAAGGCTCGCCAGGCACCCGGATGCAGGACCAAACCACCTGCTCCACCCAGACCATTTACGAAAATCGCACCATGGGCTACAACGTCACCTACGAGTACGCGGGCCGCCAGTACCAGGTGCAAATGCCCCAAGACCCGGGGCCCGCGATCCGTGTGCAGGTGACGCCCATGGCCCCGGCCGCGCCCACGCGTGTCATGCAGGCTCCCAGCACCGACTCGGTGGAGGTTTACGCCACCGCCCCGGTGGTGGTTCAGCGGATGGCTGTGGTGCGCCCCGCACCCGTGATCCACACCCACCTGGACTTCTACGGCGGCTTCCCCCACGGGGGCCACCCCCATCATCGTCACTGGCGCTAAGCCAGGCCGTAGCGGCCGTCGCAGCCGCTCCGCCTAAAATGGCCGGTTTTCCACGGCGCCGCGCGGCGCCTCACCCGGAACCTGCCATGACCACCGAAAAGATCGACGGCGTCAGCGTCGTCACGAAAGCCAACGTCTACTTTGACGGCAAGTGCATCAGCCACGGCATCACCCTGGCCGATGGCACCAAGAAGTCTGTCGGCGTGATCCTGCCCGCCACCCTCACCTTCGGCACCGGCGCGCCCGAGATCATGGAATGCGTGGCCGGCGCCTGCGAGTGGCGCATGGCCGGCACCGAGGCCTGGCACAAATCCGAAGCCGGCCAGAAATTCTCTGTTCCGGGCAACTCGAAGTTCGAGATCCGCGTGACCGAGGCCTACCACTACATCTGCCACTTCGGCTGA
>CANHSE010000112.1 GCA_947463025.1 Comamonadaceae bacterium
ATGAGCAAGTCGCACAACCCCGTGCAAGACATGTATCTGCGCCGCGTCGAAAACCGCGAGAACAAGGTCCTGGGCATCGCCGCCAAGGCCCTGGCCGATTCGGGCGCCGGTTGCCGCATGGGCTGAACCTCCTGCACCGCGAGCCAGGCGGCGGAAACCCTCCGCCGCTTTTGTTTTCGCAGCCAACATGAGCCTCGAGAATTTTCTGATCCAACTTTTGAACAGCGTGCAGTACGGACTGCTGCTGTTCATGCTGGCCGCCGGCCTCACGCTGATCTTCGGCATCATGGGCGTGGTCAACCTCGCCCACGGCAGCTTCTACATGGTGGGGGCGTACCTGGCATGGTGGCTCTCGCGCCAACTGGGCAGCCTCACGCTCGCCATCCTCGTCGGCTCGGTGCTCGCCATCGTCATCGGGCTGCTACTGGAGAGACTCCTTTTCCGGTTTTTCTATCACCGCGACCACTTGGATCACGTGCTGCTCACGTTTGGTCTGATCTATATCTTCGAAGAATCGCGCTCGCTGCTCTGGGGCGATGACGTGCACGGCGTGGAGGTCCCCGCGCAGCTGGCGGCCTCCATTCCCCTGACCGACAACCTGTCCTACCCCGTCTATCGCCTCTTCATGTCGGGCGTCTGCATCGTGCTGGCGCTGGGTCTGTATTTCCTGATCTCGCGCACGCGTCTGGGCATGAAGATCCGCGCTGGCGCCTTCAACCGCGACATGACCGAGGCCCTGGGCATCAACATCCGCCGCATCCACGCCATCGTGTTCGCGCTAGGCGTGGGTCTGGCCACGGTGGCCGGCATGATCGCCGCGCCCGTCTCCAGCGTCTATCCCAATATGGGTTCGCAGGTCCTGATCATGTGCTTCGTGGTGGTCGTGATCGGCGGCATCGGCTCGGTGCGCGGCGCGCTCATCGCCGCACTGCTGGTCGGCCTGGTCGACACCTTCGGCAAGGTGTTGGTGCCTGCGCTTGCGGGCATGTTGGTCTACATGCTCATGGCGGCGGTGCTGCTTTGGAAACCGGAAGGCCTGTTCAAGCAATGAGCGCCGCCCAAGCCCACCTGGAAGTCTTGCCCCCCAGCCTGAAGGTCGTCCTGGCCTTGGGCCTGGTGGCCCTCATCGCCTTCCCCTTCTTCGGCACCGAGTTCTACGCGCAGATGGTGGCGCGCATGATGATCCTAGCCATCTTCGCCATGAGCCTGGACCTGCTTCTGGGGGTCACTGGCATGGTCTCGCTCGGTCATGCCGCCTACTTCGGCCTGGCCGGTTATGCGCTGGCCTTCCTCACCCCCGAGACGGGCCCGGTCAGCCTGTGGTGGACGCTGCCGCTGGCGGTCGGTGGCTCGGCACTGGCGGCCCTGGTGATCGGCTTTTTCGTGGTGCGCACGCACGGCATCTACTTCATCATGGTCACCATGGCCTTTGCCCAGATGGTGTTCTACGTCTTCTTCGACAACAAGTCACTGGGCGGCTCCGACGGCCTGTACATCAACTTCCGCCCCGAGGCCGGCCTGTTCGATCTGGAGAACAAGCGCGTCTTCTACTACTTCACGCTGTTTTTCCTGGTGGTGGTGTACGTGTTCCTGCGACGCCTCTTGTGGAGCCCCTTCGGCCGCGTGCTGGCCGGCATCCGCGTGAACGAACACCGCATGCGCGCGATGGGCTACGGCACCTTCGGCTACAAACTGGCCGCCTTCACCTTGGGCGGCGCGCTGGCGGGTCTGGCGGGCTTTCTGGGCGCCATGCAAACCGGCTTCGTCAACCCCGAACTCATGGGATTTCACCTGAGCGCGCACGCGATCATGATGGTGATCCTGGGCGGCATCGGCAACTTCGCCGGTGCCATCGTGGGTGCCTTCGCCTTCGAATATCTGCTGCACGCCTTCAAGGACCTGCCCACGATCGGCGGCTTCAAGACCGGCAAGCACTGGCAGCTGTGGATGGGTCTGTTCATCGTCGCGGTCATCATCCTGGCGCCGCGCGGCCTGCTCGGTCTGGCGGCACGCCTGCTACGTCGCAAGGGGCCTGACGCATGAACGACGTGGTGTTCTCGGCCAGTCACCTGACCAAGCGCTTTGGCGGACTGGCGGCGGTCAATGACGTGTCGATCGACCTCTGGCGTGGTCGCATCCACGCCGTCATCGGCCCCAACGGCGCGGGTAAATCCACCCTCGCCCACCTGCTCTCGGGCGACCTCGCGCCCACCGCGGGCACCATCCGCCTGGGCCAGACCGACATCACCGGCTGGACGCCCGAGCGCATCTCCCGCCACGGCCTGGGCCGCAGCTACCAAAAGACCAACATCTTCCTGCCCTTCACCGTCTGGGAGAACGTGCGCCTGGCCGCCCAGTCCCGCGCGCCGCACGCCACACGCTGGCTGCGCCCTGCCACGGCCTTTGCCGACACCAACACCCGCGCCGAACGCGCGCTCGAACTGGCCGGACTCACGCATCGACGCGACATGGCGGCTGGCGCCATCAGCCACGGCGAGCAGCGCCAGCTCGAAGTGGCCATGACCCTGGCCACCGAGCCGCAGGTGATCCTGCTGGACGAACCGCTGGCGGGCATGGGCACGGTCGAAGCCGAGCGCATGGTCGATCTGCTGCAACGCCTGAAAGCCGACCATGCGGTGATGCTGGTTGAACACGATATGGACGCCGTCTTCGCCCTGGCCGATCGCCTCACGGTGATGGTCAATGGCCAGGTCATTGCCAGCGGCACGCCCGAGGGCATACGCGCCGACGCGAATGTACAAGCGGCGTATCTCGGGGAGGAGCACTGACGATGTCCGACCTCCTGATCGACGCACGCGGCCTGCACACCTACTACGGCCAGAGCCATATCCTGCGCGGCATCGACTTTCAGGTCGGCCGCGGCGAGACCATTGGCCTGATGGGCCGCAACGGCATGGGCAAGAGCACCTTGCTTAAAAGCCTTATGGGCCTGGTCAAGCCACGCGGTGGCAGCGTCTCGATCTGCGGGCAGGACATGACCGGCGCAGCGCCCTTCGAGATCGCGCAACGCGGCATCGCCTATGTGCCCGAAGGCCGCGGCATCTTTGGCAATCTCAGCGTGGTCGAGAACCTCAAGATGGCGGCGCGCGCGGGCACCCGCGGCCAACGTGATTGGACCTACGAGCGCGTGCTCGAGACCTTCCCCCGCCTGGCCGAACGCCTGGGCCACGGAGGGCAGCAGCTCTCGGGTGGCGAGCAGCAGATGCTCACCATCGGTCGCGCCCTCATGACCAACCCCGATGTCTTGATCCTGGACGAGGCCACCGAGGGCCTGGCGCCCTTGATCGCGCGCGAGATCTGGCGCATCTGCGACCTGATCAAGCAAAGCGGCATCTCCAGCGTCATCGTCGACAAAAACTGGAAGCACGTCACCCAGGTCACCGACCGCAACGTGATTCTGGTCAAAGGCGAAGTGGTGTTCGCCGGCAGCTCCGACGAACTGCGCGCCACGCCGCAGATCCTGGAGCAGCACCTGGGCGTCTGAGCCCAGGGCTCACTCCAGCGCGATCTTGGCGTAGGCCGCCACCTTCTTCCACTGGGCCGCATCGGCCTGCATGAAGGCGTTCATCGCCTGGGCGTTGGCCCAGGTCGGCTCGGCACCCGCGCGTTGCATGGCGGCCTTCACCTCGGCCTGCGAGGCGATACGCTCCAAGGCTTGTTCGATCTTTTGCAACACCGGGGCCGGCACACCGGCAGGCGCCGCCAGACCAAACCAGGCAGACACCTGGTAGCCTTTGACGCCCGCCTCCTCCATCGTCGGCACCTGGGGCAGCACGCTGCTTCGCTGCGGCGTAGTCACTGCCAGCGCCTTGAGCTTGCCGCCCTGGATCAGACCCAGCGCCGAAGGCAGGTTGTCAAACATCAGGTTCACCTCGCCCGCGATCACGCCGGTCAGGCCCGCCGCCGCGCCGCGATAAGGAATGTGGGTGATGAACAAGCCGGCCTGGCTCTTGTACAACTCGGCGCTCAGATGCAGCGAGGTGCCCTGTCCGTTGGACGCATAGTTCAACTGCCCAGGCCGCGATTTCGCCAGCGCGGTGAGATCGGCCAGGGTGTTGATATTGGCCGACGGATTGACCACCAGCACATTGGGCACACGCCCCATCAGGCCGATCGGCACGATCTGCTCGGGCCGATACGGCAGCCGGGCATACAGCGCGGGACTGATGGTCAGCGGCGGCGAGGCCATGAGCAGCGTGTAGCCATCGGGCGTGGCACGGGCGGCCTCGGCCGCGCCCACGTTGCCGCCGGCGCCGGGCTTGTTGTCGATCACCACCGCCTGCCCCAACTCCTGGGCCAGGCGCGGCGCCACCAGACGCGCCATGTTGTCAATCAAACCACCGGGCGGAAAGGGCACCACCAGCTTGATCGGACGCGCCGGCCAGTCCTGCGCGTGTGCGAGGGGCGCCAGAAACGGGGTGATCGACACCACAGCGGCTGCAAGCCAGCGTCTGCGTTGCATACAAGTCTCCTTATGAATGGGTGACATCATGCCTGGGTCCGCGGACCGCCTTCATCGGGCTCAAAACCGCCCTGCGCCTAGGCCGAGGGGCAGGCCGGGCGAATCTTGCTAAAGTCCACCCGGTCGCTGCGGCGCGCACGCCCCCGCCGCCCCCTCTCCAACCTTCCAGGATCCTCTGTGCCCCGTACCGTTCAATGCATCAAACTCGGCCAAGAAGCCGAGGGCCTCGACTTCCCCCCCTATCCCGGCGAGATCGGCAAGCGCATCTTCGAGAGCGTGAGCAAGGAAGCCTGGGCCGCCTGGCTCAAACACCAGACCATGCTCGTGAACGAAAACCGTCTGAACCTGGCCGACCAGCGCGCGCGCGAATACCTCAAACGCCAGATGGAAGCCCACTTCTTCGGCGGCGGCGCCGACCAAGCCGCCGGCTACGTCCCGCCCAGCGCCTGACACAGGTCATGGCGTCGGCGTTGGGCTCACACCGACGCGCCCTGGTGATCGGCGGTGGCTTGGCGGGCGCCTCGGCGGCCGCAGCCCTCGCCGCGCGCGGCTGGCAGGTTCAGGTGCTCGATGCCGCCGACCAGCCCGCCAGCGGCGCCTCCGCCCTGCCCGCTGGCCTCATGGCCCCTCATCTCTCGGGCGATGACAACCTGCTCTCGCAGCTGTCTCGCCACGGCGTGCACGCCACCTGGCAACACGCTCAGTCGCTGCTGCGCGCGGGCATCGACTGGAATCCCAGCGGTACCCTCGAACACCGTGTGAAATCGCGACGCGGCACGCCCCCCGTTGCGGACCGCGCCGACGATTGGCACCGCGACGCCAGCCCCGCGCAGCGCACCGCCGCCGCCCTGGCCGACGATGCCCCCGCCATCTGGCATCCCCGCGCCGCCTGGATCCGACCTGCCGCCCTGGTGCGCGCCTGGCTGAATCACCCCGCCATCACCTGGCGTGGCGGCGTGCGCGTAGCACGCCTGCATCGCACCGACTCGGGCTGGCAGGTGTTCGACGAACACGGACATGAAGTGGGTCAGGCGCCCCTGCTGGTGCTGGCGGCCGCCCTGGGCTGCGGTCTCCTCGCCGACGGGCGACTGGCCTTGCAAGCGGTGCGCGGTCAGGTCTCCTGGGGCCTGCAATCCGCTCACCACCCCCTGCCCGAGTTCCCGATCAACGGCAACGGCCACCTCCTGACCCAGATCCCCACCGACCAAGGCCCGGCCTGGCTCAGTGGCTCCAGCTACGGCCGTGGCGACACCGCCACCGACGAACGCGCACAAGACCACGCCGACAACCTCGCGCGTCTGCGCACCCTGGTGCCCGCACTGGCTGAACGCCTCGCGCCGGATTTCGCCGCAGGCCGGGTACGGGGCTGGAGCGGTGTGCGCTGCGCCAGCACCGATCGCCGGCCCTTGGTGGGCGAGCTGGCACCCGGCCTGTGGGTCACCACCGCCATGGGCTCGCGCGGCCTCACCTTCGCCGCGCTGTGCGCGCAGTTGCTCGTCGCGCGCCTGCACGGCGATCCTCTGCCGCTGCCTCAGCCTCTGGCCGCCGCCCTGGACCTGGCGCGTCAACGGCCCGTCTGACCCTTGTCCGCCTGCCGGTATCAATCGCCCGCCAAGCCGCACCCAGCCTCGCGAATATGCATATCCGCATAAAGCGCACATAAAAAGTTAGTTGGGATTCATCAGCCGCGTCCCTAAAGTCGCGGCCCATGTACCCGTACACCGAATTCGACCGGCAGTTCGTGCGCGCGCGGGCCGACCAATACCGCGACCAGTTGCAACGGCGCCTGAGCGGCCAGCTGACCGAAGAAGAATTTCGCCCGCTGCGCCTGCAAAACGGGTGGTACGTCCAGCGCTTTGCGCCCATGCTGCGCGTGGCCGTGCCCTATGGTGAGATCGCCAGCCGCCAACTGCGCGTGCTGGCTCGCATCGCGCGCGACTACGACCAACCCTCAGCCGAGATCTTCGAAGGCGCACGCCAGCGCCAAGATGCACTGGGCCCGGTGCCCCTGCCGGGGGGCGGCTTTGCCCACTCGCGCCTGACGGTGGGCTATGGCCACTTCACCACCCGTCAGAACGTGCAGTTCAACTGGATCCCGCTGGAAAAAAGCGCCGATGTGATGGACCTGCTGGCCAGCGTCGACCTGCACGGCATCCAAACCAGCGGCAACTGCATCCGCAACATCACCACCGACGAACGCGCGGGCATTGCCACCGACGAGGTCGCCGACCCCCGCCCCTGGTGCGAAATCATTCGTCAATGGAGCACCCTGCACCCGGAGTTCGCCTTCCTGCCTCGCAAGTTCAAGATCGCCATCACGGGCGCTACCGAAGACCGCGCGGCCACCGCCTGGCATGACGTGGGCCTGAACCTGGTCCAGAACGCAGCGGGCACGTTGGGCTTCAGGGTCGCAGCCGGCGGCGGCATGGGCCGCACCCCGGTCATCGCGCCGGTCCTGCGCGAATTCGTCGAGGCCGACCAGATCCTGAACTACCTCGAAGCCGTGGTGCGCGTCTACAACCGCTGGGGCCGCCGCGACAACAAGTACAAGGCGCGCATCAAGATCCTGGTGAAGGCCGAGGGCCAGCGCTATATCGACGAGGTCGACGCGGAGTTTCTCGCCATCACCACCCACGACGGCGCGCCCCACACCGTCACCCCCGCCGAACTGGCCCGCGTCAGCGCCTGCTTTCAGGCGCCGGTGCTGGATGCCGCTGCGCCCACCGAGCTGCCCGCCACCGACCAGGCCCCGGCCTATCAGCGCTGGCTGCAGCAAAACGTCGCCGCGCATCGCGACCCGCATCGGCGTGCGGTGACGCTCTCATTCAAGCGCCTGGGTCAGGCACCGGGGGATGCCACCGCCGACCAGCTCGATGCCGCGGCCGATCTGGCCGATCGCTATTCGGCCGGCGAGGCCCGTGTCACCCACAGCCAGAACCTGCTGCTGCCCTGGGTGCGCGTGTCCGATCTGCCCGCTCTTTGGCGCGACGCACGTGCCCTCGGCCTGGCTTCGGCCAACATCGGCCTGCTCACCGACATGATCGCCTGCCCCGGCGGCGACTACTGCGACCTGGCCAACGCCCGCTCGCTGCCGATCGCCGAAGCCATCACCCAGCGTTACCAAGACCTGGACGAACTGCACGACATCGGCGCGATCGACCTGCATATCTCCGGCTGCATCAACTCCTGCGGCCACCACCACAGCGGCCACATCGGCATCCTGGGCGTGGACAAGGACGGCCAGGAGTGGTACCAGGTGACCCTGGGCGGCTCCGACGGCTCCACGCTCTCGGGCGAGGCCACACCGGGCAAGGTGGTAGGCCCCTCGTTCTCGGCGGCCGAAGTGCCCGAGGTGATCGAAGCCGTGCTGGACACCTACCGCCAAGCGCGCGTGGGCGCCGGCGACCACTACGAGACTTTCATAGACACCCTGCGCCGTGTGGGCCTGGCGCCGTTCAAGGCCGCGGCCAACAGCGTGCGCTTGGCCGCAGGCCAAGAGAGCGCCCAGGAGATCGCGGAATGAATTTCTCCCTTCAACTCATCGCCGCAGCCGACCACGCGGCACAGGCCAGCGCCCCGGGCGTACTGGCCCTGACCAACGACGCCGACGTG
The DNA here is from genome assembly GCA_947463025.1 of Comamonadaceae bacterium. GTDB lineage: Bacteria > Pseudomonadota > Gammaproteobacteria > Burkholderiales > Burkholderiaceae_C > Ramlibacter. The sequence goes on from CANHSE010000112.1 coordinate 8,096, forward strand.
TCCGATATCGCGCTAGACGGCGTCACCCGCATCGATCTGCACTTTCCCAGCTTCGCCGACGGACGCGCCTTCAGCCAGGCCTTCCTGCTGCGGCGGCGTCGCGGCTACGCCGGTGAGATCCGCGCCACCGGCGACGTCCTGATCGACCAGCTGGTGCAGATGCAGCGCACCGGCTTTAGCAGCGCCGTCCTGCGCGCCGACCAGAACCCGGCCCATGCGGCCCGCCAGTTCGCGCGCTATGCCCGCTACTACCAAGGCGATGCCGTGACCGTGGCACCCCGGTTCAAGGAAGCAGCCTCGGTATGACCGTCTCGGCCACGCAGCAGCACGCCCGACCCAGCCCAGACTTCGACGCCAAGCTGGCCCGCACCCAGGCCCTGCTGCAAAGCGCCGCCGCCGAGTTTGCGCCGGTGACCCAGGCCTCCAGCCTCGGGGCCGAGGACAGCGTCATCACCCACATCA
>CANHSE010000113.1 GCA_947463025.1 Comamonadaceae bacterium
AGTTTGATGGCATCTGGATGTTCTCCGGAGAGAAGTCCAAGGCCGCCAATACTGAGGGCGACGAGATGCAAAAGGCGATCGCACAGGGCATCATCCTGGGGCTGGAGATCCGACTGGCTAACTCGGCCGGCATGAAGATCGAAGGCGGCCGGGTCCAGGACGGCGAAGGCCGCTGCACCTTTGAAGGCGAGCCCGACGCCAAGGGCGTTGTCTCCTGCGTCGCCCAGAGTGACCGCTCGGTCTATGCCAAGTTTGCGATCGACCCGAAGGGCGATTTGGTGGCGACCAACATGAGCGGCATGAGCTTCCCCCTGGTCTTCGAGAAGAAGAAGTAGGCCCGCGCGGCCGCACCATGACGCGCGCTATGCTCCGCGCGTCATGGGTGAATTCGATCTGATCGCTCGCTTCTTCAAGCGCCCCGCGCAGCGCCAGCCGCTGGGGGTGGGCGATGACTGTGCGCTACTCGCGCCCGCGCCCGGTACGCACCTGGCCGTGTCCACGGACATGCTGGTCGAGGGCCGGCATTTCCTGCCCGGTGCCGACCCCCGGCGGCTGGGGCACAAAGCCCTGGCGGTGAACCTGAGCGACCTGGCGGCCTGCGGCGCGCGCCCGCTGGCCTTTACGCTGGCCCTGGCCCTGCCCGAAGCGGATGAAGCCTGGCTCGCGCCCTTTTCGGAAGGCCTGCTGGCGCTGGCCGATGCCCACGGCTGCGAGCTGGTGGGCGGCGACACCACGCGCGGACCTCTGAACATCTGCCTCACCGTGTTCGGCGAGGTGCCCGCCGGCCAGGCCCTGCTGCGGTCCGGCGCTCGCGCCGGAGACGACCTGTATGTGAGCGGCACCCTGGGTGATGCCCGCCTGGCGCTGCAGGCCTTGCGCGGTGAGGTGACGGTGCCCGCGCCGGTGCTGGCAGCCGCCCGTGAGCGTCTGGACAAGCCCACCCCCCGCATCGCACTGGGCCTGGCCTTGCGAGGCCTGGCGACTTCGGCGATCGACCTCAGCGACGGGCTGCTAGGCGATCTCGGTCATGTGCTGCACGCATCGGGCGTGGGGGCTACCGTCGATGCCGACGCCGTGGCGAACCTGCTCGCGGCGGGGACCGCCATCGCGCCGGACCTGCGACGCGCCTACACCCTGGCCGGTGGCGATGACTACGAGCTGGCCTTCACCGCGCCCCCGGCGGCCCGCGAAGCGGTACGCGCCGCCGCCGCACAGGCCGACACGCGCGTGACGCGCATCGGACAGATCGAGGCCGCCCACGGTCTTCATCTGGTCGATGCCCACGGACAGCCGGTGCCCGGGCACTTCGCCTCCTTCGATCATTTCGTTTGATCGGCGCCTGCGGGCCTGCGCGTAACATCGCCGGATGACGCCCCAAGCGCCGCTCCCGTCCCCCCAGGAGGCCCGCCCTCGCCTGTCCCCTCGCTTTGTCTTCTCGCACCCGGCGCACGCCATCGCCCTGGGCTTTGGCAGCGGCCTGTCGCCCTTGGCCCCCGGCACCGCCGGCACGCTGTGGGCCTGGGTCAGTTTTCTGGTGATGCAGCTGTGGCTCACGCACACGCAGATCGGCCTCGTGATCGTGGCGTCGCTGGCGCTCGGTTGGTGGGCCTGCGCCGTCACCGCGCAACACCTGGGCCGCGCGGACCCGGGTAACATCGTTTGGGACGAAGTGGTGGCGTTCTGGATCGTGCTGTGGGTGATCGCCCCCGCCGGCGTGCTGTTGCAGGTGATGGCCTTCGCCTTGTTTCGGTTCTTTGATGCGGTCAAGCCGGGCCCCGTGGGCTGGGCCGACCGCCTTTTTCATGGCCTGGGCTGGCGCGGCGGCTTGGGCATCCTGTTCGATGACCTGGTAGCCGCCGCCTGCACGCTGCTGGTGATCGCTGCCGGCGTCACGCTCTGGAGGTGGTTGTGAGCGCTTCCCCCCTGCCCCCCGATACGCCGACCGCGCACCTCGTGGCGCGCCTGGCCGAAGACCTTCTGGTACGCGGCTGGATGATGGCCACCGCAGAGAGCTGCACCGGCGGCCTGATCGCGGCCGCCTGCACCGACCTGGCGGGTTCGAGCCAGTGGTTCGAGCGCGGCTTCGTCACCTATTCGAACGAGGCGAAGACGCAGATGCTCTCGGTCGACCCGGCACTGATCGAAACGCACGGCGCGGTCAGCGAGATCGTGGCGCGCGCCATGGCCCACGGCGCGGTGCGGCACTCCCAGGCGCGGGTGGCTGTGGCGGTGACCGGTGTGGCTGGCCCCAGTGGTGGCAGCGCCGCCAAGCCGGTCGGCACTGTGTGGTTCGGGTTCATGGTCGACGGACGTCTGGTCAGCGAGACGCGTCGCTTCGAGGGCGACCGCGCACAGGTGCGAGCGGCCACCGTGGGGCACGCCCTGCACAGGCTGATCGACTTGATCGAAGCCACGGAGAGCTGAGGATTCAAAACACCCACGAGGAGACCGACATGAAGCAAGAAGGCGCACCCCCCTGGCGGCTGCATCCTGGATGGACCGCCTGGCTCCTGTGTCTCTTGGGCCTGCTGGTCTGCGGGATCTGGTTGATGCGCGAGGGCGCGGGATCCGCCCGCTTCGGGATGGTTGTCTTCGCGGTGCTGGTGGCCATCGGCATCCGCGACCTGCGACAACCGCAGCGGGCCGTCCTGCGCAACTACCCAGTGATCGGGCACCTGCGTTTCTTCATGGAGTACATCCGACCGGAAATCCGTCAGTACTTTATTGAAAGCGACACCGAGGCGGCGCCCTTCTCGCGGGCCCAGCGCTCGCTGGTGTATCAGCGCGCCAAGGGTGCGCCCGACAACCGCCCCTTTGGTACACAGATCGATGTGATGCGCCAAGGCTATGAGTGGATCAACCACTCGATGTTTCCCACCACGCTCACCTCGTCGGACTTTCGCCTCACCATCGGCGCCGGCCGGCCGCAGCCCTATTCGGCCAGCGTGTTCAACATCTCGGCGATGAGCTTTGGCTCACTGTCCTCGCACGCCATCCTGGCCCTGAACCAGGGCGCGAAGATGGGTGGCTTTGCGCACGACACCGGCGAGGGCTCGATCTCGCGCCACCACCGGGTGCATGGTGGCGATCTGATCTGGGAGATCGGCTCGGGTTACTTCGGCTGCCGCGACGCGCAGGGCCACTTCGATCCCGTGCGATTTGCCGAAAATGCGCGCGACCCGCAGGTCAAGATGATCGAGATCAAGCTCAGTCAGGGCGCCAAGCCGGGCCACGGTGGCATCCTGCCAGGCGCCAAGGTCACGCCCGAGATCGCGCAGGCGCGCGGGGTGCCCGAAGGCGTGGACTGCATCTCGCCCTCGGCGCATAGCGCGTTTCGCACGCCGCTGGAGATGATGGCCTTCATCGAGCAATTGCGTGAGCTCTCGGGCGGCAAGCCGGTGGGCTTCAAGCTGTGCGTGGGTCACCCCTGGGAATGGTTTGGCATCGTGAAGGCGATGCTGCACACCGGCATCACGCCCGACTTCATCGTGGTCGATGGCGCCGAGGGCGGCACGGGCGCCGCGCCGGTGGAATTCACCGACCATGTGGGCTCGCCGGTGCAAGAGGGGCTACGACTGGTGCACAACACCCTGGTGGGCGCAGGTCTGCGCGAAAAGATCCAACTGGGCTGCGCCGGCAAGGTGGTGAGCGCCTTTGACATCGCGCGGCTGATGGCATTGGGCGCCGACTGGTGTAATGCAGCACGCGGCTTCATGATGGCCCTGGGCTGCATCCAGGCACAGACCTGCCACACCGGCACCTGCCCCACGGGCGTAACGACCCAGGACCCCCTGCGCGAGCGCGCGCTGGTGGTGCCTGACAAGGCCCATCGCGTGCACAACTTCCACCACCACACCCTGCACGCGCTGCAGGAGCTGGTGCAGGCAGCCGGCCTGCAGCACCCAGGCGAGATCAACGCCCACCATGTGATGCGGCGGGTGACGGACACCGAGGTCCGGTCGCTGGCCGACCTGCTGCCGCAGGTGAAAACGGGTGCCTTGCTCGGGGGCGACCTGGACGGCCTGCCCGAGATCTTTCGTGCCCACTGGCCCACAGCCCGGGCCGAGCGATTCGCGGCCTGAACGCATTGCGACCTTCTGATCGACACCCCATGCCCCTGTTTCAGACCGACACGCCCGCCTTCCATTTCCGTGCCGGCACGCGGCCGCTGCTGATCTCGATCCCGCATGGAGGCACGCATGTACCGCCCGCGCTGGCCGCGCGCCTGACCGACGAGGGCCGGCGCGTGCCCGACACCGACTGGCACCTGGAGCGCCTGTATGACTTCGCCGATGAACTCGGCGCGTCGGTGCTGGTGGCCACGCATTCGCGCTACGTGATCGACCTCAATCGCCCGCCCGATGGCGCCAGCCTCTATCCGGGCCAGAACGTGACCGGCCTGTGCCCGGTCGATCTGTTTGACGAGCAGCCTCTTTACCGGGACTCCAACGATCTGCCCACCGACGTCGAGATCGCTGCGCGGCGCGACGCGATCTGGCGGCCGTACCACGCGCAACTCACGAACGAACTCGCGCGCCTGAAAGCGCAGCATCGGGTGGCCGCCTTGTGGGACGCGCATTCGATCCGCTCGGTGGTACCGCGCTTTTTCGAAGGCCGGCTGGCCGATCTGAACCTAGGCACCGCCGATGGCGCCAGTTGCGATGCGGGCCTGGCTGCCCGCCTGCTCGCGATCGGCCAGGAGGCACACGGCTACACCGCGGTACTCAATGGCCGTTTCAAGGGCGGGCACATCACGCGCTTTTACGGCCAGCCTGCGCAGGGCATCCACGCCATCCAGCTGGAGATGACGCAGTCCTGCTACATGCAGGAGGCCTGGCCCTTTGAATACCTGCCACAGACGGCAGCCGGCGTGCAGCCGACGGTGCGGCGGATGCTGCAGGAGGTGCTGACGTTCCTCGAGGGCGAGGGCCAAGCCCGCGCGTGAGGCGCAGCCGCCACGGGCGCACTTAAGCGCCGTGGCACTTCTTGTACTTCTTGCCGCTGCCGCACGGGCAGGCATCGTTGCGCCCCGGCTCGGCCTCTTTGCGCACGCTCACCACGCGCGGGCCCAGGCTTTTCCAGACCTGGCGCAGGTCGTAGACGCTCCAGACCGCCTTGCCGAATTCATCGATACGGCGATCGGAGACGCTGGGCGGCCCGTCCTCGCTGTACATGGACACGGCCGGTTTGCCGGTGTCGGGCGCCGTCAGCGCCTCGATGGCAGCCAGCGCCTCGCGCACCATGTCGGCGGCTTCTCGGTCTCGCGGCAGCACCCATTCCTCAGACCAGGTCTGCACCGCGTGCAGAAAGCCATGCGCCCAGGTCTCGGCGAAATACGGCAGGTCGTCGATGGCCGTGTCACCGCGCTCGCCCTCGGGCAAGGCGAGCACCGCGCCACGCATGTCCAGCAACTCGGGTTGATACGCGCGCGGGTCTTCCAGCGTGTCGACCTCGGCATCCAGGCCTTGGGCAACCTCGCGCCAGCGACGCTGCCAGCGCAGGACAAACTCCATGTGCGCCATAGGCGCAAAGCCCTCCCCTAAAAGCGCAGGCCAGTAGTCCTCGGGTTCAATCGGTCGGCGACAGCACACGAGTGCCGCGAGGAAGCCCTCACAAAACTCCCAATCGGGCGTGTCCTCGACCCGCTCGCGCAGTTGATCGAGCACCGCATCCTGGGCTTCGAAGTCCTCGGTGCCCAGCGGGGTGTCGGTGGCGGCCGGTGGGGGAGTGGGGGTCTCGTTCGTCATGATTCCAGGCACAAGGGTTCGAAAGCAGCCCGGGTCTGCACCGACCAAGACGCCAAACGTTTTTTCATGGACAGCACCGCGCGGTCCTTGCTCAAAAGCAGGGCTTGGCGGGCGACGGCCAGGTCGATGAATTTTTGATCGTCTGGATCGCTGCACGTGACCGGCGCTTTGGGCGGAGCCTCGACCACCTGCGCGTGGCGGTCGAATGCGGCCAGGACGTCACCGGCGGCCAGCGCGTAATACGCCAGGCGCGGCGCGATCTGCGGGTAGTCCAAGACGCGCGCGAGTTCATCGCGCATCGCCAGGGTCGCTACCCAGTGCAAGCGCCCCTCGGTGAGCGCGGGCAGCAGCGGCTTGGCCACTTCGTCGGCAAACACAAAGACATCCAGCACGATGTTGGTGTCGAGTACCAGAGCCGTCATGCGCCCTCCTGCGGGATCGCAGGTGCGGCAGCAGCACTCGCCTCCCGCGCGCGCGCCGAGCCGGCCACCATGTCAAAGCGAAACAAGCGGCATTCAATCGGACCATTCCACATCGGCATGCGGCGCGATTCCTTCAGGCGCATGTGGGTGGGGAGCTTCAGATCGGGCGTGAGCACCCAGGCTGTCCAGCCGGCGTAATGCTTTTTCCAGTGCGACGCGAGTTGCACGAAGAAATCGGTGCCATCGGCGTGCGACGCAGCGACCTGCGCACGCTCACGTCCGCCCCGACCCCGACCCGCCACACCCGCGGCCTCAATACGTTCGCCATAGGGCGGATTGAGCAGCATGATGCCGGGCGTCTCGGTGGGCGGCATGCGCTGCAAGGCGTCGCCACCGCGAAACTGCACCACACCGCCCACGCCCGCGCGCTCGGCGTTGCGGTTGGCAAAGTCGACCATGCGAAAGGCCACGTCGGATCCATGAATGGACACCTGCGGACTTCGGCGCTGGGCCTGGGCCTCTTCCTTCAGGCCGCTCCACACATGCGCCTGAAACGGCAGCAGCTTCTCGAAGCCAAAGCGCCGCATCAGCCCTGGCGCAATGCCGCAGGCGATCTGGGCTGCTTCGATGGCGATGGTGCCGCTGCCGCAGCAGGGGTCGTACAGGGGCACGCTGGCATCCCAGCCACTGGCCGCAATCATGGCGGCAGCCAGCGTTTCCTTCAGCGGCGCTTCGCCCTTGTCCTCACGCCATCCGCGTTTGAAAAGCGGCTCGCCCGAGGTGTCGATGTACACCGTGCAATGGGTGGCGGTCAGGTGCGCGAATACGCGTACGTCGGGTCGCTGCGTGTCCACATCGGGCCGCACACCCGACTTGTCTCTGAAGCGGTCGCAGATCGCATCCTTGATCTTGAGCGCTGCGAAGTTCAGGCTCTTGAGCGGACTGTGCTGCGCGGTGATTTCCACCTTGAGGCTCTGACGCGGGGTGAACCACATCTCCCAGGGCACCGTGCGCGCAGCGTCATACACGCCCGCCTCGTCGCGATAGGGCATGTGCGACACCTGCACCAGCACGCGCTGCGCCAGGCGCACATGCAGGTTCAGACGCAGCGCCTCGCGCCAGGCGGCGTTGACCACCACGCCCCCGCGCCCGACCAGCAAGTCCTCGCCGGCCAGGCCCGTGAGGCGATGCACCTCGTCGGCCAGCAGGTCTTCGACGCCCGCGGCACAGGGTAGGAACAATTGGAGGGAATTCATTGCCGACGTGTCAAAGCGCCTTGCGCAAATTGGCCGGCGCGATGCGCAGGGCCTCGCGGTACTTAGCGACCGTACGCCGTGCGCATTCGATGCCCTGCTCCTTGAGCAGGTCCGAGATCTGGCTGTCCGACAGCGGCTTCTTGGGGCTTTCAGCCGCCACCAATTGGCGAATCAAAGCGCGCACCGCGGTGCTGGAGGCATTGGCGCCCGCCTCGGTCGACAGACCCGAGCCAAAGAAGTATTTGAGCTCGAAGGTGCCATAGGGCGTGGCCATGTATTTGGCGGTGGTCACGCGCGAAATAGTGGACTCGTGCAGACCCAGTTCGTCGGCAATCTCGCGCAGCACCAGCGGCCGCATGGCCAGCTCGCCGTGAATGAAAAAATTCTTCTGGCGCTCCACGATGGCATTGGACACGCGCAAGATGGTGTCAAAGCGTTGCTGGATGTTCTTGATGAACCAGCGCGCTTCCTGCAGGCGCTGCTGCAAGGCGGCATGGCTGCCGCCCTTGTTGGATTTGAGGGCCCCGGCATAGATGTCGTGCACGCGCAGGCGTGGCATCACATCGGGATTGAGCTGCACCCGAAAGCGCGGCGTGGCGCTGCGTACCACGCGCGTGACGATCACATCGGGGATCACCACGTTGCGCTCGACATCGACAAAGCGCCGACCGGGCTTGGGCTCCAGCCGAGCGATCAGGCCAATCGCCGCCTTGATCTGGCTCTCGCTCTCGCCCGTGAGCTGCGTCAGACGCTTGACATCGCGCTTGGCCAGCAGCTCGATCGGCTGGCGCAAGATCGCCAGCGCCGCATGGCAAGGGTCGTCTTCGTCTGCCTCGGCCACCTGGGCCTGCAATTGCAGGCTCAAGCATTCGGCCAGCGAGCGGGCGCCCACGCCCAGGGGTTCGAGGTGATGCAGCAGGCGCAGAGCCACCGTGAAGTGATGGACCAGTTCTTCCTGCTGCTCGAAGTCGTCGGGCGCGAGCGAGGCGGCCAGCGACTCCAGCGTGTCTTCGAGGTAGCCGTCGTCATTGAGCGACTCGATCAGAAAGCGCAGCGCCGCTGAATCTTCC
>CANHSE010000114.1 GCA_947463025.1 Comamonadaceae bacterium
CATCTGCGCGTGCAGTGCGGGATCGGCCACGCCCGGCGGCGTGCCGCCCGCGGCGACGGTGTCGATGGCCGCCAGCAACATGCGGCGGTTGGCCATGATCACCTTGTCGGTGGTGCCCAGGTGCTCGCGGGTGCGGTCCTGGATGGGGCCCATGCTCTCGACCGCCCACTGGTCATGCACGTTGATGTCTTCCTCGCCCATGCCCAGGAAGGTGGACGTGCGTTGCTCCTGCGCGTTGAATCCCCAGTCGTTGTGGCGGCCCGATTGCGGAATGAAATCAGGGCCGGGGATGAACTGCGCGCGTTGCAGGCGCATGGCCTCCTTGTCCACCGGCTTGTCAAAGCTGGTGAAGAAGGCGTACCAGTAGGTGTGCGTGTCGTCGATCGGCACATGCATCTGCGTGATGGTGAGCGTCTCCGAGAGCGGAATCACGAAGGTGGACGGAAAGATGCCATGCGTGATTCGCACGTGCGTGAGGGCCTCCGTCATCGGCCGCAGCGTGGTGATCTGCAGGCCCCAGGGGCGTGGCTCGAAACTGATGTCCGGGCGGTGGAACTCGCGCATCACGCGCGTCATCGGCCAGCGCTCGCCGCCAAAGTCGCCGGCACTGGCGCTACGAAACTGCTTGCCGGCGGCGTTGTCGCCGATGTCTGCCAGCGGCGCGTCGTTCAGGAAGCGGTGCAGGAAGGAGGTGTGCACCGGGTCCAGCCCGACTTCGAAGGCCTGCAGCCAGTTGCATTGCCACATGCCCTTGTAGGCGAAGGTGTGGGTGCCTGGCGCGGCGAAGCAGTCAAAGGCAGGGAAGGGCGGCGCCGCATCGGCCTGCCCCAGCCACGCAAACAGCACGCCGCTGCGCTCGATCACCGGGTAGGCGCCTTGCTGCACGCGCTCGCACAGGCGGCTACCCACCGGCTCGCCCGGCGTCTCCAGGCAGCGGCCGGTGGCGTCGAACTTCCAGCCGTGAAAAGGGCAGCGCACGCCGTCGCCCTCGTGGCGCGCAAAGGCCAGGTCGGCATTGCGGTGCGGGCAGTCGCGATCGAGCAGACCCCAGCGGCCCTGGTCGTCCTTGAACAGGATGAAGTCCTGGCCCAGCACCCGCACGGCTTTCAGGGGACGCTGCGCCATGCGTGCATCCAGCCGCGGATCGAACTCGTCGACCAGGGCCACCGGCTGCCAGTAGTGGCGCATCAAGGCGCCGCAAGGCGTGCCCGGCCCGATCCGGGTGATGCGTTCGTTCTGTTGTGCGTGCATGGCGCCTCTGAGGATGGAGCCGCCCTCGGTGGGCGGGGTTCTGCTCAGCTGCAGTTTAGCGGCCCCGTGACCGCGCCATCCCCGCGTGCCTGCGGGCGCTTTCGTGGACGGCTCAGTGGGCGGCTTCTAGCGCGCGCTCGGGGGTGGGGTGGCGCGTGCGTGGGTGGCTCCGCGGGCGATTGCCGGCCCCGCTCTCAGGGCCCGGCGCGCGTGGGCGCCCTTTTTCGCGGGTCAATCCATAGGCCGTGGCCGTGACCGCCAAGACGGTCTGAGCCCGCTGCGTGATCTCGGGCGTGCGTGAGAGGGGATTCGAATGCGGGTGCTGCATGACAACTTTCGGAAGGCGTATGCCAGTATGGGCGGACCGATTCCGGTCCGGTGCGCGCTGGCGGTGCGGTCTCCCACAAATGGATGGCGTCTGACGCGTTCAAACGCAGGCTTGGACGCGATCGCAGGCGGGTGTCTGGCCGCGTCCGCGTCGCCGCTCAGTCTTCGAGCGACGCACTCCAGCGTGCGTCCCAGCCTCGACGGGTCTGGTCCAACTCACGCCGCTCGCGCTTGGTGGGGCGGCCGTGTTCGATCGACAAAGCGGGCTCGGGCGCATCGCGTCGCACCTGGGCCTGGCGCTCACGCATCGCGATGCTTTCGGGCGTTTCCGCATACAGCCCTTGCGCCACGGTCGCCGGCCCGCGCAGGCCCGAGAGCCCGCGCACGATCACTGTACGGACCGTCGCATCGCGCCGGATCGCCACGGTGTCGCCCACCTTCACTTCACGCGCGGGCTTGGCCGCTTGGCCGTTGACCGCCACACGCCCCAGGTCCAGGTCTTCGCTGGCCAGCGACCGGGTCTTGTAGAAGCGCGCGGCCCAGAGCCACTTGTCGATGCGCTGTCGTTCCATCCGCCGTGGGGACGCCTTAGTTCGTCGCGCCCAGCGCGATCGCCGACTCGCGCGAGGCGGCCAGGGCGGTCGCATCAGGGGCGGCTTGCGTGGGCCAACCACCCATGTGCTGCTGCGCGATATCCGCCAGCGCCGTGATCCAGGCCGGGTGATCGTTCAGGCAAGCGATGGCGTGGTACTCGCGCCCGCCTGCCATCAGGAAGGCTTCCTTGCCCTCCATGCCGATCTCCTCGATCGTCTCCAGGCAGTCGCTGGTGAAGCCGGGGCACACCACATCGACCCGGCCGACGCCGCGCTGGGCCAGCGCCTGCAGGGTCGGCTCGGTGTAGGGCTCGAGCCACTTGGCCTTGCCAAATCGCGATTGAAAGCTCACCGTGTAATCGGTCTTGGCCAGGCCCAGGCGGGTTGCCAACAGGCGGCCCGTCTTGTGGCATTCGCAGTGATAGGGATCGCCCCGCATCAGCGTGCGCTCGGGCACACCATGAAAACTCATGAGCAGATGGTCGGGCTTGCCGTGCTCGTGCCAGTGCGTCTCGACGCGGCGTGCCAGAGCTTCAATGTAGCCCGCTTCGTCGTGGTAGCGGTTCACAAACCGCAGCTCGGGCACGAGGCGGGTGCGCGTCACCCAGGTGTTGACCGCATCGATCACGCTGGCGGTGGTGGTGGCCGAGTACTGCGGGTAGGCCGACAGCACCAGAATGCGGGTCGCGCCGGCGTCCTTGAGTGCGTCCAGCTGCGAGGCCATCGACGGATTGCCATAGCGCATCGCGTAGCGCACCACCACACGGTGGCCGCGTGCAGACATTTGTTCCTGGAGCAAAGCGGCCTGGCGCTCGGTGTAGACCTTCAGCGGCGAGCCCTCGGGCGTCCAGATGGTGGCGTACTTGGCCGCGGATTTGCCCGATCGCAGGGGCAAGATGATTCCGTGGAGCAGCGGCAGCCAGATGGCGCGGGGGATTTCGACCACGCGCGGGTCACTGAGGAACTCGCGCAGGTACCGACGCACGGCGGCCGCCGTGGGCGCATCGGGCGTGCCCAGATTGCACAAAAGAATGCCCGTGACCGGTGCCTGCCCGTGGGAAAACGGCGGTTCGGAGTGAAAAGGGAGAACGGCGGCCATCCGGTATTCTCGCCTGCATGCTGAACCGAGGAAAAATCCGGGCCATTTCACTGGACCTGGACGACACGCTGTGGCCGATCTGGCCCACCATCGAGCGGGCCGAAAAAGCCCTGCATGCCTGGCTGGCCCAGCATGCACCCGCCACCGCGACCCAGTTCACGACGCCCGAAGCCCTGCGCGAGATCCGCACTCACATGGTGCAGCACCGGCCAGACCTGGCGCACGACATGAGCGGCCTGCGCCGCGAGTCCATCCGCCTGGCGCTCACCCGCGCGGGCGATGACCCTGCACTGGCCGAGCCGGCCTTCGAGGTTTTTTTCGCCGAGCGTCAGAACGTCACCTTCTTTCCCGATGTCCTGCCGGCCTTGGAATTCCTGGCGGCGCGCTACCCCTTGGTGAGCCTGTCCAACGGCAACGCCGACCTGGCGCGGGTGGGGCTCACGCGGTATTTCAAGGGCGGCCTGTCCGCCTTCGCCTTCGGCGTGGCCAAGCCCGATGCGCGCATCTTCCATGCTGCGGCCGATCTGGTCGGCGTGGCCGCCCATGAAGTCTTGCATGTGGGCGATGACACGGCGCTGGACGTGCTGGGCGCGCGCAAGGCCGGCATGCAGGCCGCCTGGTTCAACCGGGCCCAAGCCCCCTGGCCCCATGCGGACGATGCGCAGGCCGACGGGCACGGGCCCGACTTCGAGTTCGCCAGCTTCAGTCAGCTGTGCGACGCGCTGCGCTGAGCGTCGTCGCCGCGCGCTGTCCTGACATCACGGCGCCTTCGAGCGTGGCGGGGTAGGGGCCCTCGACCCAGTCACCGCAGGCCCACAGCCCCTCGGCAATCGCGATGCCCGGTCGCACCAGGCCGGGCGTGCAGGCGAAGGTGGCGCGCTTTTCCACCACCGTGCGCAGGGGCGCGACGTCGTGCCAGCCCAGTGCGTGGGCCTGCGCCAGCACTTGGCGCTCCAGCTCCTGGCGCTCGCCCTGGCAGGCACTGGCCACGAAGGCCAGCAGGCCCGGCGGGCCATCCAGTTGCCCGCGGTCGAACACGAATTGCGCCGGCGCGCCCGGGCCCTCGCGCAGGGCCAGCATGGGGGCGGGCAGGGTACGCGCGCTGGTGGCATAGACCGTGGCGATGGCCTCGTGCCGCAAGGCCTGTGCGTGTGCGAGCCAGGTCGGTGCCTCGATGACGTTGTCTTGCAGCAGCCGGATCGCATCCCAGCTCGGACAGGCCAGCACCACCGCATCGAAGCGGTCGGCATCGACCTGCCAGCCGCTGGCGGTGCGTGCGAGCAGGGCGACGCGGTGGCCTGTGCGCACCGTCGCACCTTGGGCGGCCAGCCACGCGGCGGCGGCGTCGGGCAAGAGTCGCCCCAGCGCTGCGCGTGGCAGCAACAGCCACGATGCGCCCCACGCGCCCCAGCCCGCGCCAAACAGCGCGTCGCGCAGCACGCGCAGGAACACCTGCCCACTGGCCTGCTGCGAGGGCGTGTTCAGCGCGGACACGCACAGGGGCTCGATCACGTCGGTGCGTACCCGCTGGGGCAGACCGTCGCACAGCGCGGCCACGCTCACGTGGGCCGGGCACTGAAAGCCGTGTGCCCGCCACGCCAGGCAGGTGCGCACAAAGGTCAGTCGATCGGCCCAGCGCCAGCCGCGCGCAGTGGCGATACCCCAGATCGCATCCAGGGGCGACGGCCAGGCGGGCAGCGCCAGGCCCTGGCCCTGCGGATCGCGCAACGACAAGGGCAGCCCACTCAGCACTTGCGCCGGCGCCACGCCGACGGTCTGCATCAGAGACAGCGTGTGGTGGTAGGCGCCAATCAGAATGTGTTGTCCGTTGTCCAGGTCCACGCTGCGCCCATCGGGCAGCGTGACATCCAGCGTCCGGGCTCGCCCGCCGAGCGTGCGCGCGGCCTCGAACACCGTCACCGCATGCCCCGCGCGAACAGCCTCGACCGCGGCGGCCAGGCCGGCCCAGCCCGCGCCGACGATCGCGACCCTCAACCTAGAAGCGGCCAAGGGCCTGCACCTTCCAGGCGAGCCAGAACTTGCGCAGCGGCGTGAGGCTGATGCGCTGATGCAGCACCTGGAAATCGTTGCGCTCGATTTCGCGCAGCAAGGTGCGGTAGATGCTGGCCATCATCAGCCCGGGCTTCTGGCTGCGTCGGTCGGCGGCCGGTAGCAACGCGAAGGCTTGCTCGTACAGGGCGTGCGCGCGCTCGGCCTGCGCCTTCATCAGCGCGCTAAAGCGTGGCGAGTACTGGCGCGAGAGGACTTCGTGCGCCTTCACGTCAAAGCTTTGCAGCGCGTTCACCGGCAGGTAGATGCGTCCGCGCATCGCGTCCTCGCCGACGTCGCGGATGATGTTCGTGAGCTGAAAGGCCAGGCCCAGCGTGTGCGCGTACTGCGTGGTGGCGGCATCGGTCTGGCCAAAGATACGCGCAGCGACTTCGCCCACGATGCCCGCCACCAGATGGCAATAGCGCTCCAGGCCGGGCCAATCGAGGTAGCGGGTTTGCTCCAGGTCCATGCGGCAGCCCTCGATCACCGCCAGCAGGTGGCGCGACTCGATGCCGAAGGCGCTCGTGTGCGGCATCAGGGCCTGCATCACCGGGTGGGTGGGACTGCCCGCATAGGCCTTGCCCACTTCCTGGGCCCACCAGGCCAGCTTGGTCTGGGCCACGCCCGGATCGGAAACTTCATCGACCACGTCGTCCACCTCGCGGCAGAAGGCATAGAAGGCGGTGATCGCTGCGCGCCGCGGCGGCGGCAGGAACAGGAACGCGTAATAGAAGCTGCTGCCCGAGGCCGCGGCCTTGTCCTGCACGTACTGCTCGGGGCTCATGAGCGCCGCCGGGCCGCCCCAAGGCGCGAAGGCCCCCGCGGGGGGCAGGAAGCGACACGGAGCGAGCGGACGTGGGGGTGCGTCATGGCCTAGATTGTCCCATCGGCGCCGCAGTGCCCGCCCGCATGCGCAGGCATCGCCACAGGATCACGGGGGCATCGGCCGGCGTGATACGCGGGCGCCGGCGCAGGCTGGCAAATCCGCCGGCCTCGATCTTGTCCAGGATACGCAGGCCGCCTTGCACCACGGCCCGCAGCTCCCAGCCCGCGCGCCCTGGCACGCGATGCACGATGCCTGCGCCACGCAGCATGATCGCGCGCGCCCAGGCCACCTGGCTGCGAACCATCTGCGTACCGCGCGGATCCTGCGCCCAATCGGTAGGCCGTGCGGGATCCAGGCCGTGCGCCAGGCTGTCGGTGGCAGGCACGTAAAAGCGCCCGCGCGGGATGTCCACACTCAGGTCCTGCCAGAAGTTGATCAATTGCAGCGCCGTGCACACGTCATCGCTCTCGGCCCAGGCGCGCGGATCGTCCACGCCATACAGATGCAGCAGCAGACGGCCCACCGGGTTGGCCGAGCGGCGGCAGTAATCGAGCAATTCCGTGCGGTCGGCGTAGCCACGTGCATCGCGGCTGCGACCCACGTCCTGCATGAAGGCATCGAGCAGGTCCGCCAGCGGCTGCTCGGGCAAGGCGTGACGGGCGATGACCGCCCCCAGCGGCACGAAGACCTCGGCCCAGCGTGGCGAGGGGGGCTGTCCACGCAAGCAGGCCTGCAAGTCCGCCCGGTAGGCCGCCAGGTCCGCCAGACGCTGGTCGGCAGGGGCTTCCCCTTCGTCGGCCAGATCGTCGGCGGTGCGTGCGTAGGCATACAAGGCGGCGATCGCCGGCCGCAGCGCCGGCGGACACAGCCAGGAGGCCACCGGGAAGTTCTCGTAATGGGCCACCGGCGCGGGCTGAATCGGGGGCAGGGCAGTCACCCTGGCATTGTCGCTTGACAGCGAAATGCCAGAATCTGTAAATTACTAACCAGTCAGTCATTAGCAGTCGGCGACGACCCTGCAACAAATCACAGCACGACCGGGCGCGTGGCGTTCCAATTGCGCTTTGCCGTTCCCATTTCTTTTTTCATCCGCTTCGATCCCATGCTGCGTTTCTTTGTTTCCCCGCGGCCGCTGCTGGCGGCCGCCGGTGCCACCCTGATGTTGGCTGCTTGCGGCAAGCCGGCTCCTGCGCCCGAGCCGGTGCGTGCCGTCAAGGTCATCGTCATGGGCGCCACCCCGGGGCGCACCGAGCTGGCGTTCTCCGCCGAAGTGCGCGCCCAGGTCGAGTCCCGTCTGGGCTTTCGCGTGGCCGGCAAGATCCAGCAGCGGCAGGCCGAACTCGGGCAGCGCGTGCCGGCCGGACAGTTGCTCGCGCAACTCGACCCTCAGGACTACCAACTCGCCGACGCCGCCGCGCGCGCGCAAGTCGCAGCCGCCACCACGCAGCGTGATCTGGCTGCCGCCGACTTCAAACGCTTTGTCGCCCTCAAGGACCAGAGCTTCATCAGCGGCGCCGAACTCGAGCGGCGCGAGAGCGCGTTACAGGCCGCCCAGGCGCAACTGGATCAGGCCCAGGCCCAGCAGCGCGCGCAATCCAATCAGGCCGCCTACACCCGCCTGCTGGCCCCGACGGCCGGCGTGATCACCGCGGTCGAAGCCGACCCCGGCCAGGTGGTGGCAGCCGGTGCCACCGTGGTGCGTCTGGCGCAGGACGGCGCGCGCGATGCGGTGTTCTCCGTGCCCGAAGACAAGCTCTCGGCCATGCCGGTCGGCGCCGAGGTGCAGGTGCTCGCCTGGTCGGATGCGCGCACTGTCGTCGGACGCGTGCGTGAGGTGGCGGCCAGTGCCGATCCGGTCACGCGCACCTACCTGGTCAAGGCGGCCCTGCCTGCGGCGGCTGGCTTGCCTCTGGGGGCCACCGTCACCGTGCAGCCCAAGGCGCAGCCGACCGCGTCCAGTGCGGTGATCAAACTGCCTTTGTCGGCCCTGCGCCAGGAGGGCGGCGGCAGCGCCGTGTGGCTGCTGGATCCGGCAAGCATGACCGTCAGCTCGCGTGCCGTGCAGATTGGGGCCGCCGAGGGCAATGAGGTGGTGGTCACATCCGGCCTCTCGGCGGGCATGCAGGTGGTGGTCACGGGCGTGCACGTGCTGGCGCCCGGTCAGAAGGTCAGTCTCTACACCGCCGCCCGATGAACCTCCCGGACTCGCCTTCGACGCGCTTTAACCTCTCGCGCTGGGCGCTGGAGCATCCGGCCCTCACCCGCTACCTGATGGTGGTGCTGATGGTGCTGGGTTTTGCCGCCTACTTCCAGCTCGGGCAGGACGAGG
>CANHSE010000115.1 GCA_947463025.1 Comamonadaceae bacterium
TCGGGCCAGGGGCCGATCGTGGCGGCCACCGATTACGTGCGCGCTGTGCCCGAGCAGGTGCGCGCCTATCTGCCCGAGGGCCGGCGCTACACCACCTTGGGCACGGACGGCTTCGGGCGCAGTGACACGCGGGCGGCGCTGCGCGCGTTTTTCTCGGTGGACGCGGCGGCGATCGTACGGGCGGCGCGGTATGCGCTGGCGAAGGGCGAAGACCAGCCTGCGCGGGAGCGCCGTGCGCGCCCCGCGCCCGCGGCGGCTTAGCTTTCCAGTTTGAAGCCGGTCTGCTTGATGACTTCGGCCCAGCGTTTCTGGCTGCTCACGATGTCCTTGGCCAGGTCGTCCGCGCCGATGACGTAGGGGTTGTGGCCGGAAGTCTGGAGCGCAGTGCGCACATCGCGCATCTCCATCACTTCCCGCACTGCCGCGGCGAAGGTGGCAATTTCGGGTCTGGGCGTCCCGGCTTTGGCCATGAAGCCATACCAGTCCTCCACCTGCGCCTGCGGATAGCCGGATTCGGCCAGCGTCGGTACGTCCTGCAGCAGCGGGCTGCGGGCGGCGCCGCTGGTCGCGAGCACCCGCAGCTTACCCGCGCGGTGCTGCTCGATGAAGTTACCCAGAACATTGACCGCCGCCGGCACCTGGCCGCCCAGGAGGTCGGCGACCATCGGCGGGCCTCCGCGATAGAGCACGGCCTGCGCCTCGACGCCCGCAGCGCGAGCCAGCAGCATGCCCACGAAATGCGGTGAGCTGCCGGCGGCGGGGATACCGTAGAACGCCTTGCCGGGCGATGCCTTCATCCACGCCACGAATTCGGCGAGCGTCTTGGCAGGCACCGCCGATCCGACGACCACGCCGTGCTCGATTTTGCACACCGTTATCACCGGCTCGATCCGTGCCACGTCATAGGGTAGCTTGGGATAGAGAAGCGGGCCGGTGGTCATCATCGCAGCTGGGGTGAGGACGTAGGTGGACCCGTCCGCGTTCGCGTTCATGAGCGCGCCCAACGCGATCTGCCCGCCCGCACCTACCTTGTTGTCAACCACAACGGGCCGTCTGAGTCTGGCGGACAGCTTGTCCGCCAGCGTGCGGGCGACGAAGTCCGGCGATCCGCCCGGCGGGAAGCCCACCACGAGGGTGATGGACTTACCGTCCTGCGCAAGGGCGCCGAGCGCGCTGGCGCAAGCAGCTGCTGCGCCAGCTTGAAGAAGGGTGCGACGAGTGGTCATGAGTATCTCCTGTTTGTCGTTGTGGAGGGTGGGGGAACAGGTCAGCGTGCACGCAGGTGCGGCGGCAGGCGTTCGTCGTTGCCCAAGGCGACGCGGACCACCTCGGTGCTGCTATTGGGTTGGTGGCCCACCTGGGCACGAGGCGCCGGGCCTTCGACGACACGGTTGGACAGGCGACCCAGACCGG
This sequence comes from Comamonadaceae bacterium, assembly GCA_947463025.1. Classification (GTDB taxonomy): domain Bacteria; phylum Pseudomonadota; class Gammaproteobacteria; order Burkholderiales; family Burkholderiaceae_C; genus Ramlibacter. Next base: position 1,414 of record CANHSE010000115.1, read on the forward strand.
TCACCTCGACCTCGATCAGGTCGCCCACCTCCAGCGGACGCGAGTTGGCAGGCGTGGCCGTGAGGACGAGGTCGCCCGGCATCAGCGTGATGTGGCGCGCCAGGTCGGCTATCAGGTAATCGAAGCCGAAGATCAGTTCGTCGGCGAGCTTGCCTTCCTGCACGAGCCGGCCGTTGCGCCAGGTGCGCAGCGTCTGCTGGCGGATGTCGATGCCCGAGACCAGGCCAGGCCCTACCGGGCAGAAGCCGTCCGATCCCTTGACCCGCAGCATGGATCCAGCGTCGATGTCGCGCATGTCCTGCAGACCCATGTCGAGTGCGCAGGCGAAGCCAGCAATATGGTCCCAGGCTTCCTCGGGTGTGACATTGCGCGTGGGCTTGCCGATCACGATCGCGATTTCGCCTTCGTAGTTCAGGTACTGGTAGCCCGCGGGCCGCACGATCTCGCCGCCGTGCGCGTTGAGCGCCGTGACCGGCTTCATGAAATACGAGGGCGAACCGTAGTCGGCCTGTGATGCCACCCGTTTGCCGCGCAGCTCGTAATAGCGGGATGCGTAATTGAGGTGCAGGCAGATGATCTTGCTCGGGTCGCACGGCGGAAGGTGGGTGACCTCGTCGATCGCCACGCGGCGGCCATCGGCCAGCCGCAATGCGCCGTCCTCATGGTCGGCCCAGTGCTTCGCGCCGTTGTAGATGACGCGGCGCACTTCGCGGCGCGGGCCTTGCAGGACATTCATCGGACTGTCTCCTGGGCCAGGACGTCGAACCAGATGTGGATGTTTCCGGTTCCCATGGCGTTCTCGTACTCGGACATCGCAGTGCCAAGCGCCGTGCAGCGGACTCCGCCGAGGGCGCCCACCATCTGCAGGTAGTGGCCTGCCAGGCCCTCGTAGGCGGCGGCGCGCAGTTCGGGATAGCGTTCGATCACGGCGGCGTGGTCGCCGCGCGACCAGGCGTCGATCACCTCGCGGTCCAGCGCCACGTGGCGCTGGTCGCTGATGTTGTCGGGGTGCCACCAGCGCGGGTTGCGGGGCTGGAAGTCCAGGTCCACCATGCGGTGGCTCATCGCGCCTGAGGCCAGAAGCACGACCTTCGCGTCGCTGCGCGCAATCGCCTCGCCAATCACCTCGCCCATCGCCAGAAAGTGGTGGGCCCGCGCGTTCTGGCAGATGCCCGCGGACAGCACGCGCTCGCCACGCCACAGGGGCGCGAGCAGATTCACCGTGGGGTACTCGGGATCGATGTGCGGGCTGGTGGCGTTCTCCACCATTACGCCCTTACGAGCGCCGACGGCAGCAATCTCGGTGGCCAGCGCCGGCGCGCCCGGGTAGTCGTAGGCGATGTCATGCAGGATCCACGGCATCTCGTTGGAGGTGTAGATGCCGCGGTAACCTGCCGCGCCCGCGACGATGTGGCGGCCGCTGGTGAACCAGTGCGTGTCGAAGATCAGCAGCGTGTCCGCGCCGGTGGCGTCGATCCGACGACGCAGGCGGGTGTAGCCCTCTACGAGGTCGGAGTCACGCCCGTTGCCCATGGCGACGCGTTCTTCCTGCGGTCGGAACAAGCCTGGGTGGTGCGACACCAGCGCGGCGCCTACGATGTGTCCCATGTTGTCCTTCCCTTGCTCGTTCAGATGTCCAGTACCAGCACAGGACTGCAGGCGCGGGAGACGCAGGGCATCAGGGTGTCGTTGCGCTCGCGTTCCTCTTCGGTCAGGTAGCTGTCCCGGTGGTCTGGCGTACCTTCGAGCACACCGGTGATGCAGGTACCGCACACGCCCTGCTCGCAGGAGGTAAACACCTCAACGCCCTGCTCGGACAGCACCTGCACGATGCTGCGTTCGGCCGGGATGGCGTACTCGCCGCCGCTGCGCGCTAGGCGCACGGTGAAGCGGTCGCCAGGTGCCTGGCCTGCTAAGGCATCCGCTGTGAAGTACTCGAAATGCACGGCGTCTTGAGGCCAGGCGGTTGCGGCAGCGATGGCGCGTACGGCGTCCATGAAAGGGCGTGGACCGCACAGGTAAAGGTGGGCACCCTCCCGGCGCGCTTGCAACAGGCGATCTAGCGTGGCCTGCACGGTGTCTGGGGATAGGCCGATGTGGAAGTGCACGTGTCCAGCGAACTGCGGCTGCAAGAGCGCTTCCTGGAAGGCCATCAGATCCTGCGAACGCGCAAAGTCATGCAATTCGTACGACGCACTCTGCGCCGCGAGCGCGTGGCCCATGGCCAGCAGCGGCGTGATGCCGATGCCGGCGCCCAGGAGCAGGTGGTGGGTGGCGTTGGGCGCGAGCGGGAAGTGATTGCGCGGCTCACTGACCTGCAGCACATCGCCCTCGCGCACCTGCGCGTGCAGAGTGGCCGATCCGCCGCGCGAGGCGGGCTCGCGCTTGACGCCGATGCAGTAGACGTCGCGCTCGCGCGGGTCGTTGCACAGGGAATACGGGCGAACGAGCCCGCCGGGTAGGTACACGTCGATGTGCGCGCCGGCGGTGAAGGGCGGTAGCGCCTGCCCCGTGGCCGGCACGAGCTTGAATACCCGCACCTCAGCGGTTTCCTGGGCAATGCGCTGGACGCGGACTTGCAGAGTCATGGCGGGTCCAGGGTGGGTCAGCGCGCGCGGCCCAGGCGGGCTGGCAGCGTGTGCGGGGCGTTGATGAAGTTGCTGCGCAGGCGCTGCGCGGGGCCGGTGGCCTCGACGTCGGGGTAGCGTTTGAGCAGCTCGGTGTAGGCGATACGGATCTCCAGTTTGGCCAGGTGCGCCCCCAGGCAGAAGTGCGGACCGCCCAGGCCGAAGGCCATGTGCAGGTTGGGGGTGCGGTCGATCCGAAATTCCCAGGGTGCCTCGAAGCGCAACTCGTCGAAGTTGCCCGAGGCGTAGAAGAGGGCCACCTTGTCGCCCTGCGCGATTTTCTGGCCGGCCAGCTCGGTGTCGCGCGTTGCCGTTCGGCGCATGTTCATCGTGGGCGAGGCCCAGCGCACGATCTCCTCGGTGGCCGCTGCGGCGCGCCCGTCGATGTCTGTCAGCCACAGCGCCTTCTGCTGTGGGAAGTCGCTGAGCGCGCTGAGCGCGTAGCTCAGGCTCGAGCGTGTTGTGTCCGCGCCCGCCGCTCCCAGCAGGCCGAAGAAGGCCCCGAGCTCCTTGTCGCTCAGAGCCTGGCCGTCGATAGTGGCCTGCACCAGGGTGCTCATGACGTCGCTCTTCGGGCCCTTGCGGCGTTGTTCGGCGAGCCAACGGCCATAAGCCTGTATCTCCAGGCCAGCCTCGCCGATGCCCTGCGTGTCCCCGCCAAAGCGCGGGTCGCCCGAGAAGAACGTGCGGTCGGCCAGTTCCAGCATGCGGCGCTGATCGGCCGTCGGTACGCCCATGAGGTCGTAGAACACGCCCAGGGGCAGGGGCGTGGCGAAATCGCGCACGAAGTCGATCTCGTCTTGCCCGGCCAGGCCGTCCAGGATGGTGCGCACCCGGTCCTGAATCTGGTCGCGCATTCGGGTCACGCCCATTGAGCTGAAGGCTGGACCCACCAGGCGGCGCATACGTGCGTGCTCCGGCGGGTCCATCTCGATCATGGAGCCCTGGCCCGCGTGTGGCAGGTCGCCCTCGAAGATGATCTGGATGCCTTCGCGGTTGCTGAAGGTGGCGGTGTCCTTGCTGGTAGCGACGATGTCGTCGTAGCGGGTCACCGCCCAGAAGCCGCGCTTGCCGGCGTCAGGGTGCTGGTGCCAGGACACGGGCGCTTCCAGGCGCAGCTTGCGGAAGATGCCCGCCAGGTCAGGACGCAGGTAGGTGTCCATGTCCCCCAGGTTGATCTGGGTGAGCGACAGCGCGGTCTCGGGGATGGGATGACTCATGGCGTTCGTGAGTGATCAGCGCCCGGCGAAGGCGGGGGCATAGGGTTTTTGCGGCTGCATCACGTCCTTGATGTCGCAGAAGAAATCGAAGCTCCAGTGGCCGCCTTCGCGCCCGATGCCGGAATCGCCCACTCCGCCGAAGGGAGCCTCGAGGTCACGCAGGAAGAAGGCGTTGAGCCACACCATGCCAGCGCGCAGTTGCCTGCCGACGACGGCTGCGTGGTCCGGTGCGCCGAACACCGTAGCGGCCAGGCCGTAGCGGGTGCCATTGGCCAGATGCACGGCTTCGCCATCGGAGGTGAATCGCTGCAGGGTCAGCACCGGCCCGAAGACCTCCTCCTGCACGATCTCGTCCTCCTGCTCGACACCGTCGATCAGCGTGGGCTCGTAGTAGAGGCTGCCCTGGGGATGCGGGCGGCCACCCCACAGGATGCGGGCACCACGCGCACGCGCGCGCTCCACGTAGCCGGTAACCTTGTCGAACTGGCGTGGATGGATCAGGGGGCCGATCTCGGTTGCGGGTTCGCGCGGATCGCCCACCTTCAGCCCGTCCACCACCTTCTTCATCCGGGCCACGAAATCGTCGGCCACGTCGGCGTGCACCAGCAGGCGCGTGCCCGCGAGGCAGACCTGGCCCGCGTTGCGGTATTGCAAGGCGGCGGTGGCGGCGGCCAGGTCCAGGTCGGCGTCGGGCAGCACGATCAGGGGGGACTTCCCGCCCAGCTCGAAGCTGGTGGGTGTGAGGTGGCGGGCGGTGGCGGCGGCGATCGTCTTGGCCGTGGGCACCGAGCCGGTGAAGGACACCCGGGCCACGCGAGGGTCGGCCACCAGCGCCGCGCCAGTGGTGGCACCCAGGCCTTGCACCACGTTGAACACGCCGGGCGGGATGCCCGCCTGGTGCGCGATATCGGCCAGCAGGCTACAGGTTAGGGGGGCCCACTCGGGCGGCTTGACCACCACGGTGTTCCCGGCTGCCAGCGCGGGACCGAGCTTCCATGTGGTCAGCATCATGGGCGAGTTCCAGGGCGTGATCAGGACGCATACGCCCGCCGGGTCGTAGCGTACGTGGTGGCGCGCGTTCTTGCCCTCGATCCGATGGTCCTGCTGCTGCAGGGCCTGCTGCGCGAAGAAGGCGATGTTGTGCGCGCAGCGCTCGACCTGGTGACCGCGCAGGCGGGTGACCAGCATGCCGTTGTCCTCGCTTTCGACCCGGGCGAGATCGTCGCCCCTGCGTTTGAACGCCTCGGCGAAGGCCAGGAGGCGTTCGGCGCGGGCGGCCGGGCCCAGGGCTGCCCAGGCGGGGAAGGCCCGGCGCGCGGCATCGAGGGCGGCATCGCAGTGCTCAGGCAGGCCGGCGGCGATATGGCCGATCAGGCGGCCGTCAATCGGGCTGTGGTCAGCGAAGGATTCGCTCGATCCCACGCGATGGCCGTCGATGTAGTGGTCCGGGGAGACCTGAATGCCGTCGATGTCGATGAATGCGGTCACGAAGCGTTGTTTCGTTGCAGTGCGGCCGACTTTCCCGTAAGCTGATTTTTCAGACAAGCAATACTTTTTTAAAGACTTTCAAGTTTTTATGAAAAATCTGACGCTGCGCCAACTGCGGGCCTTCCATGCCGTCGCCACGGCACGCAGCTTCACCGACGCGGCAGAGGCCCTCAGCCTCACGCCCGCGGCCCTGAGCGGCCTGGTCAAGGAGCTTGAGGCGCAGCTGGGCGTGCGTCTGTTCGACCGAAGCACCCGCAAGGTCGAACTCTCCGGGGTGGGCATCGAGTTCTTTCCGCTGACCGAACGGGTATTGGGTGACCTCGACGACGCAGTGAACAACATCACCGCCCTGAAGGAAAAGCGCCGAGGCATCGTGCGCATTGCCGCGCCCGAGGTGATGTCTTGCACGCTGGTACCCAGCGTGATGGCGGGTTTTCGCAAGGCATACCCGCACGTCGAGCTGCGCTTTCTCGATGTGAGCATCGAGGAGGTGATCGCGCGGACCAGTCGGGGCGAGGTGGATGTGGGGATCGCGCCGGGGACGATCGACCTGCCCGAGATCCAGCGCACACCCTTCATGCGTGCGCCCCTGTTGCTGGCCGTTCCCGCATCCGACCCGCTGGCCACCCGCAAATCCGTAACGTGGATGGCCGCCCGTCAACGCCCCTTCGTCACCTTTTTTCGTTCGCTGGGCGAGTGGACGGTGGGCGAGCAGGGGGGCGAGCGCCACAGTCTCTTCCCGGCGGATATCACCGTGGTGCGACGGATCAACACCTCGTTGTCCATGGTCAAGTCCGGTTTTGGCGTCTCCGTATGTCCGATGTATGCACGTGAACTAGCGGCCGGTTTTGACTTGAAGCTGGTCAGGCTCACCGACCCGGAGATCGAGCGCGAGTACGCGCTCCTCACGCGGGCGGGTCACTTCCTCACGCCGCCCGTGCAGGCCTTTTGCGATTACGTTTTGCAGTTTGCACCGAAGTGGACCCGTGAACAGGCGCGGCGACACTAGATACGCTCGCTTCAGGTCTGCACACGGCCCATCCGCTACAGTCAAAGCCTGCCCGCCTCTTTGTTGCTTTTACGGACAAATAGCATGCCGAACTGGGTCTACAACACCTTGCGCGTCAAGGGAACCAAAAAGCGGTTGACGCAGTTGGCCTGGGCGATCGGCTCGCCCTCGGCACCCGTCGACTGGACGAAGCTGGCCACCGTGGTCCCCATGACCTGGGACGCGCGTGACGAGCGAAGAACAGGGGAGCTCGAGGTGGACGGGCGCGACCTCGTCTATCAATTCGACACCGCATGGAACCCCCGACCTCAGCTGATCGAGGACCTGGCTGCGCGCTATCCCGACCTGCGCTTCGAATTGCACTACGTCGAGGAAGGCCCCGCCTTTGCCGGTGCGGCGGTGTTCGCCCAAGGTCGCAAGGTCGGCGAGGCGTACCTCGGGGATGGCGAGGAGCAGGCCTTCTTCGAACCCTATGACGAAGATGAATTCGATGGCGAGTGGGACTACGACGGCATGACCACGTCACTGCTCGCGCGCGCACGCGCAGGCGAGACGATCGATTGGGACGCACGACGCCAGCGCGCCCAGGCGGCCCGAAAAGCGGCCGAA
>CANHSE010000116.1 GCA_947463025.1 Comamonadaceae bacterium
AGAACTCGCGCCATCCCAGCTCGAACACCAGCTTGTGCCCGATCGCCAGCGGTTCGCGTTCGAGCACCCCGGCCAGCACGTCGCGCAAGGTGACAACGCCATGCGTGAGGTAAGGGGAGAGGCCGGTGACGGCCCCCTCCAGGTGATTGCGCGTGCGCGCATAGTCGGCGGGCTGCACGCGCGCGATGCGCGCCAGCGCCGCGTCGCGGCCAGGCGGCAGTGTGTCGGCCCTGGCCACGCGGGCTGCGGCTTAGGCGGCTTGCAGTCGGCCGCGCGCGTCTTGCAGGCAGTCCTGGGCCGCCGCCTCGGACGAACGCCAGAAGGGGCTGTCGGCCTGCTTGTCTTCGAACTGGCTGGCGACGCCGCGTGCCTGAAATGCCAGGTGCAGGGCGCGGGCCAGTTCGCGGTCGACACCGAACAAGCTCCAGTTGCGGCCCTGGGCGCTCAAACGCACCGTATGGCCAAAGCGCCCACGCACCGCCTCAAAGGATTGCACCTGGTCCAGCGCGATCGTTTGCACACCCTGCTGGCTGGCGTCGCGCAGCAGCACGGCGCGCTCGGTCACCGCCCACACGCCCCGCCCCGACATCACGATGCGGCCCACCCCATAGGCCTGCAGCGCCTCGCCGGTCTGCATCGCTTGGCGCAAGGCATCGACATCGGCGGTCTCGAGTTTTTGCAGGGCGTAAGGGTTGTGGCCTTCCATCAGGATCTGGGCCAGTGCATCACCGTGGATGAGGGAATTGAGGACGTTCATGGGGTCAGGGGATGGGGAGTAAGTGACTGATCAGTCACTAATGTAACCAGTCAGTCTTTGTCGGGTGTGGGCGGGGTGATTAGGGGCCCTGGGTCCGACTTCGGTAGTCCTGTAACCAACGCAAGGCGGTGTCGCACGCCTGTCGATGGCGATCCTTCGGGCTGAAGTCCGGCCGCAGGTACGTGGGCAAGTGCCTGCCAAAGAACCAGACCAGCCCTTCGCGGCCCCAAAAAAGAACGAAAGCGTCTCGCCATGTACGCGGTTTGAAGAGTTGACCGTCGAGTGCAAGGTTGGTCAACGTTTGCGCCATCACCAAGGCATTCGCGGTGAAGACGATCAGAAAAAAATACGCGATGCGACGCAGGTACCCACCCCCTGCTGCCCGATAAACATCGAACGCCAAGCATCGATGTTCGATCTCTTCTGCAGCGTGCCAAAGCCATAGGTCGCGCAGGCTGGGCGTCACAGGGTTGAAAAGGCTCGGCTGACGAAACACATAGACCGACAGAATGGTCGTCACGTGCTCGACCGCGCAGGTCCTTGCGAGGTTGGACAGCCAGTGATGTTGCGCAATTTTTCGCCGGGGCCAAAGGTTCGTCAGGACGGGCCAGTTGGGGTTGATCCGCTGCACGTTCAGGCGCGCGTGTACGAGGCTGTGGGAGGCCTCCTGCGCGATGAAGTTTTGTGCGGGACCCCGCAGGTGGCGCGCCTGTGGCGTATCCCCCAGTTTTGCCATGGCCGTGCGCACGCTGTAGATCATGCGTCTTTCCATCTCCGGGAAGCCCATGGAGAGCGCATTGAAGTACTGGGTCCTAAAGGCACTCCCGCCATGCCAGTGATGGCTCGCGTGCTCGCGATGTACGGATCCGTAGGGGTTGAAGGGGGAGTACATACGCAGCTCCTGGATGAGCTAAAGAGTATTAATGGGGCGGGCTGTGTGGATGCAAAAACTTTGTGAATCCACCCGCCTCACGCGCTGCGCTGTCCAAGGGGCGTCCACGCGTTCGCGCCGTGCCAAGCGATATGCGCTAGAATCGCTGGCTTCGCGGGAGTAGCTCAGTTGGTAGAGCGCAACCTTGCCAAGGTTGAGGTCGAGAGTTCGAGACTCTTCTCCCGCTCCAGTCATTCAAAGGGAGGCTTGTGCTTCCCTTTTTTGTAGACAGCGGCGCGGTAGCAAAGCGGTTATGCAGTGGATTGCAAATCCATCCAGGGCGGTTCGACTCCGCCCCGCGCCTCCAAGACCCACAGCCCCGACAGCGCGTTGCCGGGGCTGTTTTGTTTTACAGTGGCCCTAGGGCCTCGATGGTGAAATTGGTAGACACAGCGGACTTAAAATCCGCCGCTACTCGAAAGAGGGCGTACGAGTTCGATTCTCGTTCGAGGCACCACCGCGGCCAGGCGCAAGAAATTCATGTCCAGCTACAACGCCCCCTTTGAAATCCACGTCCACGGCGATATTCCCCTGCGCGCCGACGTGGGTTTCGCCCAGATCCAGGACGCCTTGAAGCCCCTGTGGAAGTACGCGGGCGCCAAGTCCCTGGCCGACGCCAGCGAGAGCGCCTACGAGGAAGAGCCTGGCATCCGCTTTGATGCCACCGAGCACCTGCTGACCCTGTGCTGGACGATTCCCGGCAACGACGACTTTCGCCAGGCGCTCGACGAGATGTGCATGAACCTCAACGAGCTCGCCGCGCAAGGCGCCGCGCTCGAGATCACCTTCTACGACACCGAGTTCGACGAGGAAGAAGAACCGCCCGAGACCCAGGCCCGCGACGACTTCGTCATGCTGTTTGTCGGCCCCACGCCCGCGGCCATCATGCAGGTGCAGCGCGACCTGCTGGTCGAGGATGTGGTGCACCTGATGGAGCGCCATTTCGACGGCGCCGAGCTGGGCGGGGTGGTGACCGAGATCGATCGGCTCTTCAGCCAGCGTTTTGATGAATTGGTCAGCTCGCTGGAGCTGGGCAAGCCGCCCCGGGGCAGTGGCGGCGGCTCCGGTGGCAGCCATGGCGGCGGACGCCGCCCGCGTCACCTGCACTGACATTGCCCGCGGCCCTGCGCCACCGCTGAGCGCTCCGCTATGCTGGCGGCATGGCGCTCTCTTCCGATCCTTCCCCTTCTGATCCATCCCTGAACCCCGGCGTGCGCCGGCGCGAAGTGTTCGGTTGGGCGATGTACGACTTCGCCAATTCCGGCTACACGACGGTGGTCATCACCGCCGTGTTCGCGGCCTATTTCGTGGGCGGGATCGCCGGCAAGGCGGCCTGGGCCACCTTCGCCTGGACGGCCGCTTTGAGCGTGTCCTACGCGATCGTGATGCTGACCATGCCCAGCCTGGGCGCCTGGGCCGACCGGCGCGCGGCCAAGAAGCGCCTGCTGGCGATGGTGACCGTGGGCTGCGTGCTGAGCACGGCGGCCTTGGCTGCGGTCGGTCCGGGGGCGGTGGCCTGGGCGATTGTGGGCATCATCGTCTCCAACACCTTCTATGCCTGGGGCGAGTCGCTCACCGCTGCCTTTCTGCCCGAGCTGGCGCGGCCCGAGGCCATGGGCAAGGTCAGTGGCTGGGGCTGGGGCCTGGGCTACGTCGGCGGCATGCTCACGCTGGGCGTGTGCCTGGCCTATGTGCTGTGGGCGCAGGCCCAGGGCATCCCGGCGTCGGAGTTCGTGCCGGTGACCCTGTTGATCACCGCCGCGAGGTATGGCGGGGCGTCCTTGTTCACGTTCTGGCTGCTCAAGGAGCGTGCGCAGCCCCATCCGCAGGCGACGCAGGAGCAGGGTCTGCGTGCGAGCTGGGCCCGCCTGAAGGTCACCTTTGCCCAAGCGCGCCAGCACCCGGATTTCATGTGGTTGATGGCCTGTGCGGTGTGCTACCAGGGCGGTGTGGCGGTGGCGATCTCGCTGGCCGCGATCTACGCCGAGCAGGTGATCGGCTTTGCGCCGCAGGAGACGATGGTGCTGATCTTCGCGCTCAATGCGGCGGCGGCGGTCGGCGCGCTGGCCTGGGGCTATCTGCAAGACCGCGTTGGCCACAAGCTGGCGCTGGGCAGCACGCTGGTGGGGTGGATCCTGACCTGCGTGATCGCGGCGCTGAGCACCACCAAGGGCAGCTTCTGGTGGGCCGCTGCGATTGCGGGCATCTGCATGGGTTCGAGCCAGTCGGCGGGTCGGGCGATGGCGGGCCTGTTCGCGCCGCCACGCCAGTTGGCCGAGTTTTATGGCCTGTGGTCGGTGGCGCTGCGCCTGGCCGCCATCATCGGGCCCCTGAGCTACGGGGCGATCACCTGGGCAGCAGGGGGCAACCAGCGGGTGGCGATCTTGTCGACCGCGGTGCTGTTTGTGGCGGGACTGATTCTGCTGGTGAAGGTGGACATGGCGCGGGGCCGCGAAGCCGCGCTGGCAGCGGGCGGACTTACGCCACCGACCACTGCCGATACCAGGTCTTGAACAGGGCCAGCTGCTGCTCGGCGTAACGTTTCTGACCCGGCGTCAAGCTGTCGGTGGGATTGAGGTGATGCGTGTACTCGGCATGACCCTCTAGCACCATCAGGTGCTTGTAGTACAGGACCAGGTCGACGCCTTCGTCGAATGAGGACAAGACCCCCAGCGCCTGCTCCAGCGCCAGGGCCCGCGCACGCGCCTTGGCATCGCCCGCTGCGGCCTGGCGGCACAGGGACTCCAGGAGCAGCACTTCGCGTGGGAGCACGTTGCCGATGCCGGTGATGGCGCCCACCGCGCCGCAATTGACATAGCCGTGAAAGACCTGGGTGTCCACGCCCACCAGCAGCGAGACCCCGGCATCTTCGCCCACGATGTGTTCGGCGGCGTAGCGCAGCGAGGCCGCCCCGCCGAATTCCTTGAACCCGATCAGGTTGGGATGGCGACGACGCAGCTCGAAGAACAGATCGGCCCGGGTCTCATAGCCGTAGTAGGGGCTGTTATAGATGACCGCGGGCAGGTCGGGGGCCGCCGCGAGGATGCCCTCGAAATGCGCGCGCTGCGCTGCGATCGAACTTCCGCGCGAGAGCACGCGCGGAATCACCATCAAGCCGCCGGCACCAGAGCGCTGCGCGTGGGCCGCAATCGCCGCCGCACGCGCAGGGTTCTGTGCGCCGGTGCCGACCACCACCCGCACCCCGGCCTGCACCAGACGCTCGACGCCCTTCATGCGCTGTTCGTCGGAGAGCAAGGGCCAGTCGCCCATGGACCCGCAGTAGACGACCGCGTTCATCCCGAGATCGACCAACTCGCGCCCTTTGCGCGCCAGTGCGTCGAAGTCGGGTTGACGGTCGGCCCCGCAAGGGGTCATGAGCGCCGGGATGACGCCCGAAAAAATGGAAGCGGACATGGATCGGGTCTGTCTAGGTAGAGGGGTGTTCGGATCGGCGATCGCGCGCAGGGCTTAGAGGCTTTGACCGGCCTTGCGCAGTTCGGCCAGGATCGGTGCCTTGGGCAGCCAGATCTTGTCGTACTCGGCGACCACCGCCTCGGCATCGGCGCGGTTGGCTGCGCGGAACGGGATGCCGGTGGCCCTGAACTGCTCAATCAGCTTGGGCTCGTTGCCAGCCAGCTCGTTGATCTGTGCATCGAGTGCGGTGCGCACGGCGCGCGCGATCAGATCGCGATCACCCGCCGGCATGCCTTGCCAGACGCGACCCGAGACCAGGGCGATCACCGGCATGAAGATGGCGTTCATCTGCAGGATCGATTTGGAGACCTTGTCGAAACGCTGGTTCCAGGAGAACTCGAGGTCGGCCTCCAGCCCGTCGACCTGGCCGTTGGACATGGCATCAAACACTTGGGGCGTGGGGATGGGCGTGGGAGCTGCACCCAATAACTGGTAGAAGTCGCGGTAGGCCGGGGTCGGGTTGATGCGCAGCTTCATGCCGCGAATGTCGGCGATCTTGCTCACGTCGCGGGCGGCGAAGATCGCGCGCATGCCGGTGATGCCCCAGGCCAGGCCGATGGTGCCGGTCTCGCCAGGCAGGGTGTCGAACAGCTTCATGGCCACCGGATGGCGCACCAGGCGCGCGATCTTGGGCGTGGAGTCGACCACATAGGGCGCGGTGATCGCGGCAATCGCCGGCACGCGCGAGCCGAGTTCGGCGGCCATGATCCAGCCCATGTCCAGGGCGCCCGATTGCATCTGCTGCAGCATGGCCGCTTCGTTACCCAGCTGACCGGAGTGAAAGACGGTGAGCGTCAGACGGCCCTTGGTTTCCTGATTCAGTTGGTCGGCTACCTTCAGGGCGGCGACGTTCCAGGGGTGGCCGTTGGGCGTGAGGATGCCCAGGCGAAGCTGGCGGGTTTGCGCCACGGAAATCGCAGGGAAACCGAGGGAGGCGATGGCCGAAGCGGCAAGCAACTGACGACGGGCAATGGGCATGAAAGTCTCCTGGGGTGGTTGTGGGTGGGGAACTTACTTGAGCAACATCAGCGATAGCGAGGGATACACGCACAAAGCGACCAGCAAGACGCAGGACGCAATGAAGAAAGGCAGGGTGACGATGAACATCCTGCCGGGGTTCGCCCCCGTGACGGCGGAGGCGACAAAAAAGCACAGGCCGACGGGCGGCGTGAGCAGCCCCAGCACGAGGTTGACGACCACCACAACGCCGAAGTGGCGCGGGTCGATGCCGTAGACCGCGGTGGCAATGGGCAGCAGGATCGGTACCGTCATGATCAGGCCCGGTACGCCGTCGATCACCGTGCCAATCAGGAGCAGTGCCACGCTGACCAGCAGCAGGAAGGTGACCGGGTCGGCCGCGATCTGTTGGACGGAGGCGGCAATCGCCTGCGGGATCTTTCCGTAGATCAAGACCCACGAGAAGACCGAGGCGGCGGCCACCAGGAACAACACGATCGCCGAATACACGCCCGCACGCAGCAGCATCTGGGGCAATTGCTCGAAGCGAAATTCACGGGTCCAAAAGCGCCCCACCAGGGCTGCCACCACGGCGCCCACCGCAGCCGACTCGGTGGCATTGGCCAGACCCGAGAGGATGGAGCCGACGATGACGATGGGGATCAGGAGGGTGGGGGCGGTTTCGAGCACCGTACGCGCACGCTCGCCCCAAGTGCGTTTCTCGGCGCGCGGAAATTGGTGGATCACGCCCAGGATGGCGATGATCACGCAGAAGATCGCGGTGAGGATCAGGCCGGGGACGATGCCCGCGATCAGCATGTCGCCGACCGACACCTGCGCCAAGGTGCTATAGACCACGAACATCACCGAGGGGGGAATGATCGGACCGAGCATGCCGCCATAGGCCGTGAGACCGGCGGCGAAGGTCTTGTCATAGCCCTTGCGCTCCATCTCGGGCACCATGATCTGCGACATGATCGCGACCTGCGCGGTGGCCGATCCGAGGATGGAGGACACCATCATGTTGGCCAGCACATTCACATAGGCCAGGCCCGCGCGCATGGAGCCCACGAAGGCCATGGCCATGTGCACGATGCGCTGGGTGATGCCGCCGCCGTTCATGATCTCGCCGATCAGGATGAACAGGGGAATCGCGATCAGGCCATAGCTGTCCACGCCGCCAAACAGCTGCAGCGGATAGTTGTTGAACAAGAGCGGGTTGCCCGAGTCGGCGATGTAGACCACCGCACCGAGGCACAGCGACAGGCCGATCGGCACGCCGACCAACAGCAAGAGGGCGAAGGCGCCGAGGGTGAGCATCAGTTGATCCCCTCGTTGCCGCCGAGATCGAAGCCGCGTGCGCGCGCAGCGGGCGCCCATCCCAGGTCTTCCATCACATTGGCCAGGCCGTGGACGAACAGGCTGACCGAGAAGATCGGCACGATCAGGTACAGCGACCACGACGGCCAGTTCAGGGTCTGGGTGCGTTCGGTGTAGACGAAGTTGAAGCTGGCGGCGGCGAAGCGCTTGGCGTCAAAGCCCGCCTGCGCCAGACCTGCCGGGTCCAGCCAGAGCCAGCACATCAGCCCCAGCGCCAGGGCGAAGGTGACTACACCCAAGCCAGCCGTGATCTTGGCGCGGCGCGCCCAGGGGGGGGACAGCTTGTCGGTGAGTAGGGTCATCGCGAAATCCAGGCGCAGCCGCGTCATCGCGGAGCCGCCGATGAAGGCCAGCCAGACCACCGAGTACACGGCCGACTCATCGACCCAGTAGAGCGAGGCGCCGGCATAGCGGGTGACCACGTTGAGCAGGATGAGCGCAACCAGCAGGCCCATGAAGCCCATGATCAGCAAGCGCTCGAGGCTGAGGATGCCGGCCGACACGGCGATCACGGCCCTGACGGGCGCTGCCACCCGGGGGGGCGAACCCTGCGGGGCGGAATCTGATGCGTTTGCGGGGGCCATGCGATTCATTGTATATTGTATAAAATATGCATGTCAACGCGGATCGCAGCCCCCTCAAGCAGCACCGAACGCTCGCCAGTGCGGTGGCCGATCGCCTGCGCGAGCAGATCCTGAGCAGCGCCTACCCTGCCGGCACCCAGCTGCGCCAGGACGCCTTGGCGGCCAGCTTTGGTGTGAGCCGCATCCCGGTGCGCGAGG
>CANHSE010000117.1 GCA_947463025.1 Comamonadaceae bacterium
CCTGGTTCTGGCGACTGCGACAGAATCACGGTTCGAAACCCGCACGACACCATGACCGACACCACATTCCTCGGCACCCCAATCCCCCTGATCCAAGCGCCCATGGCCGGCGCGCAGGACGCCCGCCTGGCGATCGCCGTCGGTCAGGCCGGCGGCCTGGGCTCGCTGCCTGCGGCCATGCTGGACACAGCCTCGCTCGAACGCGAGCTACGGCGGCTGCAGGCCGCGGGCTGCCCCTACAACGTCAACTTCTTCGTCCACAGTCCCCCCGCGCCCGACGCGGCGCGCGAGGCCCGGTGGATGCAGGCGCTGGCCCCCTACTACCGCGAGTTCGGTCTGGATCCCGCGCATGCCCCGTCCGGCGCCAGCCGCCAGCCTTTCAGCCACGAGGCCGCCGAAGTGCTGGAGGCGTTTAGCCCACCCGTCGTGAGCTTTCATTTCGGCCTGCCCGCCCCCGACCTGTTGGCGCGCGTCAAGCGCATGGGATCGCGCGTCTTGTCCTCGGCCACCACGGTGCGCGAGGCCCTGTGGCTGCAGGACCAGGGCGCCGACGCAGTGATCGCGCAGGGTCTGGAAGCCGGCGGGCATCGCGGTCACTTTCTAGACAAGGACGTGGCGCTGCAGGCCGGCACGGCCCTCTTGCTGCCCTCCATCGTCGCGGCGCTGGACATTCCGGTGATTGCTGCCGGCGGCATCGCCGATGCCCAGGGCGTACGCGCCGCGATCGCACGGGGCGCCAGCGCCGTGCAGGTGGGAACCGCGTTTCTCTTGTGCGACGAAGCGCGCACAAGCGCGACTCATCGCGCGGCCCTGCAAGATCTGCAGGCGCCCACCGCGCTGACCAACATCTTCACCGGCGGCCTGGCACGCGGCATCGTCAACCGCGTCATGCGCGAACAGGGCCCCGTGAGTCAGACGGCGCCGCCCTTTCCGCTGGCCACCGCTGGGATCGGCCCCTTGCGCGCACATGCCGAGGCCACGGGCGTAGGCGACTTCAGCCCCCTGTGGTCTGGCACCAACCGCAGCGGATGTCGCGCGGCGCCGGCCGCCGAGGTTGTGCGCGCGCTGGCGCGCGGCTTCGACTCAGTCTGAGGCCGTCTCGTCCAGACCGCCCAGATCCTCGATCAGTCGATCGAGCGAAGCATACAGCTGCCGCTTGAAATCTTTGCCCAATTGCGCCTCGATGCGGGCGTAGATCGCGTCCACTTGCGGCGCGATGCGCGCGGCCAGGGCGCGGCTCTTGGCGGTGGTAGAGACCAGCACACGGCGCTGGTCGCTGGCCATGGGCTTGCGCGCCACCCAACCCAGATCGTCCATGCGCGCCAGCATCCCGGCCATGCTGGGGCTGGAGATGCCGCACAGCATCACCAGCTCGCGCGGCTCGGTGGGCCCGCGCTCGGCCAGCACCCGCAGCACCCGCCACTGCTGCTCGGTCACACCGTGCGCGTTGAGCACGGGCCGGAACTGGCCAATCACGCTTTCACGCGCCAGCAGCAGCAAAAGCGGAAGGTTACGGTTCGCAAAAGGCGTCGGCGCCGGGGAGGCCTGGGTCATGAAGTCAGCCAATGGTTCACAGTATCAATACCAGCTCGAGATTGTTGCATCACTCACAGGTGAGCGAATACACTGCTCATATATTAGCGACTTCTGTCGATCCCCGAGCCATCTCCTGCAAATGTCCATCATGCGCATCGACCACCTGATTGACGGCAAGTCCGTTCCTGGCCGCGAGTATTTCGAGACCGTCAACCCCGCCACCCAGGAGGTGCTGGCCGAGGTGGCCACAGGCGGCGAGGACCCCGTGCACGCCGCCGTCGCCGCGGCCAAGACCGCTTTTCCGGCCTGGGCCGGTCTGCCCGCGCCCGAGCGCGCCAAGATCGTGCGCAAGCTGGGCGATCTGATCGCCCGCCATGTGCCCGAGATCGCGCAAACCGAGACCAACGACACGGGTCAGGTGATTGCCCAGACCGGCAAGCAGTTGGTGCCGCGCGCGGCCGACAACTTCTATTACTTCGCCGAGATGTGCACGCGGGTCGATGGCCACACCTACCCCACGCCCACCCATCTGAACTACACGCTGTTCCATCCGGTGGGTGTCTGCGCGCTCATTTCGCCTTGGAACGTGCCCTTCATGACTGCCACTTGGAAGGTCGCGCCCTGCCTGGCCTTTGGCAACACCGCGGTGCTCAAAATGAGTGAGTTGTCGCCCCTGACCGCCGCGCGTCTGGGCGAGCTGGCCCTGGAGGCGGGCGTGCCCGCAGGCGTGCTGAACATCGTCCACGGCTACGGCAAGGAGGCCGGCGAGCCGCTGGTGCGTCACCCCGATGTACGCGCCATCTCCTTCACCGGGTCGACGGCCACCGGCAACCGCATCGTCAAAGAGGCTGGTCTCAAAAAATTCAGCATGGAACTCGGGGGCAAGAGCCCCTTCGTCATTTTTGAAGACGCCGACCTGGACCGGGCCCTGGACGCCGCGATCTTCATGATCTTCTCCAACAACGGCGAGCGTTGCACCGCTGGCAGCCGCATGCTGGTGCAGCGGTCCATCTATGCCAGCTTTGTCGAGAAGTTCGTCGCCCGCGCCAAGAAGATCACGGTGGGCGACCCGCTCGATGAAACAACCATCATCGGCCCCATGATCTCGCAGGCCCACCTGGCCAAGGTGCGCAGCTACATCGAGTTGGGCCCGAAGGAAGGCGCCACCCTTTTGTGCGGCGGCCTGGCCACGCCGGATCTGCCGGCGCGCGTGAAAAAGGGCAACTACGTGCTGCCGACTGTGTTTGCCGATGTCGACAACCGCATGAAGATCGCGCAAGACGAAATCTTCGGGCCCGTGGCCTGCCTGATTCCTTTCCAAGACGAGGCCGACGCGATCCGCATGGCCAATGACATCGCCTATGGCCTGTCCAGTTATGTCTGGACCGAAAACATCGGCAAGGCCCATCGCGTGGCCGCCGCCGTCGAAGCCGGCATGTGCTTCGTGAACAGCCAGAACGTGCGTGACCTGCGCCAGCCCTTTGGCGGCACCAAGGCCTCGGGCACAGGCCGCGAGGGCGGCACCTGGAGCTATGAGGTTTTCTTAGAACCCAAGAACGTCGCCGTCTCGCTGGGCGGCCACCACATCCCGCACTGGGGCGTCTGAACAGGAGCCACACCATGGGTAAGCTCGCACTGGCCGCCAAGATCACCCATGTGCCCTCGATGTACCTGAGCGAGCTGGACGGCCCGCGCAAGGGCACGCGTCAGGACGCTATCGATGGCCACTACGAGATCGATTGGCGCTGCCGTGCGCTGGGGGTGGACACCATCGTGGTGTTTGATACCCACTGGCTGGTCAACGCCAATTACCACATCAACTGCGCGCCCCACTTCAAAGGCCTGTACACCAGCAACGAGTTGCCGCATTTCATCAGCAACATGGGCTTCGAGTTTCCGGGTAACCCGAAGCTGGGCCAGCTGCTGGCAAAAACCTGCAACGAATGGGGCGTCGAAACCCTGGCGCATGACGCCACCACACTCAATCCGGAGTACGGCACGCTGGTTCCCATGCGGTACATGAACCAGGACCAGCATTACCAAGTGGTGTCGGTCTCCGCCCTGTGCATGGCGCACTACCTCAATGACAGCGCCCGTCTGGGCTGGGCGATTCGCCGCGCCATCGAAGACCACTACGACGGCACGGTGGCGATTTTTGCCAGCGGCTCGCTCTCGCACCGCTTCGCGCAAAACGGCCTCGCACCCGAGTACGGATTCAAGATCTGGAGCCCCTTCCTGGAGGCGCTCGATCGCGACGTCGTGCGCATGTGGCAAGCCGGCGAGTGGAAAAGCTTTTGCGGCATGCTGCCCGAGTACGCCGCCAAGGGCCACGGTGAAGGCTTCATGCACGACACCGCCATGCTGCTAGGCGCTTTGGGCTGGTCGGCCTACGACGGCCAGGCCGACGTCGTCACCCCCTACTTCGGCGCCTCGGGCACTGGCCAGATCAACGCGATCTTCCCGGTCACACCGCAAGATGGTGCAGCGATCCCGAAGGCTCAAGCCTCCGCCGCCGAGGGCTACACCGCCATCACCAGCCGCCTGTGACGCCCACGCCATGCCGCACCTCGTCATCCTCTACACCCCCAACCTCGATCCGGCTGCAGGCATGTCCGCCCTGTGCCGCACGCTGGCCGACGCCATGCTGCAGGTGCATGACGAAGCGGGCAAGCAGGCCTTTCCCACCGGCGGCACCCGCGTGCTGGCGTATCCCGCCGCGCACTACGCCGTGGCCGACGGCCAAGGCGACTACGGCTTCATTTACATGAACCTGCGCATGGGGACCGGCCGCAGCGACGCCGTCAAGCAGCGCGCCGGCGACGCGATCCTGGCCGCCGCACGCACGCACCTGGCGCCCTTGTTCGACCAAGCCCCGCTGGGCCTGACCGTGCAAGTCGATGAGAGCCCCGGCCAGGTCTACGACGGCAAGCACAGCACCCTTCACCCTCTTTTCAACAAGGCTTGATCCATGTTTTCCGAAGAACTCACCGCCCAACTTGCCGCTGAACTGGATCAGAGCGAGCGCACCCGTGTGCAGGTCGAGCATTTCAGCAAGCGCTACCCCGGCATGACGATCGAAGACGGCTACGCCGTCTCGCGCGCCTGGATGAAGCTCAAGGCGGCCCAGGGCCGCACTGTGATCGGCCACAAGATCGGCCTGACCTCGCGTGCCATGCAAATTTCCAGCCAGATCACCGAGCCCGATTACGGCACCTTGCTCGATGACATGCTGTATGGGCCCGGCGACATCCCCCAGGACCGCTTCATCGCGCCGCGCGTCGAAGTCGAACTGGCCTTCGTTTTGAAAAAAACGCTGCAAGGCGAGAAGATCAGTGTCGACGACGTGCTGGATGCCACCGACTATGTGACGCCCGCGATCGAGATCATCGACTCGCGCATCGAGCAGTTCGATCGTCACACCAAAGTCATGCGCAAGGTCTTCGACACCATCTCCGATAACGCCGCCAATGGGGGCATCGTGTTGGGTGGAAACAAGGCCAAGCCCCGCGACCTGGACCTGCCCTGGTGCGGCGCCATCCTGCGCCAAAATGGCGTCGTCGAAGAAACCGGCCTGGCCGCGGGCGTGCAGGGCCACCCTGCCATCGGTGTGGCCTGGTTGGTACAAAAGCTCGCGCCCTGGGGCGAACGCCTGGAAGCGGGCGAGATCGTGCTGGCTGGCTCCTTCACCCGCCCGGTCGCAGCCCGACGCGGCGACCGTTTCGAGGCCGATTACGGCGCGCTGGGCGCCTTCTCCTTTCAATTTGTCTGATCACCATGACCGCTCCGCAACACACCCCCGTCAATACCTTCAAGCAAGCCCTGCGCGCGGGCCAGCCCCAGATCGGTCTGTGGGTGTCACTGGCCGAGGCCTATGTCTCCGAACTGTTGGCGGGCGCCGGCTTTGACTGGTTGCTGCTCGATGGTGAGCACGGTCCCAATGACGTGCGCTCCATCCTGTCGCAGCTGCAGGCGGTCGCGCCCTACCCAGTCGCCCCGATCGTGCGTCCCGTCATCGGCGAGACCGCCCTGATCAAGCAGTACCTGGATCTGGGTGCACAGACGCTGCTGATTCCCATGGTCGAAACCCCCGAGCAGGCGGCGCAGCTGGTGCGCGCCTGCCGCTACCCGCCCGAAGGCGTGCGTGGCGTGGGCGCCGCAGTGGCCCGCGCTTCACGCTGGAACCTGTACCCCGACTACCTGCATAAGGCCGATGACGAGATCTGCCTGTTGGTGCAGGTTGAGACCGCCAGCGCCGCGGCGCGCCTGAAGGAAATCGCTGCGGTGCCCGGGGTCGACGGCGTGTTCTTCGGCCCCGCCGATCTCTCTGCTTCCATGGGGCACCGGGGCAACCCCGGGCATCCTGAGGTGCAAAAGGTCATCGAGCAAGGCATCGCCACCGTGCGCGCTGCCGGTAAGGCCGCCGGCATCCTCACCGTGGACACCACACTGGCCCGGCGCTATCTGGAGCTGGGCGCGCTGTTCGTTGCGGTGGGCGTCGATACCACCTTGCTGGCGCGCGCTTCACGCGAGCTGGCGGCCGCTTTCAAGGGTGGCGCAGCGACCGCTGGCAAGTCAGGCAGCGCGTACTGATCGCACTGTTCGTCGCACGAGCAGGCCGGCGCGGGGGCCACACGGCGCAAGAGGCCCAACACGGGCAGACTTCCCGATCTGTCTGGCTCGCCGATTGAAAGTGATTTAATTTCGCCCTTATCCCCTTTTGAGCTCTGATGAAAACTTATCGAATCGCGACCATCCCCGGCGACGGCATTGGCAAAGAAGTGGTCCCTGCCGGCCAGGAAGTCATGCAGGCGCTGGCGGGCGCTATGGGCCGCTTCCAATTTGAGTTCGAGAACTTCGACTGGGGCGGGGACTACTACCGCGCTCACGGAAAAATGATGCCCGATGACGGGCTGCAGGCCCTGCGTGGCAAAGACGCGATCCTGTTCGGATCTGCGGGTGATCCCGACATCCCCGACCACATCACCCTCTGGGGCCTGCGCCTGAAAATCTGCCAGGGCTTTGACCAATATGCCAACGTGCGGCCCACGCGCATCCTGCCTGGCATCGATGCCCCGCTCAAACGCTGCACGCCCAAGGACCTGGACTGGGTCATCGTGCGCGAAAACTCCGAGGGCGAGTATTCCGGCGTGGGCGGACGTGCCCACCAGGGCCACCCCATCGAAGTTGCCACCGATGTCTCGATCATGACCCGCGCCGGTGTCGAGCGCATCCTGCGTTACGCCTTCAAGCTGGCGCAATCACGCCCGCGCAAGCTGCTCACGGTGGTCACCAAGAGCAATGCGCAGCGCCATGCGATGGTGATGTGGGACGAAATCGCGCTGCAGGTCTCGCGTGAGTTTCCGGATGTCACCTGGGACAAGGAACTGGTCGACGCCGCCACCGCGCGCATGGTCAATCGCCCTGCTTCGCTCGACACCCTGGTCGCTACTAACTTGCACGCCGACATCCTGAGCGATCTGGCAGCGGCCCTGGCGGGCAGCCTGGGCATCGCCCCCACCGGCAACATCGACCCCGAGCGCCGCTACCCCTCCATGTTCGAGCCGATTCACGGCTCCGCCTTCGACATCATGGGCAAGGGCCTGGCCAATCCGGTGGGCACCTTCTGGTCGGTGGTGATGCTGCTCGAACACGTTGGCGAACCTGAGGCCGCGCGCCGCCTGATGCAGGCCATCGAATCGGTCACAGCCGACACCGCCTTGCACACCCGCGACCTGGGCGGTCAGGCCACCACACGCCAGGTCACCGATGCGGTCTGTCGCCAGCTGGCGCAGGCGCGCTGATTTTTTTGAATAACAACCCGAAGGAGACAGACATGCAGATCACGAAACCCACACGCTGGATCGCCTCGCTGATGGCGATGGCGGCCCTGACCGGTCTGACCCTGCCCGCATCGGCGCAACCCTGCCCCGAGCGTAACGTGCAGTACTGGCAGGCCTTCCCGCCCGGCGGCGAGTCTGACCTGTCGGCGCGTCACCAACAGACGGTGCTGAAAAAGCGCTGCGGCAGCATCGACACGGTGATCCAGTACAAGGCCGGAGCCGGTGGCGCCCTCATGTGGTCGCAGATGAACCAGCTGCCGGGCGATGGCGCCAACATTGTGGGCATCAACCTGCCGCACATCGTCTTCCAGCCGATCGAGGGACAGGTGCAATACAAGACCGCGGACATCACCCCGGTCTATTGGTTCCACTACACGCCGGACCTCCTGGTCGTGCCGGCCAGCAGCCCGATCAAGAACTTCGCTGACTTCATCGCCGCAGCGAAGAAGGATCCGGGCAAGCTGTCCCTGGGCGGTTCGGGCCTGAACTCGGCTAACCACGCTGCGCACGAGCGCCTGAATGCCGCGTTCGGCGTCAAGACCATCTACGTCCCCTTCAAAGGCACGGGCGATATGGCGAATGCGGTCCTGGGCAGCCAGATCGATGGCGCCATGACCTACACCACGTTCGCGATCAACAACAGCAGTCGCCTGCGTGCGCTGGCCGTGGCCATGGAGCGCCGCCACCCGCTGATGCCGGATGTGCCGACCTTCAGGGAGCTGGGCGTCAACTGGATCGACGGCGCGTATCGCGGCATCGGTGTGCCCAAGTCCACGCCGCCCGAGCAGCGTCGCCGTATCTCCGATCTGTGGGCGCAGTTGAACAACGACCCCGAGATGAGGGACCTGGCCGCCCGCAACGGCTTTGAGCTGGTGAACGTGGGCGTGGACCA
>CANHSE010000118.1 GCA_947463025.1 Comamonadaceae bacterium
CGTGGTCGCGGCGGCGATTGACCCACCCGCACAGGGTCACGGTCTGGCCCAGGAGGGCTTCGGTCACGAGACCGCAATAGGTCGTACGCATTTTCTGGCTGGACATGGAAACGGTTTCCGGCGCCGCGTGGCGCATTACTTGACGGTGGGAAGATCGGCCGGGGCAGTGGGAACGACCACACCCATGGAGATCACGTAGCGCAGGGCCTCGTCGACGGACATGCGCAGTTCAATGCAGTCGCTCTTGCGAAGCATCACGAAGTAGCCGCCCGTGGGGTTGGGCGTGGTGGGCACGTAGACGCTGAGGAAATCACCGGGCAGGTGATTCGCCACATCGCCCCCCGGCGTGCCAGTGACAAAGCCGATGGTCCAGACATCCGGGCGCGGCCACTGCACCAGCACCGCGGTGCGAAAGGCGTTGCCGGTTTCGGAAAACAGCGTGTCGGAGACCTGCTTGACGCCCGAGTAGATGGACCGCACCACCGGGATGCGGTTCATGACGCGATCGCTCCACGCCAGCAAGCGGCGCCCGATGAAGTTGCTGGTGATGGCGCCCACCAGCAGCAAGATGCCCAGGGCCAGCACCACGCCCAGGCCCGGAATGTGAATGCCGAACACACGATCCGGGTGCCAGGCCACCGGCAGGATCAGGAGCGTCTGGTCCAGCGTGCCGACGATCCACTGAATCACCCAGGCGGTGATGGCCACGGGCAGAACGACCAGCAGGCCTGCGAACAGCCATTTGCGCAAGGGGGCCATCGTGAACTTTCTCGAGGGGTCAGTGGCAGGCGCAGGCGTGGCTGCAGCCGCCAGCCGACGCGGTGGGTGCGTCGGAGGAGGTGGAGGGGGTGGCGGGCGTGCTGTCCGCCGGCTTGGTGGTGCCGCTGTCGGCCGCCGGGGCCGAGGCGGCGCCTGTGCCGCCACGGAAGTCGGTGGCATACCAGCCCGAGCCTTTGAGCTGAAAGCCGGCAGCGGTCACCTGCTTGCTAAAGGCTCTGGCGCCGCAGGCGGGGCAGGCGGTCAGGGGCGCATCCGAGATCTTTTGCAGGACATCCTTGGCATGGCCACAGGAGCCGCACTTGTAGGCGTAAATGGGCATGGCAGGCGGTGAAGGTGCAAAGCCCTCAATTATAGGCGGGGGCCGGGATTGAGAGCCCCCTCGCCACCCTGCGGCCGCCCCCGCCCTCAGGTACCGGCGAGCTTGTGGTGCGAGGCGTGGCTGTTGCGGATTGCCTGGGGGCCGACCGAGCCGACGATCATGCCGACCAACGACGCGATCAGACCGGCCAATTGCGCCGGGAACACCTCGCCGGCGGGGGTGGCCAAAAACAGCAACCAGGTCAACAGACCCAGGACGATCGCGAACACTGCGCCCTGGGTGGTGGCGCGCTTCCAGTACAGGCCGAACACCAGCGGAATGAAGGCCCCCACCAGCGTGACTTGGTAGGCGCCAGATACCATCTCGTAGATCGAGGTGCCCTGCATGTAGATCGCGTAGGCCAGCACGAATACGCTGAACACCAGCACCGTGATGCGCATGGTGCGCAGTTGCTGGTGATCGCTGGTGTGGGGGCGGAACTGGCGCCAGATGTTCTCGGTGAAGGTCACACTCGGCGCCAGCAAGGTGGCCGAGGCGGTGGACTTGATCGCCGACAGCAACGCGCCGAAGAACAACACCTGCATGGCAAAGGGCATCTGCTCCATCACCAGCGTCGGCATGACCTTTTGTGGGTCGTCCTTGAGCAGCTCGGTGGCCTTCTCCGGCATGACCAGCAGCGCGCTGGCCACGATGAACATCGGCACGAAGGCAAACAGGATGTAGCAGACGCCGCCGATCACGGCGCCCTTGCGAGCCGCACCCTCGCTGTTGGCGGACATCACGCGCTGGAACACGTCCTGCTGCGGGATAGAGCCGAACATGATGGTGACGGCCGCAGCCAGGAAGAAGGCGATGTCGGTGAAGGTCGGCTCGGGCCAGAACTTGAACAGGTCCTTGCTGGTGGCGAAGTCGATCACCTTGCCCGCGCCGCCGGCCATGTCGGCTGCGAACATCGCGATGATGGACAAGCCGACCACCAGGATGATCATCTGGATGAAGTCCGTCACGGCCACCGACCACATGCCACCAAACAAGGTATAGGCCAGGATGGAGACCACGCCGATCACCATGCCCACCGGGACGCTGATGACGCCACCAGACAGCAGGTTGAACACCAGCCCCAGGGCGGTGACCTGCGCCGAGACCCAGCCCAGGTAGCTGACCATGATGATCAGGGAGCACACCACTTCGACCGTGCGACCATAGCGCTCGCGGTAGTAGTCGCTGATGGTGAGCAGCGTCATGCGATAGAGCTTACCGGCGAAGAACAGGCCGACCAGGATCAGGCAGGTGCCCGCACCGAAGGGGTCTTCGACCACGCCGCCCAGGCCGCTCTCGATGAACTTGGCCGGTATGCCCAGCACCGTCTCGGAGCCGAACCAGGTGGCGAAAGTGGTGGTCACGATCATGATCAGGGGCAGGTGACGCCCCGCAATCGCGAAATCGGCGGTGTTCTTCACCCGCTTGGCGGCATACAGGCCGATCCCGATCGTGATCAGCAAGTAGACGATGACCAGCGTCAACAGCATGAACGGACTCCTACGACGGCTCTCAAAATGGTTGGCCTTCGAACGGCCGGCCGCGATTATGAGTCAGTTCAGTAAAACCGCACGAGCCACTGCATCACCAGCAGACCCCCTGCAAACCCTAATCCACCATAGACCACCGACTGCAGCAGCCGGTTGGTGCGGCGTTGCTCCGCGAGCAGCTCCTGCAGCTCGCGCCGCGTGACCCCGGTGGGCCGCTGCAAATAGTCATGCAGCAAACGGGGTAATTCGGGCAGCAATTTGGCGTAGCGCGGGGCCTGGGCCTTGAGTTCGTGCCACAGCCGCTTGGGCCCCACCTGATCAAGCATCCAGCGCTCCAGAAAGGGGCGGGCCGTGCTCCAAAGGTCCAGGTCCGGATCGAGCTGGCGGCCCAGGCCTTCGATGTTCAAGAGGGTCTTTTGCAGGAGCACCAATTGGGGCTGGATCTCCACCTGAAAGCGCCGGGAGGTCTGGAACAACCGCATCAGCACCATGCCCAGCGAGATCTCCTTGAGCGGCCGGTCGAAATAAGGCTCGCACACTGCGCGGATGGCGGCCTCGAGTTCGTCCACCCGGGTCTCGGGCGGCACCCAGCCCGACTCGATGTGCAATTCGGCCACCCGCTTGTAATCACGGCGAAAGAACGCGGTGAAGTTCTGGGCCAGGTAGTCCTTGTCGGTCTCGGTGAGCGTGCCCACGATGCCGAAATCCAGCGAGATGTAGCGGCCAAAGGTCTCGGGTGCAAGGCTCACCTGGATATTGCCCGGGTGCATGTCGGCGTGGAAAAAGCCGTCGCGAAACACCTGCGTGAAGAAGAGGGTCACGCCATCACGCGCCAGCTGCTTGAGATCCACCCCCGCCTCGCGCAGGCGATCGACCTGGCTGATCGGAACCCCGGTCATACGCTCCATGACAATCACCTCGGGGTGACAGTAGTCCCAGAACATCTCGGGAATCAGCACCAGACCCAGGCCTTCCATATTGCGCCGCAGCTGTGCGGCGCTCGCGGCTTCGCGCACCAGATCCAGTTCGTCGTGCAGGTACTTGTCGAATTCGGCGACCACTTCGCGCGGCTTGAGACGTCGGCCGTCATGCGACAGACGCTCGACCCAGCCGGCCATCACACGCATCAGGCCCAGGTCCTTCTCGATCACGCTGAGCATGCCGGGACGCAGCACCTTGACCGCCACCTCGCGCAGCTGACCGTCGCGCGTACGCAGGGTGGCAAAGTGCACCTGGGCGATCGAGGCGCTGGCCACCGGCTCGCGCTCGAAGCTGGAGAAGACCGTGTCCACCGGCTGACGAAAGGCACGCTCGATGGTGGCCACGGCCACCGCGGCTTCGAAGGGCGGCACGCGATCCTGCAAGCGGGCCAGTTCCTCGGCGATGTCGGCGGGCAGCAGGTCACGCCGGGTGGACAGCACCTGGCCGAACTTCACAAAGATCGGCCCTAAACACTCCAAGGCCTCGCGCAGGCGCTGTCCGCGTGGCGCATGGAGCTTGCGCCCCAGGGTCAGCACCCGCGCCAGCAGGCGCAGCCAGCGATGCTGAAAGCTATTGAGGACGAGTTCGTCCAGACCGTAGCGAAAGACGATCCACAGGATGTACGCACCGCGCAAGGACCGCATCATCAGCCGCCACCTGCGGCCGATGAGGGCTGAGCACCTGCCCCGCCCGGCACCCGCGCGATGAAGCGGCGCAGGGCCGTCGCCATCGTCTGCAGGCCCTGCGACAGGGTGTGGGCCGGGGCATCGCCAAACAGTCGGGCCAGGTCCTCTTCCAGGTCCCAGCGCACATGATCGACCAGCCAGTTGATCTCGGCGGCGAACTGCACGTCACCCGCGATACGCACTTCGGGCTTTTCCCCGCGCAGGGCGGTCTGGGCCAGGGCCCAGGGTGATTCTTGCGTGAGGGTGAGGGTCAGGTCGGGGTTGGCCCCGGGGTCTGCCAGATCCAGCAGGCCAGCGGGGGTGGCCATCAGGCGCATCTCGAAATGGCGCCAAGCGGCCAGCACCACCCGTCCGCGCTGGCGCGCCAAGCGCGCCCGGGCCTGCGGCTCCTGCATCAGCACGTGATTGAGCAGCAGCACGATGCGCCGGTGCGTCTCCTTGACCGCCCAGGCGGGCGGCTGCCAGGCCTGCCCGATGCGGTCGGCCAGGGTGTCCAGAAAAGGAAAGGGGGACTGTGTCGCCATAGTCCCCCATTATTCCCGCAGAAGCGGGTGCGCTCTCGCGTTGCAGGCAATGGCCCGGTGTCGCCCGGGCCGCCGCCTTATTGCAAGGCCTGCACGCCCGCAACCAACCAGCCGGCGCTGCCGTCTCGCGGCTTGGTCATGTTCCAGACCTCGCGGAAGGGGCTGGGGCCGGCAGAAGGCTCTTCGCGAATCAGGCCGGAGAACTCCACGCTGGCCATGTAGCCGTCGCCCAGGTCTTCGATCCCGAGCAGCTGCGCCTCGAGCATGACCACATCGGTCTTGTTCGGACCGGCGCCGCGGTGCGCTTCGCGTTCGGCCAGCTGGGTGCGAATCTCGCCCACCATCTCGTCGGTCATCATGGCGCCCAGGGCGGCGAGGTCAGAGCGGTCCCAGGCGTCCTGCAAGGACACGAAATTGCGCTTGGCCGCGTCGACAAAACTCGTGACGTCGAAGTCGGCGGGGATGCTCCAGGTCAGGCCGCCGGTGGCGCCGCCCAGTGCCGAGCCGATCTGAATGCCACTGCCCGCGCTCAGGGGACCCGAGGTCGCCGGGCCGGCATCGAAGGCGGTGTTCTGTTGCTCCCAGGGACGGGCGGACGCGTCGTTGCCGACCTTGTCCGCGCTGTACTGGCGAGGCGTGTGGGCCAGGTCGGCCGGCGCGCCAGCACCCTGCAGCGCGTAGGGGCTGTGACCGGCATCGCCTTGGGCGCGCGCGCGGCGGGCCCGCATGATCATGCCGACCACCACCATGATGACCAGGGCCAGCAGCCCGAACAGCATGAACTGGGCGAACTCGGCGCCCAGCCCCAGCGAACTGGCCAACCAGGCCAGGCCCAGGCCGGCGGCCAGGCCGCCGAGCATGGCGCCCCAGGGCCGCTTGGGGGCGGCAGCCGGCGGGGTGGCGGCGGCGGGCGCAGCCGGCTTGTTGGCGGCGGCATTGGGCGCGGCCCCCTGTGCCGGTGCGGCAGGCGGCGTGGCATCGCGTTGGGTCACGTTGCCCGATTGTTTGCCCACGGAGCCGCCACCGCCCATGCGACGCGAGGCTTCAGCGTCCAGCGTACCGAGGGCCAGGGTGCAGGCCAGTAATGCAGTCCAGAGCTTCATAGTCTTGCTTCCTTCGTCAACCAACGCACAAACATCCAACCGACAGGCGAGCCGCGCTCGCTAGCACTTGATTCCAACATGAAGAGCCACCACTCCGCCAGAGAGGTTGTGATAGTCCACATGGCCGAAACCACCTTCGCGCATCATGGACTTGAGCGTGTCTTGATCCGGGTGCATACGAATGGATTCGGCCAGATAACGGTAACTGTCGGCATCGCCCGCCACCAGGCGTCCCAGGCGCGGCAGTACCTGGAAAGAGTACCAATCGTAGACCTTCTCCAGGGGCTTGGCTACCCGAGAAAACTCCAGCACCAGCAGCTTGCCACCCGGTCGCAGCACGCGGTGCATCTCACGCAGGGCTGCGTCCTTGTGGGTCATGTTGCGCAAGCCGAAGGCCACGCTGACCAGGTCAAAAGACTCGCTGGCAAAGGGCAGGTGCTCGGCGTCGCACACCAGGGTGGGCAAGACCTGCCCAGCGTCCACCAGGCGATCACGCCCGGTGCGCAGCATGGTTTCATTGATGTCGGTGTGGACCACCCGCCCGCTGGGGCCGGCCTTTTTCGCGAAGGCCATGGCCAGATCGCCGGTGCCACCCGCGATGTCCAGCACCTGCTGGCCCTCGCGCACGTCGGCCACCATCACCGTGTAGGCCTTCCAGGCGCGGTGCAGGCCCAGGGACATCAGGTCGTTCATCACGTCATAGCGCGATGCCACCGAGTCGAAAACGCCGCGCACATGGCGCGCCTTCTCACGTTCGTCGACCGTCTGAAAACCGAAATGGGTGGAGGACATGAAGGACCAATGTTAGAAGAAAGTGAAAGTGCGCCGGGGCAACACCCCGACCCCATCAGGGGGAAACCGGCATACCCGTTGTGCCGATGCTACTGAATCGGCAAGGGGGCCGCCTTCAGTGGCCGCAGGAGGAGCCGCCGGCCTGCGGCATCGGGTCGTCGCGCGACACCCCGGCCGCCGCCAAGCGCTGCGTGTAGTCCTGCCACAGGCGATCCTGCTCGGACCCCAGGAAATACAGGTAATCCCAGGAGAAGATGCCGCTGTCGTGACCGTCCGAGAACCGGGGCTGCACCGCGTAGTTGCCCACCGGGTCCAGCGCCTCGAGAGCGACCTCGCGCTTGCCGGTCTGCAAGACCTCCTGGCCGGGGCCGTGGCCTCGAACCTCAGCGGACGGCGAATACACGCGCATCAACTCAAAAGGGATCCGAAAGCTCTTACCGTCGGAGTAGGCGATCTCGAGCACGCGTGATTGACCGTGTACGGTCAGGGACACCGGGGTCGGGGTGGAGGATTGGAGACCCGCCATCGCGCTTCCCGCCTTAAACCAGCACGCGCTCGATGCCGCCTTGGTTGGCGGCCTGCACGTACTGGGGCATCCAGTCGGGACCGAGCAGGCGGTTGGCCATCTCGACGACGATGTAGTCGGCCTCGAGGAGGCCGTTTTGCAGGTCGCCACCAAAGCGCGAGAGGCCCTGTAAGCAGCTGGGGCAGCTGGTGAGGATCTTCACATTGCCTTCGGCGGGGACTGCACCTGCAGCGCGCAAGGCGGTTTCGTCGCGACGCAGTTGTTCTTCCTTGCGGAAACGCACCTGCGTGGAGATGTCCGGGCGGGTCACGCCCAGGGTGCCCGACTCGCCGCAGCAGCGGTCGGACTTGAGCACCTGGTCACCGACCAACGCCTTGACGGTCTTCATCGGATCCTGCTGCTTCATCGGCGAGTGGCAGGGGTCGTGATAGAGGTAGCCCGCACCTTCGGACTGCAGGCGGTAGCCTTTTTCCATCAGGAACTCATGGATGTCGATGATGCGGCAGCCCGGGAAGATCTTGTCGAACTCGTATCCCTGCAACTGGTCATAGCAGGTGCCACAGGAGACCACCACCGTCTTGATGTCCAGGTAGTTCAGCGTGTTGGCCACGCGGTGAAACAGCACCCGGTTGTCGGTGATCATCTTCTCGGCTTTATCGAACTGGCCGGCGCCGCGTTGCGGATAGCCGCAGCACAGGTAGCCCGGGGGCAGCACGGTCTGCACACCCGCGTCCCACAACATGGCCTGCGTGGCCAGGCCCACCTGCGAGAAGAGGCGCTCCGAGCCGCAACCCGGGAAATAGAA
>CANHSE010000119.1 GCA_947463025.1 Comamonadaceae bacterium
AAACTGGGTTACCTGCGTCCGACCGGCATCCCTGCGGGCGCCTGATCATCCGCCTTGCCCCAAAGAACAAGGGCCGCTTTCGCGGCCCTTGGCTTCGTGGCGATTACAGCCAGTAGACCAGCACGTACAGACCCAGCCAGACCACGTCGACGAAGTGCCAGTACCAGGCAGCGCCTTCGAAGCCGAAGTGACGCTGCTGGGTGAAGTGACCCTTTTGCAGACGCAGCGTGATGAACAGCAGCATCAGCATGCCGACAAACACGTGGAAGCCGTGAAAGCCCGTGAGCAGGAAGAAGGTGGAGCCGTAGGCGCCCGACGTGAGCTTGAGGTTCAGGTCGCGGTAGGCATGAACATACTCGTAGCCCTGCACGAACAGGAACACCAGGCCCAGGACCACGGTGGCCCACATCCAGGTGATGGTCTTGGCGCGGTTGCCGGCCTGCAGCGCGTGGTGGGCGATGGTCAGGGTGACGCCCGAGGTCAGGAGTAGCGCAGTGTTGATGGTCGGCAGCCAGAACGGCGTCATGGCCTGGAAAGGCTCGACGATGCCGGCGGGCGAGGCGGTCACGCCGGGCGCGGTGCTGGGCCAGACGGCCTTGAAGTCGGGCCAGAGCAGGGAGTTTTCCAGGCCCGCCAGCGCCGGCACCGAGTGGGCGCGCATCCACCACAGGGCGGAGAAGAAGGCACCGAAGAACATCACCTCGGAGAAGATGAACCAGCTCATGCTCCAGCGGAAGGACAGGTCGATCTTGTGCCCGTACAGGCCGCCTTCGCTTTCGTTGACCGCATCGCGGAACCACTGGAACAGAACCACGGCCACCCAGGCCAGGCCGAAGTACAGGGACCACTGGCCCCACTCGACACTGTTGATCCACTGGCCGGCGCCGAGGATGACGAAGAACAGGCCAATGGCCATCATGGCCGGGTGACGCGACGGCTGGGGCACGTAGTAGTACGGCGTGGTGCCGGGGGCGCTGGTACTCATCTCAACTCCTGGTTCCGAAAACGCTTTTGAAGACTAAAAAACAAACCTGTCAGGGCACGATCCAGTGCACCAAGGCGATCAGCCCGCCCACGAACAGCGCCACGCCCGCTAGGGCCACGGCAATGAGGTGAAAGGGGTTGAGCTTGTCCAGATCGGACTGGTAGTCGCTGTTCTTGCGGATGCCAAGAAACGCCCAGGCCACCGCCTTGACCGTCTGCGGCAGGGAGCCCCTGCGCGATCCGGCGGCAACCGCATCGTCAGTGATGGCGGGCGAGTCGCTCACGAGCGCGGCTCCTGGGGCATGACAGCGGGAACGACGGCGGTGGGCGCCTGCGGCGTGCGGGCACCGACCTCGAAGAAGGTGTAGGACAGCGTGATGGTGGTCACGTCCTTGGACAGCTTGGGGTCAATGATGAAGGCCACCGGCCATTGCTTCTTCTCGCCGGGCGCCAGGGCGTACTGGTTGAAGCAGAAGCACTCGAGCTTGTTGAAGTGCGCGCCCGCCTGGCGTGGCGCGTAGCTGGGGATGGCCTGCGCCGACATGGCACGGTCTTGCACGTTCTGGAATTCGTACATCACCGTGGCCAGCTGACCTGGGTGCACCTGCATGGAGCTCTGGGCCGGCTTGAACTGCCAGGGACCCCGGGCATTGGCATCGAATTCGACGGTGATGGTGCGGCTGGTGTCGACTTGGGTGTTCTGCGGCGTGGCCGTCGAGCCACCGGGCACTTGGCGCTCACCCAGGGCCAGGATGTTGATGCCGGTCAGCTCACAGATTTTTTCGTACAGGGGCACCAGCGCATAGCCAAAGGCGAACATGCCGGCCGCCACGACGACCAGCTTGCCCACCATTTGGGTGTTTGCGCGTCTGATGCTCATGTCGCGGTCCTTCAGCGCCCCAGCAAAACCATCTTGGCCATGAAACCGAGGAAGAAGACCGCGACGATGGACGCCAGGATCAGGCCCAGGCGCAGATTGGACTTCTTGCGGTCATCGGGCTCGGACACGGCCATATTCCTTGCGTCTCGCAATCAGCCCACCACGCGGGAGGCGGTGGCGTCCAGCTTGGGCGGGTTCTCGAAAGTGTGGAAAGGCGCCGGCGACGGCACTTCCCACTCCAGGCCCTCGGCACCCTTGCCGTCGGCGTCGTTCCAGGGGCGCTGCGATGCCTTTTCGCCCTTGCCCATCATGCAAGGCAGTGCGACGAAGAAGAAGAAGTACACCTGCGCGATACCGAAGGCGAAGGCACCCACCGAAGCGACCGCGTTGAAGTCGGCGAACTGCATGGCGTAGTCGGCATAGCGACGCGGCATGCCGGCCAGACCCAGGAAGTGCATCGGGAAGAAGGTGATGTTGAAGGAGATCAGCGACCACCAGAAGTGGATCTTGCCGCGGGTCTCGTTGTACATGACACCGGTCCACTTCGGAACCCAGTAGTAGAAGCCGGCGAACAGCGCGTAGAGCGAGCCGGCCACCAGCACGTAGTGGAAGTGGGCCACCACGTAGTAGGTGTCTTGCAGCAGCAGGTCCACCGGAGCCATGGCCAGAATCAGGCCGGTGAAACCGCCCATGGTGAACACGAAGATGAAGCCGACCGCGAACAGCATCGGGGTCTCGAAGGTCATGGACCCCTGCCACATCGTGGCGATCCAGTTGAAGATCTTCACCGCGGTGGGCACCGCGATCAGCATCGTGGCGTACATGAAGAACAGCTGGCCGGTCACGGGCATGCCGGTCGTGAACATGTGGTGGGCCCACACGATGAACGACAGGATGGCGATCGAGGACGTGGCGTACACCATGGAGGCATAGCCAAACAGCTTCTTGCGCGAGAACGCGGGCACCACTTGGCTGATGATGCCGAAGGCCGGCAAGATCATGATGTAGACCTCGGGGTGACCGAAGAACCAGAAGATGTGCTGGTACATCACCGGGTCACCACCGGCGGCGGGGTTGAAGAAGCTGGTACCGAAGTGGCGATCGGTCAGCGTCATGGTGATCGCGCCGGCCAGCACGGGCATCACGGCGATCAGCAGGTAGGCGGTGATCAGCCAGGTCCAGCAGAACATCGGCATCTTCATCAGCGTCATGCCGGGCGCGCGCATGTTCAGGATGGTGACGATGATGTTGATCGAGCCCATGATGGACGAGGCACCCAGGACGTGCAGGGCGAAGATGCCCATGTCCATGGACGGACCCATCTGCAGGGTCAGGGGCGCGTACAGCGTCCAGCCGGCGGCGGGAGCGCCACCGGGCACGAAGAACGAGGCCGCCAGCATGCCGCCCGCGGGGATCATCAGCCAGAAGCTGAAGTTGTTCATGCGGGCGAAGGCCATGTCGGATGCGCCGATCTGCAGCGGAATCATCCAGTTGGCGAAGCCCACGAAGGCCGGCATGATGGCGCCGAACACCATGATCAGGCCGTGCATGGTGGTGAGCTGGTTGAACAACTCGGGGTTGACCAGTTGCAGACCGGGCTGGAACAGCTCGGCGCGGATGCCCAGGGCCAGCACGCCGCCGAACATCAGCATCGCGAACGCAAACAGCAGGTACAGAGTCCCGATGTCCTTGTGGTTGGTGGCATAGACCCAGCGGCGCCATCCGTGCGGATGGTCGTGGGCGTGATCGTGGGCGTGGTCGTGGTGATCGAGAACTGCGCTCATGGTGGGTACCTCAGAAACTTATTTGCGCTGGGCTTTGACTTCGGCCGGCTGAACCACTTGACCCGTCTTGTTGGACCACTGGTTCTTGGTGTAGCTGATCACCGCGGCGATATCCGTGTCGGATAACTGCTTCCAGGCGGGCATGGCGTTGCGGCCATTGAGCATGATGTCAATTCCCTTGGACTTGTCGGCGTCGAGCACCAGGGCCGAGCCATCCAGCGCCTTGATCGGGCCTGCGCCCTTGCCATTGGCCTGGTGGCAGGCCGCGCAGTTAGCGGCATAGACCTTCTCGCCCCGGGCCACGCTGTCGGCCAATTGCCAGACCTTGTTCGGATCATCCAGCTTGGCGGCCATTTTCTTTTGCTCGGCGCCCACCCAGACGGCGTAGTCCTCGGCGGATACGACCTTCACGTGAATCGGCATGTAGGCGTGCTCTTTGCCGCACAGCTCGTAGCAGTTGCCGTAGAAATCGCCCACGCGCTCGGCGCGGAACCAGGTGTCGCGCACGAAGCCGGGGATGGCGTCTTGCTTGACACCCAGGGACGGCACGCCCCAGGCGTGGATCACGTCGTTGGCGGTGGTGATGATGCGCACCTTCTTGCCCACCGGCACGACCAGCGGATTGTCGACCTTGAGCAGGTAGTCCTTGGGGGCGTTGGCGGTCTTGCCCGAATCGGACATTTCGCGATGCGTGGTGTCCAGGGCCGACAGGAAGGAGATGCCCGAGCCCTCGCCATTGAGGTAGTCGTAGCCCCACTTCCACTGATAGCCCGTGGCCTTGATGGTGAGGTCGGCGTTGGAGGTGTCCTTGGAGGCGACCAGCACCTTGGTGGCAGGGAGCGCCATCAGGATCACGATGATGAAGGGGACCAGCGTCCAGATCACTTCCACCGTCACCGATTCGTGGAAGTTGGCGGGCTTGGCGCCCTGGGACCGGCGGTGCTTCCAGATGGAATAGAACATCACCGAGAACACGGCCAGGAAGATGATCGTGCACGTGATCAGCATGAACCAGTGCAGCCAGGAAATCTCGGAGGCGATACGGGTGGCGGCGTCATGGAGGTTCAGCTGACGCACGGCGGGCCCGCCCGGCAGATCCTGGACAGCGTGGGCGCCGCTGGCGGCGACTGCGGAAAGCAGCAAGGCCGCCGACTGTGGGGAAACACTCTTCATCGTTTTCACTTCGTATCTACCTCAATGACAATCCCGTCGCCCTTGCCGAGTCGCCTGTGGGCGACTCGCGCCTGGCCTCATGCGGTCTCCCGCAAGGCCGTCCTGATCTCCTGGGCCAGCTGCGGGCGAAGCTCGGGGCGCACAAAACGCCCCACTTGCACCGTCTGCCCCCGACCCGAAACCTCAATCAAGGACCGCTGGTCCGACTGCGGCTCCACGCGCACCCAGTCGCGATGGAACTCCGCGCGCTCCGTGCGGCCCGCACTTTCCAGTTCGACCACCAAGCGGCCGCCTTGCAGGCTGATGCGCTCACCGTCTGTGGCATGCCGGGCGTAGACCAAAAGAGCCACGCCCACTGCGGCCAACTCGAGCCACGCGATCGGCAAGATCAGGGTGGCGCCCTGCAGCCAGAAGAAGGTCGCGATACCCAAGGACAGCACGCACAGGGAGGCATAGAACCAGCCCAATTGGCTCGGGGAAATCGAGCAATTGCGCTTGAGCGCCCACTGGACGGACTGACCTTCAACAGTGGCAAAACGAAACATCGGCATGCGCGTCGGTCACTAGCGAAATTAACGCCGCATTGTAACGTGGCCTCGCGGAAAACAGTCCCTCTAAAGCCCACCCCTTGCAGGGACGTGGCCAAAGTCGCGTGGATCGTTTGCATCCGGCCTTCAGGACTCAGAAAAACCCTTTTTGTCAGTTTGGAGCAATGTTTTCATGTCTCGCAAAGACAAGGCGCTCTCGGCCGCCACGCGCAGGCGCGGCGCGGGCTTGACCGCATGGCCGTAGACCAATTCGAAGGTCAGGGCCAGGCGGCCGTCCCGACCGGACAGGGCACGGGCCAGTTCGTCCTCGAGCCGTTGGCGCCAACCCCGGCCACGAAACGCCGGGAAGCGCCCCGGGTGCAGGTTGGGGCCCAACTCGCGCAGTTCGTCCAGCAGCGCCCCCGGTGTGGCCCAGGTGAGGGTGAGCCGCTCCATGTCCATCACGGGTTCGGCAAACCCAGCATGCACCAGCATGTCGCCCCAATCGTGCATGTCGGTGAAGTCGGGGCAGGCCGGCGGCCACCCCAAGGCGGCATAGAGAGCACGCAACTCCCGCAGGGTGTCGGGGCCCAGGCAGGAGAACATCAAGAAACCGTCGGTCGCCAAAGCCCGGTGCCAGCGCCCGATCAGGGCCTGGGGATCGGCCGCCAGGTGCAGAACCATATTGGCCCAGAGCATCTGCACACCGCCGTCGGGGACGAAGTCGACCACCTGAGGAGCCGGGGTGCGCCAGCGTCGCCACCAGGCGGGTACCAGCGCACGGGCGGCATGCCGCGCCCGCAGGGCTTGGTCCTCCACCAGCAGGCACTGCGCCTTCGGATAGCGGGCCGCCAGCAGGGGCTGGGCCGCTTGGCCGCTGCGCACCGGCTCCCAGTGCGCCCAGACCTGCGGGTGCAGGCGGATCCACTCGAGCCGCTCCTGCATGCGCCGCGCCACCTCCTCGTGCAACCAGGGCGTGCGCGCGGGCGCGCGGCGCTGCCAGGCCTGGGCGGCGACGGGGTCGATGGAAGGTGGGCGTTGGGGCACGAAGAGACAGCCAGCAAGGGGACATCGCCGCCGGCGGCAGCGCGCGCCAGTATATTGAGCCCCATGCTGCACGCCTGGTTCGAAGCCCTCGCCGCACGCCTGCCCGCCCGCTGCGAGGTCTGCCACACCTGGCCGGCGCGCCCGGTGTGCGACGCCTGCCTGCAGCACTTCGCCACCCCCGTGACGCGCTGCGTGCGTTGCGCCCGCGCGGTCCACGCACCGGGCACCTGCGACGACTGCCGCCGCACCCCGCCCGCCCTGGACCGCTGCCACGCCGCGCTGGCCTACGCCTTTCCCTGGCCCGATCTGATCGCGCGCTTCAAGTTCCGGGCCGAACCGGGGTGGGCCCCCACCTTTGCCCACCTGATGCGCGCCACGCCCGGCGCGGACCGGGCGGTGCAGGCCGCCGACCGCGTGCTGCCCCTGCCCCTGGGCCCGCGCCGCCTGGCCCAGCGAGGCTACAACCAGGCCCTGGAACTCGCCCGGCGCCTGGCCCCGGCCAAGGTAGACGCAAGCAGCCTGCTGCGTTGGCGCGAGACCGCGCCGCAAACCACCCTGGACCGCAGCGACCGCCTGGGCAATGTGGCCGGCGCCTTCGTCGTCGACCCGGCGCGCGCATCGGCCCTGCGCGGCGCGCACCTGCTGCTGGTCGATGACGTGATGACCAGCGGTGCCTCGCTGTCAGCGGCCGCTCTCGCCCTGCGCCGCGCCGGCGCAGCCAGCGTGGGCGCCCTGGTGCTGGCACGCACCGACGACTGCTGAATCCGCCCGCCATGTTCCACATCGTTCTGGTCGAACCCGAAATCCCGCCCAACACGGGCAATGTGATCCGCCTGGCCGCCAACACTGGCTGCACCCTGCATCTGGTCGAACCCCTGGGGTTCTCGATGGAAGATCGCCTCATGCGCCGCGCCGGGCTCGATTACCACGAGTGGGCCGAGGTGCGCCGCCATGCCAACTGGGCCGCTTTCGTGCAGGCCGAGCAGCCCGCGCCCACGCGGATGTTCGCGCTGACCACGCATGGCACGCGTGCCGTGCATGCGGTGGCCTTCGAGCCCGGCGACTGGCTGGTGTTCGGCGCCGAGACGCGTGGCCTGGCGCCCGAGTTGCGCGAGTCCTTCGCGCCCGCACAAAGGCTGCGCCTGCCGATGCGATCAGGCCAACGAAGCCTCAACCTGTCCAACGCGGTGGCGGTGACGGTGTTCGAGGCCTGGCGGCAAAACGGCTTTGGTGGGGCGAGCTAGCGCGCGCTTCAGTCAAACCAGCGGGTCAGCGTCTCGGCCACGCACACCGGTTTGTCGCTGCCTTCGCGTTCGACGGTCACGCCCCAGGTGATCTGCACGCCACCGCCCTCGAGCGGGTCGCAGGCCACGAGCTTGATGCGCCCGCGCAGGCGACTGCCCACTGGCACGGGCGCGGGAAAGCGCACCTTGTTCAGGCCGTAGTTCACCGACATGCGGACCCGAGGCGCGCGAACGCACAGTTGAAAGAACCTTGGGAGCAAGGCCAGGGTCAGAAAACCATGGGCGATCGGTGCGCCAAAGGGGCCGGCACGAGCGCGCTCGACATCGAGATGAATCCACTGGTGGTCGCCCGTGGCGTCCGCAAACAGTTGAACCTGCTC
>CANHSE010000120.1 GCA_947463025.1 Comamonadaceae bacterium
CCAGGTGGTGCGTGGTGAACAGCGCGCCCATGGCGATGGACTGGTCGATGCGATGAAAGCTCATGCCGGTGAAGTCGGCATCGAGCTTGGTGTCTTCGGCGCGCTCGGCCTCGGCGCAGATATTGGCCATCTCGACGATGGTCTCCAGCGGGTACTTGCCCGAAGCCGTCTCGGCACTGAGCATGACCGCGTCGGTGCCATCGAGCACCGCGTTGGCCACGTCGCTCACCTCGGCGCGCGTGGGCACCGGGTTGGAAATCATGGATTCCATCATCTGGGTGGCAGTGATCACCACCTTGTCATGCTCGCGGGCCAGGCGAATCATGCGTTTTTGCAAGGCCGGCACCGCCGCATTGCCCACTTCGACCGCTAGGTCGCCGCGTGCCACCATGATGCCGTCGCTGGACTTCAAGATGGACTCGAGGTTGGGAATGGCCTCGGCCCGCTCGATCTTGGCGATCAGGCCGGGCTTGTGGCCGTACTCGGCGGCCGCCACATTGCAAAGCTGGCGCGCCATTTCCATGTCGGTGGCGTTCTTGGGAAAGCTCACCGCCACGTAATCAGCCTGGAAGCTCATGGCGGTGCGGATGTCCTCCATGTCCTTGGCGGTGAGCGCGGGCGCCGTGAGCCCGCCACCTTGCTTGTTGATGCCCTTGTTGTTGGACAGCTCGCCCCCGAGCTTGACGGTGGTGTGCACCTGTTCGCCCTTGACGGCATCGACTGTGAGCACGATCAGGCCGTCATTGAGCAGGAGCACGTCGCCAGCCTTCACGTCGCGGGGCAACTCCTTGTAGTCCAGGCCCACGCCGTCGAGGTCACCGGGCTGCGCGCGCGAGGCATCGAGGACAAATTTTTTGCCGGGCTCGAGCATCACCTTGCCGTCGGCGAACTTGCCCACGCGGATCTTGGGGCCCTGCAGGTCAGCCATGATGGCCACCTCGCGGCCGGCGCGCTGTGAGACCTCGCGCACCAGGCGGGCGCGGTCGATATGGTCCTGCGCCTTGCCATGGCTGAAATTCAGACGCACGACGTTGACGCCGGCGCGGATCATGTCTTCGAGCAGCTTGGGATCGCTGGAGGCGGGGCCGAGGGTGGCGACGATCTTGGTGGCGCGACGGGCCATGGAACTTCCTTGTCTGGCAGGTCGGAGTGACCCAGCATTCTCACACGCCCGGCGCAGCCCCAACCCCTGGGGCGCGCACTGGGGCGCGCTCTCAGCCCTTCGCGCGCTTTTCCAGGATCTCGAAGGCTGGCAGCGTCTTGCCTTCCAGCACCTCCAGGAAGGCGCCGCCCCCGGTGGAGATGTAGCCCACGTCCTTTTCGATGCCGTACTTGGCGATGGCCGCCAGCGTGTCGCCGCCGCCCGCAATGCTGAAGGCGGACGACTGCGCGATGGCCTGCGCAATGGCCTGCGTGCCGTGCGAGAAGGCCTCGAACTCGAACACGCCCACCGGCCCGTTCCAGACGATAGTGCCCGCTGCCCGCAGCTGGTCGGCCAGCTTCTGGGCGGTCTGCGGCCCGATGTCCAGGATCAGGTCGTCATCGGCCACGTCGGTGGCCGCTTTCACGGTGGCGGGTGCGTCGGCGGCGAAGGTCTTGGCCACCACCACGTCGGTGGGGATCGGCACCTCGGCGCCGCGCGCCTTCATGGCGGCGATCACGGCGCGGGCCTCGTCCACCAAGCTGGCCTCGGCCAGTGACTTGCCAATCGGCAGACCGGCCGCGAGCATGAAGGTGTTGGCAATGCCGCCGCCCACGATCAACTGATCGACCTTGTCGGCCAGCGACTTCAGGATGGTGAGCTTGGTCGAGACCTTGGAGCCGGCCACGATGGCCGCCAGCGGGCGCTTGGGGTGGGCCAGGGCCTGGCTGATCGCGTCGATCTCGGCGGCCAGCAGCGGGCCGGCGCAGGCCCGAGGCGCGAACTGCGCGATGCCATAAGTGGAGGCCTCGGCGCGATGCGCGGTGCCAAAGGCATCGTGCACGAAGATGTCGCACAGGGCCGCCATCTTGTGGGCCAGCGCAGGGTCGTTCTTCTTCTCGCCCTTGTTCACGCGGCAGTTTTCCAGCAAGACCACTTGGCCGGGCGCAAGCTGCACGCCATCGACCCAATTCGCGCGCAGCGGCACTTCACGCCCGAGCAATTCACCTAAACGCTGGGCGACTGGGGCCAGCGAGTCTTCGGGCTTGAACTCGCCCTCGGTGGGACGGCCCAGGTGCGAGGTGACCATGACCGCTGCACCCGCGTCCAGAGCCATGCGGATGCAGGGAATAGAGGCGCGGATGCGGGTGTCTTCGGTGATGCGGCCGGCATCGTCCTGGGGCACGTTCAGGTCGGCACGAATGAAGACGCGTTGCCCGCGAGCCTGGCCCTGGGCGCACAAATCGGAAAAGCGAAGGATGTTCATGGCCAAGGATTTTAGGAAGCCTAAGACTCCACCGGACTTACCAGCCCAGCCCCAGGTGCAAGGGCAGGTAAACGACCATGCCCGCGACGATGGTCAACAAGGTGTTGCGACGCCAGAAGAACATGGCCATGCCGGCGGCCGCGCCAAAAATGCGGGCGTCCTGCCAGGTGGCGATCAAATGGCCTTGGGTCATCACCACCTCAGGCACCACCACGGCGGTCAGCGCCGCGATGGGCGCGTACTGCAAGCCGCGTTCGACCCAGGGTGGCAGGCGCCAGGGGCGGCTGGAAAACACGAAAAAGCCGCGCGTGATGACAGTCACCACCGCCAGGCCCACGATCACCGCCATCGTCCAGAGATCGGTCATGACGCACGCCCGCCCACACCCGCTGCGGGCTTCAGGCGCTGCTCCAGGGTCATGCACACGAGCACGGCCACGCCGATGGCCACCACGATGTTCAGGCGCAAGGGAAAGGCATAGGCCGCCACGGCCGTCGCGCCCGCCACCGCCGCCGCAAGCACGCGCATCGGGGTCGAGGCCAGCGCGCAGGAAATGCTCACGAGGCACAAGATGCCGGCAAAGCCCAGGCCCCAAGTGGTGGGCACCGCATTCGCCAGCACGATACCCAGGGTGCTGGCCACCATCCAGCTGACCCAGATGGTGCAGATGTGGCCGGCCATATAGGCCTCCTGGGCCTGACGCTCGGCGTCGTCCTGGGGCGGCTGCGGGTAGCGGTGGGTGTGCAACGCGTAGCTCAGATCGGCCGTGAGGTAGGCCGCCACCGCGCGGCGTAGCGGCGGCAGGTGCATCAGGTACGAACGCAGATGCAGGCTGAAAACGACAAAGCGCAGGTTCACACAAAAACCCGTGGCCAGGATCACCCAGGCCGGTGCGCCCGCCACCAGCAGCGGCAGGGCCGCCAGCTGCGAGCTGCCGGCGTACACCAGGAAGGTCATGGCCAAGGCCTCGATCACCGACAGGCCGGACTTGACCATCGCCACCCCGGTCATGAGGCCCCAGATCGCGGTGCCGGTGGCCTGGGGCACCATCTCACGCAGGCCGGCGCGAAACTCGGGGTGGGCGCGCAGGTGGGCGAGCCAGAACATCAGGCCGCCGCTCCAAAGCGCTGGCCCGGCGCGAGCGGAAAGCCCCGCAGGAAATCAGCGGCCGCCAAACGCTTGCCGCCCGCGCGTTGCAGCTGCGTCAGGCACAGGGCGCCCTCGCCGCAGGCCACGTGCACGCCCGCCGCGTCGACGGCCAGGATCGTGCCGGCTGACGTACCCGCAGGTGCGGCTTCGCAGTGCGCGCGCCACAGCTTGACGGCCTCGCCCTGCAGGCTGCTGGTGGCGCCAGGGAAGGGATCGAAGGCACGCAGCCGCCGCTCGATCGCGGGGGCCGGCAGCGACCAGTCCACCTCGGCCTCGGATTTTTCGATCTTGTGCGCGTAGGTCACGCCGTCTTCGGGCTGCGGTGTGCGCACCAGAGTGCCAGCGGCCACAAGCGGCATCGCGTCCACGATCATGCGCGCGCCAAGATCGGCCAGCTTGTCGTGCAGGGTGGTGGTGGTGTCGGTCGGCTCGATCGGCA
Source organism: Comamonadaceae bacterium (assembly GCA_947463025.1). Taxonomy (GTDB): domain Bacteria; phylum Pseudomonadota; class Gammaproteobacteria; order Burkholderiales; family Burkholderiaceae_C; genus Ramlibacter. The sequence goes on from CANHSE010000120.1 coordinate 3,997, forward strand.
AGCGCTGCACCTGCAGCATGTCGCCGGTGTCCAGGCCCGCGTCCATTTGCATGACGGTGATGCCCGTCTCGGCGTCGCCCGCTTCGATGGCGCGGTGGATCGGCGCGGCGCCGCGCCAGCGAGGCAGCAGCGACGCATGAAGGTTCAGGCAGCCCCATCGCGGCGCGTCCAGCACCCACTGCGGCAGGATCAGACCGTAGGCGGCCACCACCATGACATCGGCCTGCGCGGCGGCGATGGCGGCCTGGGCCGCCTGGGCATCTTGGGGGTACTTGCCTTGCAGCCGCAGACCCAAGGGCTGGGCCACGGGCAGCCCCTGGGCTTGGGCGTACTGCTTGACCGGCGAGGCCTGCAGCTTCATGCCACGGCCCGCGGGGCGATCGGGTTGGGTCATGACCAGCGCGATCACATGACCCGCCGCGTGCAGGCGCTCGAGCGCCGCGCGGGCGAACTCGGGCGTGCCCGCAAAGATGACGCGCAGGGGCGCCCCCATCAAAGGTGTGACTCCACGACGGCGATCAGGCGCGCACCGTCTCGCGCTGCGCCTTCATCAACTTGGTCTTGATGCGCGTGCGCTTGAACAGGGACAGGTACTCGACGAAGACCTTGCCTTGCAGGTGGTCCATCTCGTGCTGGATGCAGATCGCCAGCAGGTCTTGGGCCTCGAGCGTGTGTTCTTGTCCGTTCTCATCGAGGGCGCGCACCTTGACGGCGACGGACCGCTCGACCCCGTCATAGATGCCCGGCACCGACAAGCAGCCTTCCTCGCCCGAGCGGCGTTCGTCGCTGGCCCAGACGATCTCGGGATTGATCAGGGTGATGGGCGAGTCGCGCTTCTCGGACACGTCGATGACGATCACGCGCTCGTGCACGTTCACCTGCGTGGCCGCCAGGCCGATGCCCTGGGATTCGTACATGGTCTCGCGCATGTCGGCCACCAACTGGCGCACGCGCGCATCGACAGCCGTCACCGGCTTGGCGACGGTCTGCAGACGGGGATCGGGGTAGACAAGGATGGGAAGAACAGCCATGGGAATACCGGTGTGGCAGGTGGGATGACGCCGATTGTCCTCCATCGATCGCATCCCCTGCGCGGGCCGGTGCCCGCACATTGCCCGACGCGATGGGCTGGCGCACAATTAATTTCTAAGAATTAATTATCGGCGATCACTTCATGACCCATCGACACCAAAAGTCTATTTTTCAGGCCCTGGGCTTGATTCTGAGCGGATGCCTCGTCGCGGCCTGGGCGCAGTCCCCCGCGGCCCCTGCCGGGGCAGCCCGCACCGAGTCTGCCGCGGATGGCGAGCCGCCGACGCCCCTGCGCCTGTCGCCTCGCGTGCGGGTGCAATTGATGCCGCAGGCGACCCTGCCCGCCTTGGAGCCCCATCGGATCGAGCCCTTTCTGGTCGAACCCCTGATCGTCGATGACGCGGCCTTCCAGCAGGCGCCCCGCATCGTGGCGGCGCCCGAGGGCCGCGTGCTGATCACGCGCGGCGATCGCGCCTATGCCCGCGGCCCGGCAGGCTCCGCGGTGGACGCCGAGCCGGGCCCCGGCGCGGTCCTGCGGATCTTTCGCGAGGCACGGGCCCTGCACGACCCCACCACCGGCGCGGTGCTGGGGTACGAGGCCCAGTCCATCGGCCGCGCCCTCTTGCTGCGGCCGCAGGGCCGGCAGGCGACGGCGGACGGCCTGCCCATGCCCGCCGTCCTGGACATCGTGGCCGCCCGCGAAGAAATCCGTGCCGGCGACCGCCTGCTGCCCGAGCCCCCGCGTGACTTCCCCCGCTACGTGCCACACGCGCCACAAGTCCCCCTGGAGGGCGGGCGCGTCGCCTCGATGTATGGCCATGCCGTGGGCATGGCCGGCCAGAACCAGGTGGTGGTGATCAACAAAGGCAGCGCCGACGGCCTCGCCAGCGGCCATGTGCTGGCCCTGATCAAGAGCGGCGCGCCGTTGCCGGATCGCACCGCGCCAGGCCAACCCGAACGTATCCAGCTGCCCGACGAGCGCAACGGCCTGCTGATGGTGTTTCGCACCTTTGACCGTTTGTCCTACGCCTTGATCCTCGAGACGGCCGACGGGGTGAGGGTGGGCGACCGCGTGGTCCTTCCGCGGTGAGCGCCATGGACCGCGACGAACTCGCTGGCTGGCTGCGCCTGGCCCTCACGCCGCAGGTGGGCCTGGGCGCTGCGCGCCGCCTGCTGGCAGCCTTTGGGCTACCCGCGCGCATCTTTGCGGCCGATGCCGCGGCCCTGCGCGATACCGTCTCGCGGGCACAGGTGCAGGCCCTGCAGACCGAGCCGCCCGCCCTGGCCGACCAGGTCGAGGCCACCTGGCAATGGCTGGCGCAAGGCGATGGGCATCGCCGCGTGCTGACGCTGGCCGACGCCGACTATCCCCCGGGGCTGCTGCACACCGAGGATCCGCCCCTGCTGCTGTACGCGATGGGCCAGGCCCTGTCCGCGCCCGGGCCGCTGGTGTGGCCCGAGGGCATCGCCATCGTGGGCAGTCGCAACCCCACCGCGCAAGGCGCGCTCAATGCCAGGCAGTTCGCGCGCAGCTTCGTGCAGGCGGGCTGGTGCGTGGTCTCGGGGATGGCGCTGGGCATCGATGCGGCAGCCCACGAAGGCGCGCTGGAGGCGATGCCGAACGTGTCGGCCGATCACGGCGACGCGGCGCCGCGCCTGCTGACCCTGGCCGTGGTGGGCACGGGCCTGGACCGCGTCTATCCCGCGCAGCATGCGGCGCTGTCCAGCCGTATCGCCGCGCGAGGCCTGGTCCTGAGCGAGTACCTGCTAGGAACCCCGCCGCTGTCCGAGAATTTTCCGCGCCGCAACCGCATCCTGTCGGCGCTGGCGCGTGGCACCCTGGTGGTCGAAGCGGCCGTGCAATCGGGATCGCTGATCACCGCGCGCCTGGCGGCCGAACAGGGTCGCGAGGTGTTTGCGATCCCAGGCTCCATCCATGCACCCCAATCACGCGGCTGCCATGCCCTGATCAAGCAGGGCGTCAAGCTGGTGGAAACCGCCCAGGACGTGCTGGACGAATTGCCCCTGGCCGCCACGGCCCCCGCGCCCGACCCTTCGCCCTCGCACGAGGCTGCAGCCGGCACGCCCGAAGATTCCCTGCTGCAGGCCCTGGGCCATGACCCGGTGACACTCGACGCCCTGTGCGCACGTACGGGCCTGGACACCGCCAGCCTGTTGGCGCGCCTGCTCGCCCTGGAGTTGCAAGGGACGGTGGCCCGTCTGCCCGGGGGGCTGTACCAGCAGATCGCGCGCGCGTGAGACAGGCAACCCCCGCATCACAAAAGGGACTTGCCGACACCCCCCTCTTCTGGGCTATATTGGACCCATGTTTGAAGTGCTGGTGTTTGTTTACGAAAACTACTGGCGAGGCGATGCGTGTCCCGAGTTGCAGCAACTCGGACGCAAACTCAGCGCCCACGGCTTCGAAGCCGAAGAAATCCACGATGCGCTGGTCTGGCTCGACGGCCTGAACTTCGCAGCGCAATCGATCAAGCTGTCCCCCGCCCCTGCGAGCGTGCCCGACGAGGCGCCCGCCTTTGCCTTGCAGGAGCAGTCTGCACACAGCCTACGGGTCTACTCCGTCGCCGAGCAAGACCATCTGGGCGCGCAGTGCCTGGGCTTCCTGTCCTTCCTGGAATCGGCCGGCGTGCTGCCGGCGCCAATGCGCGAGATCGTGATCGACCGCGCGATGGCGGCCTCGGGCAACCCGATGGCGCTAGACGCGCTCAAGATCATCGTGCTGATGGTCTATTGGAGCTTCGGCGAAGAGCCCGACGCCCTGATCCTCGACGAGCTGTGCGACGACACCGAGGGCCGGCTGGCCCACTAGCCGCTGATTTTTAAACCGACGCGCCCGCGTTGGGGTCGTTCGGATCGTCCTTGCGCGGCGGGGCCTTGATCAGATCTTCACGCCTGATGCCCAGCCACATCGCGATGGCCGCGGCCACAAACACCGACGAGTAAATCCCGAACAAGATGCCGATGGTCAG
>CANHSE010000121.1 GCA_947463025.1 Comamonadaceae bacterium
CGCTGGGGAGTGTTCGTGTCGTTCATGCGTGGCTCCGGCTGCGACGCAGCGCCGCTTCGATGGCCCGCGGCAGGGCGGTTTTCAGCAATTGGCCCTTGTAGGCGGCCGACCCGTGGGCATCACCCATCAGCGGGGCTTCGACGATCGCGGCTTCGGCCGCCGCGCGCAGAGCGTTGGCGTCCAGGCCGCGCCGCTCGAGCACTGACTGCGCCTGATGCAGCCGGGTCGGTCGATCAGTGGCGGCTCCGGTGAATACGCTGGCGCGCTGGACCTGCCCGTCGTTCATTTTCAAGACTACGGCAACCCCCAACGCGGGCCAGTCGTGGGCGGCACGCGTGGTCATCTTCAGGTAGGCGCCAGGGCCCGCCTGGGGGGGCACAGAGATTCCGGTGACGAGTTCATCGCGCCGGACCACGGTTTCGTAATAGCCAGTGCTGAAATCTTCGGCGCGCACCCTGCGCGTGCCTTGGGGTCCGGTGATGGCGATGTGGGCGTCAAGCGCCGAGAGCACGGGTGGCATGTCCAGGTGCGGGTCGGCATGGCTGATGCAGCCGCCCAAGGTGGCGACGCTGCGCACCCGCGCATTGGCCACGCCCCGAAGCGCCTGCGCCAGCAGCGGCCAGCCGGCACGAACGCCCGGGTGGCGCTCGATGTCTGCGAGCTTGGCCTGGCCGCCGATCACCAGTTCGCCATTGGCGTGGACTTCGATCGCGGCATGACGCGCGCCGATCTTGTGCAGGCTCACCAGCCGCGTCGGGCGCAGCACGCCCGCCTTCATCATCAGCATGACGGCCGTCCCGCCCGCCACCGGCCGGATGCCGGGATCTTCCGGATCGAGCAGGGACAGTGCCTCCTCGAGCGAATAGGGAAGGAGAAATTCAAAAGGGATCATTGAGGCACCTGTGTGCAGAGATCGAGCAGGGCGGCGGCGACCCGATCGGGGACTTCTAGGGGGGTCAGATGGCGACCCCCTGGGATCACTTCCATGCGTGAGCCGGCGATCCCGTCGTGAAGGGCCTGGGCCATGGCGAGCGGCGCCGCATAGTCTTCATCGCCCACCAGCACCCAGGTCGGAATGTGAATGTCAGCCAGCAGCGCGCGGCCATCGAAGGCGCCCAGCAAGCGGCAGGCAGCCATATAGCCCGGCATGTCATTGGCCAGGAAGGTGTCGATGGCCGCTTGCACGACCTGCGGGTTGTGGGTGCGAAAGCTGTCGCTGAACCAGCGCGTTTGCTGAAAGTCGATCATCGAGGCCAGGCCGTGGGTCTGGGCATTCAAGGCACGGTCTTCCCAGTCTTTGGGCGCTGTGGGGCCATACCAGGCCGTGGTGTCAATAAGCGCCAGGCCCTGTGTCCGTTGCGGATAGCTGCCGGCGAACTGCAAGGCGACGCAGCCGCCCATCGACACGCCGCCGATGACGGCGCGAGGTATCTGTAGATGGTCCAGCACCGCCAGCAGGTCCTGGGCCATGCGCTGCGCGGTACAGGGCGCCTTGCCCAGGCCCGAACGGCCGTGCCCCCGCGCGTCGATGGTCACCACCGTGCTCCGATGCGCCACTCGCTGGGCGACAGGGTCCCAGAAGCGGTGGTCCATCCCTAGCGAGTGCACGAGGGCGATCACCGGGGCCTCGGGTGCGGCCTGGCGTACGTGGTAAGCCAGGGTGGCGCCGTCGTCGGCACGCAGCGTGGCGGGGGCGGCTTCGGAGGTCATGGAGCCGCATTGTTGGACCGGCTAGCGCTCACGTCCAACGAGAAATTTACGGGGTGCTGATGAAAACGGCTCATGACCCCCTACTGGTACAAGGGCTGGCACGCACTCACATGAGAAGTTTTAATGACTGACAGCCAAATAACTCATTTGACCGCAGCGGTTTTGTGGCCGAGCATCCCACCCGAGCCGCAAAGGCTTGGACTTCAAGACGCTTTAAGGAGATGACATGAAGAACGGGATCTTTTCTCGCCGCGCCCTCGTCCTGGCGGGTTCTGCTTTACTGGCCCAGCCCTTTATCGCTGGCACGGCGGTGGCCCAAGCGCAGGACTATCCCGCGCGCCCCATTCGGGTGGTGGTGCCCTTCGCACCCGGCGGCGTGGTCGATGTCACAGCCCGGATCCTGACGCAGAAGATGACCGAGCGACTGGGATGGAATTTCGTGGTGGAGAACCGGCCGGGTGGCAACGGCTTCATCGCGGTGACGCAGGTCGCCAAGTCCGCCCCGGACGGCTACACGCTGTTGACGGCGCACACCGGCGAGTTCGCGGTCAACCCCGCGCTGTTCCCGAACGTGCCCTATGACCTCGATCGTGACTTTGCCCCCATCACGATGATCAGCGACACCCCGATGCTGATCGTGGCGAATGCGAAGGAGCCTTACAACACCCTCCAGGAGCTCGTGGCCGCCGCGAAGAAGGATCCCGGCAAGCTGTCCTTCTCGTCGCCGGGCAACGGCAGCATCAACCACTTGGCTGGCGAGTGGTTCTCGATCGAGTCCGGTGCGAAGCTCACGCACATCCCTTACAAGGGCGGCGCGCCTGCGGTCGCCGCCGTCGCGGCTGGCGAGGTGTCCCTGGGCGTCGTCGCCATTCCCGCCGTGATGCCCCATGTGCAGTCCGGACGCGTCAAGGTGCTGGGTCTGACGACTGCCAAGCGCGCGGCCTACAACAGGGATTGGGTGCCAGCGAACGAGGCGGGCGTGAAGAACGTCGATGCCTCCAACTGGGTGGGCCTGTTCGCGCCCAAGGGCGTCCCCGCGGACATCTTGGCGAAGCTGCAGACCGAGGTCGCGAAGATCCTGGCCGAGCCGGATGTCAGGAAGCGATTCGCCGACGCGGGTGCGGAAGTCGGTGGCATGTCGTCTGCCGCCTTCGCGGACCGCATCCGCAGGGATGCAGCGCGCTACAAGGACGTGGTGCGAGACGGCAAGATCCGCGCCGAGTAAGGCGTGTCAGAACTGTGCGAAGTAAGCCAGCAACCATTGCTTGAAAAGCCGGACCTTCGGCAGGGCCGATCGTTCCGGCCGGCTCATGACCTGGTAGCCGGCGGGAGAGACGCAGCGCAGGCCGAAGGGCGCAACCAGACGGCCGGCGGCCAAATCCTCGCGCACCAGGAGAGACCGGCCGATCCCGACGCCCAAGCCCTCCAAAATCGCGTTCATCGAGAACGACAGCGTGGCGCAGTAAATCTCGCTGGTGGAGGCCACCTGCTCGTAGCCAGCGTGCTGAAGCCAAACCGGCCAGTCGTCCGTGATGATGGGAGAGACGGTACGCACAATGGGGTACTGCGCCAGGTCTGCAGGGGTGCGAAGGGGCGCACCTTCGCGCAGCAGCGCTGGTACGCAGACAGGAAAAATCTCTTCGTCGGCGATGCGTTCCGAGTCGAAGTCGTGCCAGTGGTCTACACCATGCCAGATGGCCACGTCGAATTCGCGCTGTTCGAGTCGATCGGTCGGTGCCAGTGGCGTCAGACGCAGCTCGAACTGAGGGTGGTGCTGTCGGAAGTGGCGCAGCGCGGGGAGCAAACACTTGGCAGCGAAGCCGCTCAGGCAGGCGATGGTCAGTCGGTTGTCGTGGACAGAGGACACGCTCTCGGTTGCAGCAGCAATCTGAGCCAGCGCCGGGCGGATGCATTCGAGGTAGGTACGGCCCTCGTCGGTGAGGCGGGTCGTATTCTGTTTACGGGTGAACAGCTGCACCGAAAGCAGGCTTTCCAGCTCCTTGATCCGGTGGCTGATGGCTGTCTGCGTCAGCTGCAGCTCGGTCGCCGCGCGGGTAAAGCTTTGGTGGCGCGCGGTGGCCTCAAAGGCAAGCAGGGCGCTCAGTGGGGGCATAGCTCTGGGCATGGCGTGACTGTACGACAGTGCCGCAATGTGGGAATCCAATGACATGAAGCCCGGTCTCTTGAAGCAGCTGGCCCCCCAGGGGGCCCTGCGTGTGTCGATCAACCTGGGCAATCCGGTGCTGGCTTCGCGGGCGACGCCGCAGGATGAACCGCGTGGCGTCTCCGTAGACCTTGCGCGTGCGCTGGCGGGCCGGCTTGGCGTGGCGCTGGAACCCGTGGTGTTTGATAGCGCCGGCAAGTCGGTCGAAGCCGTGGCGCGTGGCAAGGCGGATGTCGGCTTCTTCGCGCTGGACCCAGCGCGGGCGGCCCAACTGCGATTCACCCCGCCTTATGTGTTGATCGAGGGCGCGTACCTGGTCAGGCAGGACTCGCCCCTGAAGACGATGGGCGAGGTCGATGTCGCCGGCCATCGGGTGGTGGTGGGCAAGGGCAGCGCCTACGACCTGTATCTCACGCGCGAGCTCCAGCAGGCCACGATCGAGCGGGCTGCGACATCGCCCACCGTTGTTGACGAGTTTTTACGCACGGGCGCAGACGTGGCGGCTGGGGTGCGCCAGCAGTTACTGGCCGATTGCGACCGATTCGCCGGCCTGCGGCTGCTACCCGGCAATTTCATGATCATCCAGCAGGCGATGGGCGTGCCCGCGGACCGCAGCGATGAGGCGCTGGCTGTCGTACGGCTTTTCATTGAAGACATGAAGGCGGACGGCTTCGTCGCCCGCGCACTGGTTCGACACGGTATTGACGGCGCCCGGGTGGCGCCTGCGGCCGATCATTCACCCATCACACAAGGCGCACCATGAGCGATCACACCCCTCCCACCCTCTTTGAGCCCGCGGGCATGGCAACACCCCGTGGGCACTACAGCCATGCGACCCGCGGCGCAGGCTTGGTCTTCATCTCTGGGCAGTTGCCGGTGGCGCCAGACGGCACCGTGCTTCATGACGCACCGTTCGAGGTGCAGGTACAGCAGGTGCTTGCCAATGTGGCAACGGCGTTGCAGGGCGCTGGCAGCTCGATCAGCCAGTTACTGCAAGTGCGCGTGTATGTCACCGATATCGCGCTGTGGCCTGCCTTCAATGCGATTTACGCGCAGTGGGCGGGTGCGGCGCGGCCCGCCCGCGCGGTGGTGCCCGTGCCGGTTCTGCATTACGGGTGCGCACTGGAAGTCGAGGCAATAGCCCTGGCCTAGTCAGAATCCCTCGGGTCAGCTGTCTCTCGGCGCTTCGCTAAACTCCAGATCAAAAAGACGACGAAATCGACACGGCCGACCTGAGGCTGTCTGACTGAGGCGATGCGAACCGATATGACACCCCACTGGAAACACTACGCGGCAGCGATTGCCGCTGCGAGCCTGTCGCTCATGGCGCATGGCCGCATCACCAACCTTCCGCCCTGCGCGGGCACCGATGTGGCCGCCTGGAGTCAGTGCGTGGGCGAGACGCAGGTGACGGTGGGCGATTCGCCTCGGACCTATCGGGGCGAGTTCGAAAAAGGCCTGCCGCATGGCCGCGGTGTGCGCTTTGGACTCTTCTACGTCAAGGACAAGGACGGCAAGATCACGCCCTTCAAGCAGGCCGACGGCAAGGAGCTTGAGATCAAGACCGTGGGCTACTTTCGAGAAGGCAAGCTCACCGGCCAGGGGCTGACCACCCGTTCGGATGGCACCAGCTTCGTGGGGGAGTACCGCAACGAGCAGCAGGTCAAGGGCGAGCGTAAGTACTTCATCTCCTACACCACAGGATTGTTTGGATCCGGGAGCAAGACCGAGCTCATGACCTACATCGGCACCTTCAATGACAAGGGTGAGCGCGATGGCGACGGCATCGTGTACGACGCAGAGAACAAGATGGCGTTTTGCGGGAAGTTCGACAACGATAAACCCCGTTATGAGACGACCAATCGAGACCTTCAAGCGCAATTCCAGAAGATCTGTGAAGACGGATTCAAGCGCCGGCGTGATATCGATGCCAGGCTGGACCCCACCACTGCGCAAAAAGCAGACGTGCCGCGGATCGAGGCGTATGTGAACCAGCAACTGGCCCTCAAGGCCCGCCTGGCCCAGCCCGCTACCCGCTTGGTCGATCCCCTGGGGGCCGAGGTACCCAATTGCGCGTATGCCAACACGCTGCTGCGTCCCCGGGCCAACGCGAGCCGTGATCAAGGGGCCATGGGTCTGCGAATCCTCGGCGGCCGGGTGCCCTCGCAACTGGGTTACCTGTACCTGCTGGGATGTCCTTCGGAGATCCCCGTGGACTTGGAGGAAGCGGCGTTCTGGATCGACCTGGCGGCCAAGGCCCAGGACCCTGCTGCCATTCACAACCTGGCCTGGATGCACCAGAACGGCTACGGCGTACCGCGCGATGACGCGCGGGCCGCGTCCTTGTACCGCAGCCTGGCTGATTCTTCTGAGCGCAGTCCCGCGCAGCGCCGCGCCGCGCGTGACAACCTGGCGCTGATCGCGCCGGAGATCGTGCAGGCGGCGGCGCCCTTGCCCGCGCAGGTCGAAGCGCCCGTACCGGCCGTGGTGACGCCGGTGGCAGCTGTGGCACCGGTGGCCGTGCCCGCATCGCCCCCCGTGGCCATCGCTGCGCCGACGCCTGCACGTGTGTCCGCAGCCACCCCCGCAGCCGCCGGATCCGCGAAAAAGCGCGCCCTGGTGATCGGCAACGACAGCTACAAGAGCGTGCAAGCGCTGGTCAATGCCCGCGAGGACGCGCGCGCGATGGCCGACCAGTTCCGGTCCTTGGGGTATGAGGTCACCCTGGGCTTGGACCTGAGCGAGCGCGCGATGAAGCGCATGCTGCGGGTGTTTGCCGACCAGGTGCAAGGCGGTGACGAGGTGGTGTTCTTCTTCGCCGGTCACGGCGTGCAGTTAGGCCCCGCCAACTACCTGCTGCCGGTGGACATCGCGGGTGAGAGCGAGGGCCAGGTACGCGATGAATCGATCCCGCTGCAACGCGTGCTCGATGATTTTTCCGAGCGCAAGGCGCGCTTTACGCTGGCGATTCTCGATGCCTGCCGCGACAACCCCTTCAAGTCCACCGGGCGCAGCATCGGCGGGCGCGGGCTGGCTGCCACCACCGCTGCCACGGGGCAGATGGTGATCTTCTCGGCGGGCGTGGGCCAGCAGGCCCTGGACCGCGTGGGGCCTGCAGACAAAAACCGCAACGGTCTGTTCACCCGGGTATTTCTGAAGGAAGTTCAGAAGCCAGGTCTGAGCGTGGACAAGGTGGTGCGCAATGTGCGCAACGAGGTCGTGGAAACCGCCCGCACCATCGGCCACGAGCAGGTGCCGGCGATCTATGACCAGGTGGTGGGCGAGTTCTACTTTCGACGCTAGCGCGCCTGCACGATGCCCCGGTCCTTCAGGGCCTGGATCTGATCTGGTTTTAAGCCCATTTCACGCAGCACCGCGTCGGTGTCCTGACCGATGTCGGGCGCGTTGCGTCGGTGACCGCCCGGCGTCGCTGAGAGTTTGGGCACGATGCCTGGCACGGTCAGCGTGCTGCCGTCGTCCATCGTCACCTCGTGCAGCATGCCGCGCGCGCGGTAATGCGGGTCGGCCGCGATATCGGCCACGGTGTAGATGCGGCCTGAGGGCACTTCAGCGTCTTCGAGTGCGCGCAGAACGTCCTCGACGCTGCGCTGTGCGGTCCAGGCGCCGATGGCGGCATCGAGTTCTTCGACCCGCGCCACGCGCCCGGTGTTATCGGCCAGAGTAGGGTCCTGGGCCAGGTCCTCGCGCCCGATCAAGGTCATGAGACGCCTGAAGATGCTGTCGCCGTTGCCCGCCACCAGGGCATACGCGCCATCTTGGCAGCGATAGGCATTGGAGGGCGCAATGCCCGGCAGGGCGCTGCCCGCGGCACCGCGTACCGCACCGAAGGCGCTGTATTCGGGCAGCAGGCTTTCCATGCAGTTGAACACCGCTTCGTACAGGGCCACGTCGATCACCTGGCCTTGGCCGCTGGCGTGGCGATGCTGCAAGGCCAGCAGGATGCCGATCACGCCATGCAGGGCGGCCAGGGTGTCGCCGATGCTCACGCCCACGCGAACCGGCACGCGCCC
>CANHSE010000122.1 GCA_947463025.1 Comamonadaceae bacterium
CAGCACGGTCTCCATGGGGCGCGGCGCCAGGTTTTGGCCGCCGTTCTCGGGCTTGGCGGCATCGGGTGCGCCATCCATCATCAGCACATGACCACTGCCGGTCTCGGCCATGAAACCCATCCCCGAGCGCGCACCTGTGGCGCCCGTCCAACTCACTGTGCAATCCATCACTCACTCCTGATTCGTGGTCTTTCTGCCAAGCGTGCTGCAATGCAGCACCGATCGCGCTATACTGAGGCCGAGCATATCGAGTCCGCCCCCGGCCGACTTCGCATGCACGGATTGTCTCCTCCACCTCTTCTTGGGTGGATTCAGCCTCCGGATCGCAAGGTCCGGAGGCTTTTTTCTGGCGAGGATTAAACCCCTCAGGGTGTTTCAAACTCAGCCGAAACCGGACGACCGACCGCCGCCGCGCTAAGCGCTTGATTTGTAACAAGATGTTTTCTTGGGCAGCGTCTTTGGCATTCCCCACTCGGGTGTATCGAACTGCCGCGGTAGGTGTCGCCGAGGGGTGCTCGTCTGTACGGTAGAGCTGGATTTGGGGATGTCTTACCATCGCGCGAATCTCGGATCATGACGCCCCGACTGACCCTACTCATGGCCTGGTTCGCCGCCGCGATGGTGGGGGCGGGCCTGGGCGGCTGCGCCTCGGGCCCTGCGCCCCACGCGTCGTCGCTCCAGGTGGTGAGCAGCTCGGAGCCCCACAGCAGCTCCGCGACGCCCGACTGGGAGGTGCTGAACTTTCCGGGCAAGGCCCGCACCCAGTTCGTGCAGGTGCGCAAGGACGGCCGTGATGCGGTGATGGCGCTTGCGCGTTCATCGGTCAGCATGAAGCGCCTGCGTCTGGATGTTCCACCGGAGTCGCTGGGGGCCGTGCGCTTTTCTTGGATGGTGCCGCAGCTGATTGAGCAAGCCGATTTGGCCCGTCGCGATTTGGATGATTCGCCCGCGCGCATCGTGTTGGTGTTCGATGGCGATCGCTCGCGCTTCACGCCAGCCGAGACGATGATGTCCGAGCTGGCGCGCACCCTGACCGGCGAAGAGATGCCCTACGCCACGCTGATGTATGTGTGGTGCAACCGCCGCGCCCCAGGCGAGGTGATCACGAATCCGCGCACCAGCCGCATCCGCAAGATCGTGGTGGAATCCGGCGCGACCCACCTCGGACGCTGGCTCGACTACGAACGCGATGTACGCGCCGACTACATCCGCGCCTTCGGTGAGCCGCCTGGCGCCTTGCGCGGCGTGGCCCTCATGACCGACAGCGACAACACCCGATCGGTCACGCGCGCCTGGTATGGGGCGGTTCGATTGAGCGAGCAAGAGGATCGTCGCTAATCGGTCCCCAGGATCCAGCGGCGTAAGGCTGCAGACCACGCCCGTGGCCCTGCCAGTGATGCAGCAGCGGCTCGACCCAGCGCCAGGCCTCTTCTTGTTCGTCGCTGCGCACAAACAGATTCAGACGGCCGTCGATCACGTCGAGCAACAAGCGCTCATAGGCGCCGACCCGCTCGGTGCCAAAGCGTTTGTCGAAGTCCAGATCCAGTTGGACCGGGGTGAGCGTGTGGGCGGCGGCGCGCGGCGTCTGTCGGTTGTCTTGTCCTTGCGCCAGCAGGTGCAGCGCCAGCCCATCGCGCGGTTGCAGGTGGATCACCAGGCGGTTGGCGGCGTCCATGGGCGTGTCAAAAATCGCATGCGGTGCCGGGCGAAAGTTCACCACGATGTGCGCATCCCGCGCCGCCAGCCGCTTGCCAGTGCGGATGTAGAAAGGCACCCCCGCCCAGCGCCAGTTGGCGATCTCGGCGCGCAGGGCCACGAAGGTCTCGGTGGTGCTCTCGGGCGATACCCCCGGCTCTTGCAGGTAGCCCGCCACCGCTTCACCGCCCACACGACCTGCGGCGTACTGACCGCGGACCGCATGCTGCTCCAGGGTCTGGGGCGTCCAGGGCTGCAGCGAGCGCAGCACCTTGAGCTTTTCGTCGCGAATGGCGTCGGCATGCGCGTTGATCGGCGGCTCCATGGCCAGCGCGCACAGGAGTTGCAAGGCATGGTTTTGCACCATGTCACGCAGCGCGCCGGTGCTGTCGTAGAAGGCGCCGCGCTTCTCCACGCCGAGGTCTTCAGCGATGGTGATCTGGATGTGGTCGATGTGCTCGCGCCGCCACAGGGGCTCGAACAAGGCGTTGCCAAAGCGCAGGGCGAACAGGTTTTGGACGGCCGGCTTGCCCAGGTAGTGGTCGATGCGAAACACCTGTCGCTCAGACAGCACGCGTCGTACGGCGTCGTTGATGGCGCGGTTGGACGCCAGGTCATGCCCCAGGGGTTTTTCCAGCACCAGGCGCGTGTGCGGCGTGTTCAGGCCCGCGGCCCCCAGCTGCTCGCACACGGTGGTGAACAAGGCGGGCGCGGTGGCCAGGTACATGACCACGGTATCCGCCTGGCGTTGTGCCAGTGCCTGCCCCAGGCGCGTGTAGTCGGCGGGCTGTGACAGGTCCATGCGCACATAGGTCAGCAGGGCGGCGAAGCGGTCGAATTCTTCGGCGCTGGGGCGTTTGGCGCCTTCGACCTGCTCAAAGCGGGCCCGGATGAAGTCACGGTATTGCGCGTCGCTCAGCGCATCGCGCGCCACGCCGAGGATGCGGCCCCCCGCCGGCAGGCTGCCATGGCGAAACGCCTGAAACAAGGCGGGCATCAGCTTGCGCCAGGCCAGATCGCCAGTGCCACCGAAAAGGACAAGGTCGAAACTCATGAGGGATTCTGGCCTGAATGACGTTGGATTTGATGCACAAGTTTGCAGCGGGTCGCGCCTGACCGGGGCCTCGCCCCCGATAATTCAGCCATGCATGCACTCGACGCGCTCAAGCAGTTCACCACCGTGGTGGCCGACACGGGCGACTTCCACCAACTCGCGCAGTTTCGGCCCCAAGACGCCACCACCAATCCGTCCTTGATTCTCAAGGCGGTTCAAAAGCCGGAATACGCGCCTTTGTTGCAGCAGACCGTCGAGCGCTTTCGCAAGCAGCCACTGGACGAGGTGGTAGACCGCCTGCTGGTGCGCTTTGGTGTCGAGATCCTGCGCCATGTGCCGGGGCGCGTGTCCACCGAGGTCGATGCCCGTCTGAGCTTTGACGCCGCGGCCACCGTGGCACGCGCCGAGCGGATCATCGCGCTGTACCAGGCCGAGGGCGTGCCGCGCGAGCGCGTCCTGATCAAGATCGCCGCCACCTGGGAGGGGATTCAGGCCGCCGCTCACCTGGAGCAAGCGGGGATTCGCACCAACCTCACCTTGCTGTTCTCGTTCGTGCAGGCCGTGGCCTGCGGGCAGGCGAAGGTGCAACTGATCTCGCCCTTTGTCGGCCGCATCTACGACTGGTACAAGAAATCCGCCGGCGCGCAGTGGGACGAAGCCGCGCAGGCCGGTGCGAACGACCCCGGCGTGCGCTCGGTGCGCCAGATCTACCAGTACTACAAGCGTTATGGCATCGCCACCGAGGTGATGGGTGCGAGCTTTCGCAACACGGGGCAGGTGCTGGCCCTGGCGGGTTGCGACCTGCTCACGATCAGCCCCGACTTGTTGGCCCAATTGGTGGCCCAAGATCAGCCCGTCACCCGCGCACTCGATCCGGCGCATGCGCGCACGCTGGATCTGGCTGAAGTGCGGTTTGACGAGGCGGGTTTTCGCTTCGCCTTGAACGAAGACGCCATGGCCACCGAGAAATTGGCCGAGGGCATCCGCGCCTTTGTGGTCGACGCGCGCAAGCTCGAAGACCTGATGAAGGCCGTCTGACATGGCCGCCGACCGGTCGTCATCGCCTGCCGCATCGCCTGCCACGTTCGTGCGCTGTGACGAGGCGCCGGCTTGGCGCGCCTTGCAAGCGCACTATGCGCAGACGGGCCGCAGCTTCGACCTGCGACAGGCCTTTACCCATGATGCGGGCCGCTTTGCCAACTTCAGCCAGCGCGCGCCGCATCTGTTTGCGGATGTGTCCAAGGGGCTGATCGACGCTGCGTCGCAGGCCTTGTTGTTCGATCTGGCCCGCCAGTGCGCACTGCCCGCGCAGCGCGATGCCATGTTTCGGGGTGAGGCGATCAACACCACCGAAGATCGCGCGGTGTTGCATTACCTGCTGCGCTATCCGGCCTCGGGCGCGCAGTGGGAGCCGGCGGGGCTGCAGGGCCTGTCCGAGCAGCGAGCGCAGGTGCAGGCCACGCTGGACGCCATGCTCGATTACGCCGAGCGCGTGCGCGCGGATGCCGCTTACACCGACATCGTTCATATCGGCATCGGCGGCTCGGATCTGGGCCCGCAGATGGCGGTGCGCGCCTTGGCGCCTTACACGTCCAGCAGGCGGCGCCTGCACTTTGTCTCCAACGTTGACGGCCATGAGCTCGATGGCGTGCTGCGCGATCTGGATCCGGCGCGCACGCTGTTCTTGATCGCGTCCAAGACCTTCACCACCTTGGAGACCATGACCAATGCGCACTCGGCGCGGGCTTGGTTCGAGGCGCGTGGCGGTGTGGATGTGGCGCGGCATTTCGTGGCGCTGACCTCGAACGTGGATGCGGCGCGCGCCTTTGGCATCACCACCACCTTCGGTTTTTGGGACTGGGTGGGCGGGCGTTATTCGCTGTGGTCGGCGATTGGCTTGCCCATTGCCATCGCGGTGGGTGCGCATCATTTTCGCGAGCTGCTGGCGGGCGCCCACGCGATGGACGCCCATTTCGCCACCGCACCCCTGGAGGCCAACCTGCCGGTGCGCCTGGCGCTGCTCGATGTCTGGTATCGCAACTTCCATGGCCTGAGCACGCGCTGCATCACGGCCTATCACAGCGGCTTGGCGCGTCTGCCGGCGCACCTGCAGCAGCTCGAGATGGAAAGCAATGGCAAGCGCGTCGACCGCGCGGGCCGCGAGCTGCCCTTTGCCACCGCGCCGGTGTTGTGGGGTGAGCCGGGTACCAACGGCCAGCATGCGTATTTCCAGATGATTCACCAGGGCAGCGATGTGGTGCCCGTGGAATTCATCGCCGTGCGCGAGGCCTCGCACGAGCTGCCGGGGCATCAGGCGCAGTTGCTGGCCAATGTGCTGGCCCAGGGCCAGGCGCTGATGCAGGGGCGGCCCGATGCGGCCGGCCACCGCCACTTCCCGGGTAACCGCCCGAGCACGCTGCTGCTGCTCGATCGCCTCGACCCCGCCAGCCTCGGGGCCTTGGTGGCCTTACAGGAGCACCGCGTGTTCTGCAGCGGCGCGCTGTGGGGCATCAATAGCTTCGACCAGTGGGGCGTGGAGCTGGGCAAGGTGCTGGCCCAGGACATCGGTCAGCGTCTAGAGACCGGTGATGCGCGCGGGTTGGACGCTTCGACGGCGGGTTTGCTGGAGATCGTGCGCAGTCGGACGTGATGCGGGGCTGGCTCCAGTTTGCTGACGCCGGCGGTTGTGGACGTGAGCGAATCCATTGTTGCGGTGACGTAGGGGGCTGATCTCGTTTTGGAGGACTCCCGATGGCACTTTCACCTTCTGCGGCTTTGAGCCGCTCTTCCCGTTCCGCTCCAGACCTAAAAGCGACGCTGCCCCCTGCCTCACCCGCACCTCCGTCTGGACGTCGTCCGACGCGGCGGGTCAGAAGGCAGGTGCCACCGATCGTGTGGCAAAGGCGTGAAGCGCAAAGTACTGATGTCGCGGTTCGAGCGCGTACCGTGGCCCCATCGACGTTTGCAATGACGGCAAGCCGGGGGGCGTTGATGCCGTCCCGGGACAGCAAGCGCGAGACGGTCGTGGCGAGCCAGGAACTCACAGTGGCCGATGGCGTGGGCCTGCGAGGGCTTCCGATGGAGATCTTGGCCCTGATCGCAGCGGATGCCAGCGTTCAGGTCGAGTCCGCCTTGACACTTTTCTCCACCTTGACCGCTCAAAACGACGACGCCCCGGGGGTGCGCGCACATGCGCGGGATTCCAAGGTCAGAACCGCCGCGGAGAAGGCGATGCTCACTCACAATCCGTATCTCCGCTTTTCGCTTCTGGTTCGGGACATTTCTTGTTCGGACAGCCCTCAACTGCCCCCGACGCTCCAAGACATTCGTGCAGTACTCAGGCAACAGGCGCTTGATGCCGGCTTCACCCAAGATAGAGTCGACGCATGGCTGACGCTAGAGGAAACGGTCTTTCAGTTGGTCGACAAGGATGTCCCACCGTGCACGCACCTCCGCGACGATGAATGGACCCAGGCGCTGGCTGAGCGTATAGTAGAGCGGTATAACCGCTTGGCGTTCGTGCCTCCCCAATTCATCTCGTACGCCATGTGCCTGCGGATGGTGAACAGGCCACTATTCAGAGGGTTTGATTTAGGGTCTGTGCCTGAACGTCACCGCAAACCTGAGATCCTGGATCGCGCACTGAGCCGCGATCCCTATTCGATCTACAGCATGGAGCCTGCGGAACTTACGCCTGCGCGTCTGGCCACTGCAGCCCGAGGGATGGGATTCGAGGAGTTTGAGCAGTTCCTTAGCGCGGAAGAGATGACCGTGGACCCTCAGTGCCAAAAACTGCTGGCGCTGCTGGAGCCTCCATGCGGACGTCCAGCACGCCGATAGCGGTGCGAGCCTAGGTCTGGCCCTGGCCATCGCATCGGCCCTCAATCAATGGCCTCTGGAGACGCCAGGAGCCCTGCCCAGGCACCTCGCCTGGCTGCGCGCCCAGGCCAGCGCCTTCGTACTACCCCCACGTCGGCCCCGAACTTGCCCGCGCCAGGTCAAACCCCATCCCGCCAAGTACCCCACAAAGAAAATGCCGGTCAGCTCTTAACTGACCGGCATTAGACCTCAGGGGTGGCTTTTTGCGGGAAGGCGCGCAAGGCGCCTGACGCGGACAGGGCTTACATGCCCATATCGCCCATGCCACCCATACCGCCCATGCCACCCATGCCGCCAGGCATGCCGCCGGCACCGGCTTCTTCCTTGGGGGCCTCGGCGACCATGCACTCGGTGGTCAGCATCAGCGATGCGACCGACGCGGCGTTTTGCAGCGCGGTGCGGGTCACCTTGGTCGGGTCCAGGATGCCCATCTCGATCATGTCGCCGTAGGTGTCGTTGGCGGCGTTGAAACCGTAGTTGCCCTGACCGGCCAGCACGGCGTTCACGACGACGGAGGCTTCGCCACCGGCGTTGTAGACGATCTCGCGCAGGGGGGCCTCGATGGCCTTGAGCACCAGCTTGATGCCGGCGTCTTGGTCGGCGTTGTCACCCTTGATGGCGCCAGCAGCTTGCTTGGCACGCAGCAGGGCCACGCCACCCCCGGCGACGATGCCTTCTTCCACCGCAGCGCGGGTCGCGTGCAGGGCGTCTTCCACGCGGGCTTTCTTTTCCTTCATCTCGACTTCAGTGGCCGCACCGACCTTGATGACGGCCACACCGCCGGCCAGCTTGGCCACGCGCTCTTGCAGCTTCTCGCGGTCGTAGTCGGAGGTGGCTTCTTCGATCTGCACGCGCACTTGCTTGACGCGCGCTTCGATGTCAGCGGCCGCACCGGCGCCGTCGATGATGATGGTGTTTTCCTTGCCCACTTCGATGCGCTTGGCCTGGCCCAGGTCGGTCAGAGCGACTTTCTCGAGGGACATGCCCACTTCTTCCGCGATGACCTTGCCGCCCGTGAGGATGGCGATGTCTTCGAGCATGGCCTTGCGACGGTCACCGAAGCCAGGGGCCTTGACAGCCACGACCTTCAGGATGCCGCGGATGGTGTTGACCACCAGGGTGGCCAGGGCCTCGCCCTCGACTTCTTCCGCGATGATCAGCAGCGGACGGCCCGACTTGGCGACTTGCTCCAGGGTGGGCAGCAGGTCACGGATGTTGCTGATCTTTTTGTCGTAGAGCAGAACAAAGGGGTTGTCCAG
>CANHSE010000123.1 GCA_947463025.1 Comamonadaceae bacterium
CCCTGCAATCACGGCGCGCGGCAAGGAGGACCTGCTGGAGTTCTTGAGCCGGCCCTGAGGATTGGCGAGAGGGGGGCACTCCCCTTTCTGGCTCGCGCTCAGCACAAGAAAAAAGCCCCTGGCATCACTACCAAGGGCTTGAATTTGGTGGCGCTTCACGGATTCGAACCGCGGACCTGTGGATTATGATTCCATCGCTCTAACCGACTGAGCTAAAGCGCCGAGCCCGAAATTATAGCAAGGGTGCTGCCCCGGGTCAGGCCCCATCCGGACCACCCGCCCGTGCCTCGGCCAGGTCATTCCAGACCTCTTGCCGCACCACCCGCCCCTGGGCCAGTTCAAAGCGATCGATAAACCGGATTCCCTCGAAATCGGTTCCGTCCAGCCAGCGCCCCTGCAGGGTGCCGCTGCAAAACACCACCGTCTGATCGCCCTGCCAGGCCTGCTCGAAGCGCTCGTAGTGCTTGCTCACGGACTGATAACGGGTGGCGGCCCAGGCGGGGAGTTCGGCCAAGTCCCGCATCCGCGCGCCCCCGGGAAAGACCATCTCGAAACTCGGCGCCAGCCATAGGCGCGCTGCGTCGAAGTCGCGCCGTCCGACGGCGTCCAGGAAGGCACGAACGACCTCCCCAGCATCCGGCAGGGCCGTTGCGCCGTCGCCCCCGGTGAGCACGCGTCCGTCGCGCCGGAAGGTGCTCGCCTCATGCACGAAGACGATCGTGCCCGCTTCTGAGGCCGGCACCACGGAACGCGCCGCTGCGGACAGGTGCGAGACCAGCCGCGCCTGCGCCTCGGGCGTGTAGCCAGGCAAGAGGGTGACGGAGATGACGGGCATGGGCGTAGCGGGCGTGAGCCGGCAGCCGTCAGCGGTTCGTGAACTGCGGCTTGCGCTTGTTCACGAAGGCGTCCATGCCTTCCTTCTGGTCGGCGGTGGAAAACAGCGCATGGAACAAGCGGCGCTCGAACATCACGCCATCGGACAGGCCGCTTTCGAAGGCGCGGTTGACGGATTCCTTCGCGGCGATGGCGGCCAGTTGCGGCATGTCCGCGATCAGCAGCGCCGCACCCAGTGCCTCCTCCATCAGCTTGTCCAGCGGCACGACGCGGCTCACGAGACCCGAACGCTCGGCCTCGGTGGCGTCCATCATGCGGGCGGTCAGGCACATGTCCATGGCCTTGGACTTGCCCACCGCGCGCGGCAAGCGCTGCGTGCCGCCGGCGCCGGGGATGATGCCCAGCTTGATTTCGGGTTGACCGAACTTGGCGTTGTCAGCGGCGATGATGAAGTCGCACATCATGGCCAACTCGCAACCGCCCCCGAGCGCAAAGCCCGAGACGGCGGCGATGACCGGCTTGCGGATGCTGCGGATGGTTTCCCAGTTGCGGGTGATGTAGTCCTGGCCATAGGCGTCGGCGAACGTGTAGGTGGCCATGGCGCCGATGTCGGCGCCAGCGGCGAAGGCCTTCTCGCTGCCGGTGACGATCATGCAGCCGATGGCGGGGTCCGCATCGAAGGCCTTGAGGGCCGCGCCCATTTCGTCCATCAGGTCGCCGTTGAGGGCGTTGAGTTGCTTGGGGCGATTGAGTTGGATGATGCCGACCTTGCCGGCTTCGGTGCGCACGTCGATCAGTTCGTAGGCCATGAGGGTTCCTGCGTGGGGCGTGAGGGTGGGGATGGCAGGCACTATACCCAAGGCCCGCGCGGCCCCGCAGGGCACGGCGTCAACGCTGCTCAATGGTCTCGACCTTCAGATCGATCTCGGCTTCGTCGCCCAGGGCCAGGCGTATGCGTACCGGCAGGTACTGCAGGCTGGGCGCGAACCAGATCTCGGCGCTGAGGTTGTCGCGCCGCTGCGGGAGGGGGCGCGGTCGCAAGCGCCAGGCGGGCACCTCGCCTAGGCGGGGAATCTGAAGCAGGTCCTGGGCCACGACGTCATAGGTCCAGGCATCGACGCCACCCGGGCGCGCCAGCCACAGGGTGACGACTTCGCCCAGGGCCAGCGCCTGTCGGCCGGTGGCGAATCGATGCCCGAGCTCGACGAACTGGCTGGCGGTGTCTTGCACGTCGGCGGGTCGAGGGATGCTGCGGCCGTCGGCCAGCGTGATGTCGGCATCGCCCAGGCTTATCGCGCGCCGGCGGGTGCGCGAACGCTCCTCGTAGACGCGCGGGACCAGGCCACGCGTGCTGACCTCGCCTTGGCTGGTGAGCGTGCGGTGCGCGAAGGGCGAGAGGTCGATCTCGACCTGGGCCTGGTACTGAGTGCCCTGGCGTTGCCATTGCACGCGGGCGCTGCCATGGAGCGGCCCGCCGCGCCACTGGCCTTCGAGTCGGTAGCTCAGACGCGTGTCGGGCGGCCAGGTGTCTTTTGTGGGCGTGCCGACTGCACTGCCGGCGCTGACCGCCGGGGTCGCTTGTGCAGGGGGTGCCGCGTCGGCACTTCGTTCGGCGGCCGGGGCCGCGACAGGAGTCGCAATCGGGCCGCTCGCGGGCAGGTCTGTGGCCACAGGCTGGGGCGCAGCGGCAGGCGCTGGCGGTGTGACCGGCGACGATGCAGCGGGCGCCGAGGCGGGTGCTGCCGGTGTCCCCGTCGCTGCGACCGCGAGCGCGCCGGTCGCCGGCGGTGCGGGTCGGGTGGGCGGGGCCGGTGCAACAGGCGGTGGCTGCGTCGGCGTGAGCACGCGCGTGAAGACCGGGGATGTCACGGGCTGCAGCGCCGGGCCCGTGCCCGTCAGGCCCTCCACCCAAGTGAGGAAGGCCCCGTGACCCACGATCACCACGCCCAGGCAGACGCCTAAGGCTGCGAGCGTGCGGCGGGTCAGTCGGTCCCCACGAGCCATGCGCGGACCCGCACGGTTTGACCCATGGCCAGACGCCAGGTGCTAGAGGCCACGGGCAGAGTCAGCGCCAGTCGCAGCAGACGACGGTCACGCGCGACGATCGCGGTGAGCTTGCGCTGTGGGCCGGCGTACAAGGCCAGGTCCTCGAGCTTGGCGATACGCCAGCCCTCACCCCCGACTTCGATACCGAGCCACTCGTCACCCGCCGCGAAGCCGGCGTGTTCGGCGGCGCCGCCACGCAGGACGGTTTTGATCTGAAGCAGGCCCCCGCTGTCACTGGTGCGCAGGCCCAGGGACTGCTGCAAGGCGGCGGCATCTTCGTGCACCTGCACGCCCGCGCCTTCGAGCAGCGCCTTCAGGGGCAGCTCGCGCGTGCCGTGGACCCAGGCAGCGAGCTCGCGCGTGTAGGCGCGGCCGCCCAGCTCCTTGAGTGTGGCGGCGAGATCGGCCTCGGTCATGGGGCCCGCCTTGCAACGCACCCACAGCGCGCGCATCACCGCGTCCAGCGTGGTGCGACCTTCGGCGCGCAGGGTGAGGTCCAGGCACAGGGCCACCAGCGCACCCTTGGTGTAGTAGCTGATGGTGGCGTTGGGCGTGTTCTCGTCTTGCCGGTAGTACTTGACCCAGGCGTCGAAGCTGGACTGGGCGACCGATTGCACTTCGCGGCCCGGCGCCTGCATCACCTGGTTGATCGTCTTGTTCAACAGGCGCAGGTAGGTGGCGTCGTCGATCAGGCCGCAGCGGCGCAGCAGCAGGTCGTCGTAGTAACTGGTGAAGCCCTCGAAGAACCACAGCAGCTGCGTGTAGTTCTCGTGGTCGTAGTCGTAGCGCGCGAATTCAGCGGGGCGCAGGCGCTTGACGTTCCAGGTGTGGAAGTACTCGTGGCTGATCAGACCCAGCAGGGTGGTGTAACCCTCGGATTGGCGCGCATCACCCAGGCGCGGCAGGTCGCGTCGACCGGCGATCAGGGCGGTGCTGTGACGATGCTCCAGGCCGCCGTAGCCGTCGTCCACCGCATGCAGCATGAAGACATAGCGTTGGAAGGGTGGGCGCTTGCGCCCGTGCCACATGCGGATCGCCGCTTCGCAGATCTTTTGTGTTTCGGCGATGAGGCGCGCGCCGTCGAAGGAGCGCGGCGCGCCTGCGACCACAAACCGGTGGGTCACACCCGCGGTCTTGAACTCGGCGCTCCAGAAGGGGCCTAGCTCGAAGGGACTGTCGACGAGTTCGTCGTAATCATCGGCCAGGTAGGTGCCGAAGCCCTGCTTGTTCGTCTTGTGCGCCACGAGGCTGGTGGCAGCTTGCCAGTTTGCCTGCGGCGAGACGACTTCGATCGCGTGCGGGCGCCGCTCCTGCCCGTGCACACGCAGGCACAGGCTGGTGCCGTTGAAAAAACCGCGCTGCGTGTCGAGCCAGGCGGCGCGCACCGAAGCGTCGAAGGCATAGACCTCGTAGGTCAGCACCAGCGGGCTGCCGGCCACGCACGGGGCTTCCCAGTGGTTTTTGTCGATCTGGCGCAGGGCCAGCGGCTTGCCGTTTTGGTGAGCGCTCAGGTGCTGCAGGTGTTTGGAGAATTCGCGCACCAGGTAGCTGCCCGGAATCCAGGCGGGCAGCGAGAGCACCTGCGGCGCCGCCGGCAGATCCACCGTGAGCGTGATGCGATACAGGTGGGCCTGCAGGCTGGCGGCCTCGACGCGGTAGCGAATGGGGGCGGGGGCGCGGGCGGTCATGCGATTCAGGGGCGGATCATTTGGCTTCGGCCAGCAGCTTCTCGACCTGGGCGGCGGGGATGGCGCCCGGCACCCGGCTGCCATCGGCAAAGATCAGGGTCGGGGTGCCGGTGATGCGGTTCTTGCGGCCGAACTCGGTGTTGCGCGTGAGCGCGCTGGCGTCGCAGCTGGTCTTGGCGGGTGTCTGGTCGCGGATCATCCAGTCTTGCCAGGCGCGGGCCTTGTCCTTGGCGCACCAGATGTTGCGCGATTTCTCGCCCGAGTCGGCGCCGAGGATGGGGTAGAGGAACATGTAGATCGTGACGTTGTCCACGCCTTGCAGGTCACGCTCAAAGCGCTTGCAGTAGCCGCAGTTAGGGTCTTGGAACACCGCGAGCTTGCGCTTGCCGTTGCCACGCACCACGGTGAAGGCATCGGCCAGCGGCAGGCTGTCGAAGTCGATGGCCAGCAGTTTGTCCATGCGTTCTTCGGTGAGGTTGCGGCGCTGGCGGGTGTCGATCAGGTTGCCCTGAATCAGGAAATTGCCCTGGGCGTCGGTGTAGAACAAGTCGGTGCCCACACGCACTTCGAACAGGCCGTTCATGGGCGTGCGGGTGATCTCGTCGATCTTTGCCAGCTGCGGAATGCGCTCGCCCAAATTTTTGCGGATGGTGGCTTCCTGGGCCTGCGCGCCACCGGGCAGCGCCAGGGCCAGGACCGCCAGCGTGAGCCCCATCCCCATCGACAGCAGGCCGCGTGCGCGGGATAGGGGGGCGGCCAGAGTGATTGCGTTCATGAAGGGCTTCGCTTTTTGAATAACAGGGGGCAGCCGCCTGCGCTTACACCGGGCCGGCGGCTTGGCGCGCGGCCCAGTGCTTCAGGGGCGTGAGGCGATCGAAACTACGCAAGCCCCACTGGCGCAGCCAGGACAGGGCTGGCGCATCGTGCGCAAACAGTTGCTGCAGGCCGTCGGTGGCCAATTGCACCGGGGCGATCTGCGCCTTGCGCGCGCGCTCGTAGCGTCGCAGCAGGCGTGCGTCGCCCAAGCTGCGCCAGTAGTCACGTTCGTGCAGCACGCGCGCCAGCTCGCGTACATCGGCCAGGCCCAGGTTCAAGCCCTGGCCGGCCAGGGGGTGCACGGTGTGGGCCGCGTCGCCTGCCAACACCCAGCCCGGTCCGCACCAGCGGGAGACCTTGGCCAGTTGCAGCGGCCAGCCCGAGCGCTCGCTGGCCAGGGTGAGACGGCCCAGGGCGTGATGACTGGCCTGTGTGAGGCGTTCTTCGAATTCGTGCGGGGGCAGGGCCAGCAGCGCGCTGGCGCGCTCTTGGGGCACCGACCAGACCAGGGCGGCGGCTCGCCCTTGGGGGCCCTCCAGAGGCAGCAGGGCCAGCACCTCGCCCTGGGCGAACCATTGGCGGGCTGTTTGATCGTGCGGCAATTCGCAGGTCAGGCGCGCGGCGATGGCGTGCTGGCTGTAGCGGGTGATCTCGTGGTGAACGCCCAGCTCCGCGCGCGTGGCGCTGGCTTTGCCTTCGCAGATGACGGTGAGCGCGGCATCGGCGGGCGCCGTGAGCACCTCGATCCCCGGTTGATAGCGCACCGCTTCGCGCAGGCGATCTTGCAAGGCGGTGGCGCCGACGATCCAGGCCAGGGTGCCGCTGCCTTGCTCGTGGGCATCGAAACGCACCCGCGCACCCGCGTCGCCATGAACGTCCATGCGCAGCACGGGGGTGACGGCATTGGTGCTGTCGTCAGGCCAGGCGCGCAGCTGCGAGAGCAGGGCGTGCGAGGCGGCGTTGAGGGCGTAGGCGCGCACGTCGGAGGCGGCGGCGGGATCAGGGGTTTCGACCAGGCCCACGCGCAGGCGATCGCGTGCCAGCAACAGGGCCAGGGTGCGGCCGACGATGCCGGCGCCGCGGATGCAGATGTCATAGGGCGCTGCCATCGGGGGATTGTAGGAGCCGGGCACAATGCCGGGCGCAGCTATTTCCCAGGAAACCCCACGCCATGTCCGCCTCGTCCACTACCCCCACCGCCGAAGTCCAGGCCCAGATTGCCGGCTTGTTTGTCTACCCCGTCAAATCCTGCGCCGGCGTCGCCTTGAACGAAGCCGTCTTGACCGAGTCCGGTCTGGACCTGGACCGCGCCTGGATGGTGGTCGATACGCAGGGCGAGTTCGTGTCGCAGCGCGAGCTGCCGCGCCTGGCCCTGGTGCAGGTGCAGTTGAAGTGGAACGAGGTGATCCTGCGCGCACCGGGCATGCTGTCGCTGCATCTGCACGCGGATCGGGTG
Organism: Comamonadaceae bacterium; assembly: GCA_947463025.1. Classification (GTDB taxonomy): domain Bacteria; phylum Pseudomonadota; class Gammaproteobacteria; order Burkholderiales; family Burkholderiaceae_C; genus Ramlibacter. The sequence goes on from CANHSE010000123.1 coordinate 6,841, forward strand.
GAGGCAGCCACGCGGGCCCGTGTGTGGGACGACGAGGTGCCGGCCTACGACATGGGCGACACGGCCGCTCAGTGGTTCTCGGATTTCCTGGGCCAGAAGCTGCGCCTGGTGCGCTTTGACCCCGACCACCGGCGCCTGTCGAGTCCGCAGTGGACCGGCGGCATCGAAGCGCCCAACCAGTTCAGCGATGGCTTTGCCTTGCTGGTGGCCAGCCAGGCTTCGCTCGAGGGTCTCAACGCGCGCCTGGCCGCCGGTGGCCAGGCCCCGGTGGGCATGGACCGCTTTCGTCCGAACATCGTGCTGTCGGGCCTGCAGGCCCACGACGAAGACCGTCTAGGGGCGATGCAGGTGCATGCCGATGCGCCGGTGCAGTTGCTGCCGGTCAAGCCCTGCACTCGCTGCTCGATTCCCGACATTGACCCGGCGACCGCTGTGGCGGGCACCGCGGTGGGAGACGCGCTGCAGGCCTATCGCCGCAACAACACGCTCGATGGCGCCACCACCTTTGGCATGAACGCCATCGTGCGCGAAGGCGATGGCGCCGTGCTGCGGGTGGGGCAGACCGTGACCGCGTCCTGGGCGTTCTAGCCTTATTCGGCCTTGATGCCGGCGCGCCGGATGATCTTGGTGTAGCGATCGAGCTCCTGCACGATGATGCGGCTGAACTCCGCAGGCGTCGTGGCGTACAGATCGAAGCCCATGTTCTGAAGCTGATCGCGCACATCGGGTTGCGCCAGGATGGCGGCCACGGCCTTGTGCAGCTTGTCGATGATGGCCGGCGACGTTCCGGCGGGAGCCAGCAGGCCCTGCAGGTTGTCGGCGACCACGTCCGGGAAGCCCGATTCGGCCAGCGTCGGCACGTTGGGCATGACCGCGCTGCGGCGTGCACTCGTCACCGCAATCGCGCGCA
>CANHSE010000124.1 GCA_947463025.1 Comamonadaceae bacterium
CTACAAGACGCGTGGCAAGCACCTGATCACGGTCAAGACCGAGCACAAGGCGGTTCTGGACACCATGCGCGAGCTCGAGCGCCATGGCTTTGAGGTGACCTACCTCGACGTGCAAGAAGACGGCTTGCTGGACATCGAGGCCTTCAAGACGGCCCTGCGGCCCGACACCATCCTGGCCAGCGTCATGTTCGTGAACAACGAAATCGGCGTGATCCAGGACATCCCCACGATCGGCGCGATCTGCCGCGAAAAGGGGATCATTTTTCACGTGGACGCCGCGCAGGCCACGGGCAAGGTCGCCATCGACCTGGCCACGCTGCCGGTGGACCTCATGAGCCTGGCCTCGCACAAGTCGTATGGCCCCAAGGGCATCGGCGCCCTGTACGTGCGCCGCAAGCCCCGCGTGCGCCTGGAGGCTCAGATGCACGGCGGCGGCCACGAGCGTGGCATGCGTTCGGGTTCGCTGCCGACGCACCAGTGCGTCGGCATGGGTGAGGCCTTCCGCCTGGCCCGTCTTGAGATGGCCCAGGACAACGCCAAGGCGCACACCCTGAGCCAGCGCCTGATGAATGGCCTGAAAGATATCGAGCAGGTGTTCGTCAACGGCCACCTGGAGCGCCGCGTCCCGCACAACCTGAACATGAGCTTCAACTTCGTCGAAGGCGAGTCGCTGATCATGGGCATCAAGGGCTTGGCCGTGTCGTCTGGTTCGGCCTGCACCTCGGCCTCGCTCGAACCCAGCTATGTGCTGCGTGCCCTGGGCCGTAGCGACGAACTGGCTCACAGCAGCCTGCGCATGACGATCGGCCGTTTCACGACCGAAGAAGAAATCGATTACGCGATCGACACCATTCGTAAAAACGTCGAGAAGCTGCGCGAGTTGAGCCCGCTGTGGGAGATGTACCAAGACGGTGTTGATCTGAGCACCATCCAGTGGAGTGCGCATTAGACCCCCCCGAAGCGCCGGATCCGCCCCGTCATTGGAATGAAGATTGGAGTTCGTTATGGCCTATTCTGAAAAAGTCGTTGAACACTACGAGAACCCCCGCAACGTCGGTTCCTTTGACAAGGGCGACGAGAGCGTGGGCACCGGCATGGTGGGCGCGCCGGCTTGCGGCGACGTGATGAAGCTGCAGATCAAGGTCAACCCCGTCACCGGCGTGATCGAAGACGCACGCTTCAAGACCTACGGCTGTGGCTCGGCCATCGCCTCGAGCTCGCTCGTGACCGAGTGGGTCAAGGGCAAGACGCTGGACGAAGCGGCGCAACTGAAAAACAGCCAGATCGCCGAAGAACTGGCCCTGCCGCCGGTCAAGATTCACTGCTCCATCCTGGCCGAGGACGCCATCAAGGCGGCCGTCGAGGACTACAAAAAGAAGCACGCGCACTGAGCGCCCCTGTTGGACTCGTCTCATGCCCGTCACGCTGTCTGAATCCGCTGCCCGCCACGTCACCCGCTACCTCACCAAGCGTGGCAAGGGCGTGGGCGTGCGTCTGGGGGTCAAGACCACGGGCTGCTCGGGCCTGGCCTACAAGCTCGAATACGTGGACGAGATCGCGCCCGAAGACGTGGTCTTCGAAGACCGGGGCGTCAAGGTGCTGGTCGATCCCAAGAGCCTGGCCTATATCGAAGGCACGCAGCTCGACTTCGTGCGTGAAGGCCTGAACGAAGGCTTCAAGTTCCACAACCCGAATGAGCGGGACCGCTGCGGCTGTGGCGAATCCTTCCGCGTGTGAACCTCGCCGACAGCGACTTTGCGCTGTTTGCGCTGCCTGAGCGTTTCCGCCAGGACCGCGCTGCCCTCGATGCCCGCTGGAAAGAACTCCAGCGCGAAGCCCACCCCGATCGTCATGCCGCCCAGGGCGCCGCCGCCCAACGCGTGGCCATGCAATGGTCGGTACGGATCAACGAGGCCTACCAGCGCCTGAAGGACCCCTTAAAGCGCGCCGCCTATTTGTGCGAGCAGCGCGGGGCTCCGATCCACGCCGAGAGCAACACCGCGATGCCGACGGCCTTTCTGATGCAGCAGATGCAATGGCGCGAGGCCCTGGACGAAGCGGCTACCGAAGGCGAACTGGACGCACTGGCGACCGAGTTGTCGGCCGCGCGCGCGCAGGTGCTGGGCGCTATCGAGCGCCTGCTGGACGAGGTGCAGGACGCTGCAGCGGCGGCCAAGGAAGTGCGTGCGCTGATGTTTATTGAGCGCTTTGACCATGATGTCCAAGCGCGTTTCGAGCAACTGGGACAATAGAACCCCTCATGGCGCTCCTGCAGATCTCTGAACCCGGCCAGGCACCGGATCCCCACCAGCGACGTATCGCGGTGGGCATCGACCTGGGCACGACCCACTCGCTGGTGGCGGCCGTGCGCCATGGCGTGGCCGAATGTCTGCCCGATGCCCAGGGCCAGGTGATCCTGCCTTCGGTGGTGCGTTACCTCGAGGGTGGCGGGCGCCAGATCGGCCATGAGGCCCATGCCGCCCAGGCGCAGGATCCGCAAAACACGATTGCCTCGGTCAAGCGCTTCATGGGGCGCGGCCTGGCCGACATCGCCAACCGCGACCAGCTGCCGTATCGCTTTATTGACCAGCCGGGGATGGTGTCGCTGGACACGCGCGCCGGCCCCAAGAGCCCGGTGGAGATCAGCGCCGAGATTCTGGCCACGCTGCGTTACCGCGCCGAAGACAGCTTTGACGACGATCTGTATGGCGCGGTGATCACCGTGCCGGCTTATTTTGACGACGCGCAGCGCCAAGCCACCAAGGACGCGGCGCAACTGGCAGGCCTGAATGTGCTGCGCCTGATCAACGAGCCCACGGCTGCAGCCATCGCCTATGGTCTGGACAACGCCAGCGAAGGGATTTACGCCGTGTACGACCTGGGCGGCGGCACCTTTGATATCTCGATCCTGCGCCTCTCGCGCGGCGTGTTCGAGGTACTGGCCACCGGCGGTGACTCGGCCCTGGGCGGCGACGACTACGACCGCGCGCTGGCCCAGGTGATGCGCACGCGTGCCGGCCTGACGATCACGTCCGACGCCGACAAGGCCGCCATTCAGATGGCGGCGCGTCGCGCCAAAGAGGCGCTGTCGGCGCAAGATTCCGTGACCGTGCAGGTGCAACTGGCCGGGCGCGAGCAGGCGGTCACAGTCTCCCGCGCAGAATTTGAGGCCGCCACGACCGATCTCACCGCGCGCACGCTGTCGGCGGTGCGCAAGGCCCTGCGCGATGCCAAGCTCACACGCGAGGAAGTGCAAGGCGTGGTGATGGTGGGTGGCTCCACCCGGATGCCGCAGGTGCAGCGTGCAGTGGGCGACTTCTTCGGGCGTGCGCCCTTGAACAACTTGAACCCCGACGAGGTGGTGGCCCTGGGCGCAGCGATCCAGGCCAATCAGCTGGCGGGCAACGATGCCAGCGGCGACCTGTTGCTACTGGACGTGATCCCACTGTCGCTGGGGATCGAGACGATGGGCGGGCTGGTCGAGCGCATCGTGCATCGCAACGAAACCATTCCCACCGCCAAGGCCCAGGACTTCACCACCTACCAAGACGGCCAGACCGCGTTAGCCCTGCATGTGGTGCAGGGCGAGCGTGATCTGGTGGCCGATTGCCGCAGTCTGGCGCGCTTTGAGCTGAGGGGTATCCCGCCGATGGCGGCGGGTGCTGCGCGTATTCGCGTGACTTTCACCGTCGACGCCGACGGGCTGTTGTCGGTCAGCGCGCGCGAGCAGAACAGCGGTGTCGAGGCGCGCATCGATGTGAAGCCGTCCTACGGCCTGAGCGACGAGCAGGTGGCCAAGATGCTGCAAGACAGTTTCGCCACCGCCGAAGAAGACATCCGCGCACGTGCCTTGGTGGAGGCGCGGGTGGATGCCGACCGTTTGATCCTGGCCACGCGCAGTGCCTTGGCGGTGGACGGCGCCTTGCTGCAGTCGCAGGAGCGTGCCGCGATCGATGCCGCCATCGCGCACCTGGACCAGGTGGCGCGTGAGGTGAGCGACGCTGCGGCTATCGAAGCGGCCACCGAGGCGCTGGCGAAGGCCACCGAAGGCTTCGCGGCCGAACGCATGAACCACAGCATCCAGAAGGCACTGGCCGGACGCAACGTAGAGACCCTCTGACATGGCCACCATCAAGATCCTGCCCCATCCCGAGTACTGCCCGCAGGGCGCGCAGATCCAAGCCAGCGCCGGCACCTCGGTGTGCGAGGCGCTTTTGGAAAACAACATCCCGATCGAGCACGCCTGCGACATGAGTTGCGCCTGCACCACCTGCCATGTGATCGTGCGCGAGGGCTTCAACTCACTCAATGAGATGGACGAGAGCGAAGAAGACCTGCTCGATCGCGCCTGGGGCCTGGAGCCCAACTCGCGGCTCGCGTGCCAGGCCATCGTGGACCATCAAGACCTGGTGGTGGAGATCCCCAAATACTCCATCAACCACGCCAAGGAAAACCACTAGGCGTGGTGCCGGGGCGGATCGTGCCAGCCCCTAAAATGGCCCGATGCGCCAGATCGTCCTTGATACCGAAACCACCGGCTTGTCCGCCGAGACCGGCGACCGCATCATCGAGATTGGCTGTGTCGAGCTGGTGGCCCGCAAGCTCACGGGCGTCAACAAGCATTTCTATTTAAACCCCGACCGGGACAGCCACGAGGACGCCCTCAAGGTCCACGGCATCACCCGCGAGTTCCTGCAGGACAAGCCCCGCTTTCCGGCGGTGGTCGACGAGCTCCTGGCCTATCTCGAAGGCGCGGAACTGATCATCCACAACGCGCCGTTTGATTTGGGCTTTTTGGACAAAGAGCTCGAGCTGGTGGGCCGACCGCCGTTGCGTACCGTGATTGGCGGTGTGATCGACACGGTGGTGATGGCCAAAGAAATGTTCCCGGGCAAGCGCAATAGCCTGGACGCCCTGTGCGACCGCTTGGGCGTGGACAACTCCAACCGCACGCTGCACGGCGCCTTGCTGGACGCCGAGCTGCTGGCCGACGTCTATATCAACCTCACCCGCGGCCAGGACGCGCTCCTGATCGACGTCGGCCCGGGCGATGCCGGTACGACGCTGGAGGGGGTGCGGGTGGACCTGCGCAGCTTCAGCCTGCCGGTGATCGAGGCCAACGAGCAAGAATTAGCCGCCCACGAGGGTGTTCTCCAGCAGCTGGACAAGGCCAGCGGAGGCAAGACGGTGTGGCGCCAGGCAGCTGTGGCATAATCTTGGGCTTTGGTGCAAAGCAACACGAGTGAGTCGTTCTTTGTACTTTTGAGCCCGATGGGGTGGTTAGCTCAGTGGTAGAGCATCGCCTTCACACGGCGGGGGTCGGGGGTTCGAAACCCTCACCACCCACCATCTCGCTCGACAACCCATCAAGCCAGCCTGCGCGCTGGCTTTTTTGTTTCTTGAGCGGTAGACACTACCTTTACACGCCAGGGGTTAGCGCGCTACAAGCTTTTTCCCCCATGTGGCCGATGCCAGCCCGCTTGACGATGTTTTTATTGGTGATTTTTTATAAGCCAGATTATGCGAGTCCCAAACTTTGGAGCAGCGATATTTCTTATTGGGCTTTCAAAATGGAAGTCGGATAGTGATTTTGAAGGTTCGTGGATCTCAAATATTTACTCTGAGGATGAGTATTGGCGGGGTACTCGATGGTTTGAATATGGCAGTCAGGAGTCGACGATCATGACCCGGACGGTCATGAGCAATGTTTACGAGTCGATCCCGTCCGAATTGATGAGTCCGAGCTTTTCGTCAAGCTTTGTTGGAACAGACGGAAAGCATCAGGGGTTTAGAGATTACGAGATACGGGATCGGTCTAGCTTCAGCATCTCCTCATACGACTCCGAGTACAACCACCGAGGCAAGGAAGTTTTCTTTGCAATGTCGCAGTCGGGTCATCCTGCGGTGGGTTGGCGAAAAATGCTTCAGGGTTGCAACAGCTGGGAGTCGACGATCACTAATTATCGTGATGAAATCATCGGGCATCGTTATTTGAGTTTATCTGATGATCTGTGTGAGATTTTAATCACGACGGGTACGGGTCGCCAGTTTGCTCAAGAATACATCCGAAGAGTCACAAAGAAAAAGCTCAAGAATTGCGGCGGAATCGAACAACTTAAAAAGCTTTTCGTAACACAAGATCAGGCGCTGATTCTCGGCGATCGGAATCCCCCGGTAAGCGCCTCTGGGATCATTCTTGATACGCAAAAGTCAATTGACTTTCACCTTGATCAAGCAAAAAAAGCGGGGACTAAGAATAGGTTTAATAGGTGACCGTTATCCGATATTTTTTCTTGGCGCGCCAGGGCTGTGAGCCTGCTGCAACCGCCTATTTTTATTGCAGCGAGAAGTAAAATAGCTATAATCGTAGCTATCTTCGGAGGTGCCCCATGCCGCTCCCCAACCCCAAAACCGCCAGGCTCTTCACCAACGGTGGCAGTCAGGCCGTCAGCCTGCCTGCTGAATTCCGCTTTTCGGCCGACCGCGTCTACGTGCGGCGCGATGCGCGCACGGGGGACGTGATCTTGTCCGCTGAGCCACGCACCAGCTGGTCGGATTTCATGGCGCTGCGCGGTGAGCTGGGGCCCCTTCCAGAGGATTTCCTCGCTGATCGTCAGCAGGGCAGCGAGACGCGTGATCCGCTGGCCGACTGGCGCGAATGAGTGCAGCCCTAGAACCTACCTGAATCGTCATGGTCCTCTACATGCTCGACACCAATGCAGCCAGTGCTGCACTGCGCGGCACCCCTGGCATGGACGAACGCCTGGAACGCTTGGACCCATCGCAGTGGTGTATCTCCGCAGTCACACGCGCGGAGTTGCGCTATGGCTTGGCTCTCAAGCCTGAGGCAACGAAGCTGGCGCAGTATGTCGAGGCGTTTTTGCGGGCTGCCACGACAGCCCCTTGGGATCCGGCAGCCGCCGATGCGCACGGCCTGCTCCGCGCACGCCTGCGCCGCGACGGAACGCCGATTGGTGACTTTGACGAGATGATTGCCGCGCACGCGCTGTCGCTGAATGCGGTGCTGGTCACCGACAACACGCGCCACTTTCAACGGGTGGACGGGTTGGTGGTGGAAAACTGGATCCGCCGGAGCTAATCACATTGGCTCTCATGCCGTTGCGACGTGAAGGGTAAGAGCATGCGCACCACCCTCAACATCGATGACGATTTGCTCGCCAAAGGCAGCAAACTGATCGTGCCCAGCGAATCCAACAGATAGGAGTGAGCCCGCATACGGCGCAGGATCGCTGCGATCCGCGCGAAACGCCATTGCTTTGTCGCGAAGAGGCTCTTGCGCGCGCTGCAAGGCGTCTGGGGCCCGCGCGCAGTTCAATCAAGGCCTGGAGCGGTCTTGAGGGTGCCAGTCCCCCTTGAGGCAGTGAAGAAGTTCATGCCCCAGAGAGTCGAGCTCGACTCGCTTGGCGGTGATGATGTGACACCGCCCGTCCTCCCACCAGAAGGCGCAGGCCTGCACCTGATACGCGAAGCCCTTGTTTCCGTAGGCCTTGCTTTGACGCTCGCAAGCCTGCTTGGGGTCGTCCACCGCTTCAAACTGAAGGACGACTTTTTTGTTGCTCACGGTATGCCACTTTTCAGTGGGGCTGACCTGTGAGGCGCCGGCCAGCGAAGTCCCCAGTGCCAGTAGCGCGAGTAGTTTTTTCATCTGCTGTCTTTTCACTTGGTATCCAGGCTGTCCTTCAATGCAGCCGGCCAGGCGTC
>CANHSE010000125.1 GCA_947463025.1 Comamonadaceae bacterium
CAGACTGACTTCGTCCATGCCGTCGCGGCCGTAGACCACCACCGCATGCTCGGCGCCCAGGCGCTGCAAGGCGCGCACCTGGATGCCCACGAGGTCCGGATGAAACACCCCCATCAGGATGTTGGGCGCGCTCGCGGGATTGGTCAGCGGGCCCAGGATATTGAAGATCGTGCGCACGCCCAGCTCCTTGCGCACCGGCGCGACGTTCTTCATCGCCGGGTGGTGGTTGGGCGCGAACATGAAGCCGATGCCGACTTGCGCGATGCAACGGGCGATCGCCTCGGGCGGCAAATTGATGTTCAGACCCAAGCTCTCGAGCACGTCGGCGCTGCCCGATTTGCTGCTGACGCTGCGCCCGCCATGCTTGCTGACCTTGGCGCCCGCCGCCGCGGCCACGAACATCGAGCAGGTAGAGATGTTGAAGGTGTGCGAGCCATCGCCACCGGTGCCCACGATGTCGACCAGATGGGTGCGGTCGGCCACATGGACCTTGGTGGAGAACTCGCGCATCACCTCGGCGGCGGCGGTGATCTCGCCGATGGTTTCCTTCTTCACCCGCAAGCCGGTGATGAAGGCGGCGGTCATGACGGGCGAGAGCTCGCCGCGCATGATCATGCGCATGATCGTGAGCATCTCGTCGTGGAAGATCTCGCGGTGCTCGATGGTGCGCTGGAGCGCTTCGTGAGGGGTGATGGAGAGAGTCATTTGTCGGCGAGGTTCAAAAAGTTACGCAGCATCGCGTGGCCATGCTCGGTGAGGATGGACTCGGGATGGAACTGGACGCCCTCGATGGGCAGCTCGCGATGGCGCACGCCCATGATCTCGCCGTCGTCGGTCCAGGCGGTGGTAACGAGTTCGGCGGGGCAGCTGGATTTCTCGATGGCCAGCGAGTGGTAGCGGTTGACGGTGAAGCGCGCGGGCAGGCCGGCGAACACGCCTTGCTGCGTGGTGGAGATCTCGCTGGTCTTGCCGTGCATCAGTTGCTGCGCGCGGATGATGCGACCACCCAACGCAGCGCCGATGCTCTGATGGCCCAGGCACACACCCAGAATCGGCAGCTTGCCAGCGAAGTGACGAATCGCCTCGACCGAGATGCCGGCCTCGGCCGGCGAGCAGGGGCCGGGCGAGATCACCAAGCGCTCGGGCTGGCGCGCGGCCACGCCTTCGAGCGTGATCTCGTCGTTGCGAAACACCTCGACCTGTGCACCGAGCTCGCCAAAGTACTGCACCAGGTTGTAGGTGAAGCTGTCGTAGTTGTCGATCATCAGGACTTTCATGGTGTTCACTCCAGCCCTTCTTCCACCAGCTCGCTGGCGCGCAGCAAGGCGCGGGCCTTCGCTTCGGTTTCTTTCCACTCCAGCTCGGGCACCGAGTCGGCCACCACGCCGGCGGCCGCCTGCACGTACAGCGTCTGGTCCTTGACGATGCCGGTGCGGATCGCAATGGCCACGTCCATGTCGCCGGCATAACTGAGGTAGCCGCAGGCGCCGCCATAGATGCCGCGCTTGGTGGGCTCGAGCTGATCGATCAACTCCATGGCGTGCACCTTGGGCGCACCGGTGAGGGTGCCGGCCGGGAAGGTGGCGCGCAGGACGTCCATATTGCTCATGCCTTCGTTCAACAGCCCCTCGACGTTGCTCACGATGTGCATCACATGGCTGTATCGCTCGACGACGAAGGCCTCGGTCACCTTGACGCTGCCGGTCTGCGCGATGCGGCCGATGTCATTGCGCGCCAGGTCGATCAGCATGACGTGCTCGGCGCGTTCCTTCGGGTCGGCCAAGAGCTCGTGCTCGGTGGCTTTGTCAACTTCGGGGGTGGCGCCGCGCGGGCGGGTGCCAGCCAAGGGGCGGATGGTGACCTTCTGGCCTGCAGGGGTCTGCTCCTGGCGCACCAGGATCTCGGGCGAGGCGCCCACCACATGGAAGTCGCTGCCCGCCGCACCGCTGAAGTTGTAGTAGTACATGTACGGGCTCGGATTGAGCGAGCGCAGCGCGCGATACAGCGACAGAGGCGATTCGACAAAGCGCTTCTTGATTCGCTGGCCCACCTGCACCTGCATGAAGTCGCCCGCAGCGATCAAGTCCTTGGCCTTTTCAACCGCGCGCAGGTAATCGGCCTTGGCAAACTCACGCTCGGCCTCGTGGGCCGGTGTGGCCTTGACGGCGGGCGCGCTGACGGAATACCGCAGCAGGTCTTTCAGATCGCGCAGGCGCTTCTTGGCGTTGGCATAGGCCTCGCCCTGGCCCGGGTCGGCGTAGACGATCAGGTACAGCTTGCCCGAGAGGTTGTCGATGACGGCCAACTCCTCGCATTGCAGCAGCAGGATGTCGGGGCAACCCAGGGTGTCGGGCGGGCAGCTGGCCTCGAGCTTTTTCTCGATGTGGCGCACGGTGTCGTAGCCGAAGTAGCCGGCCAGGCCGCCGCAAAAGCGTGGCAGACCGGGGCGCAGGGCCACCTTGAAGCGCTTTTGGTAGGCCTCGATGAAATCGAGCGGATTGCCGGACGCGGTTTCGACGACCTGGCCGTCTCGCACGACCTCGGTGCGGGCCTGCGCGCCAAATCCGCTGGCCCGCAAGAAGGTGCGGGCGGGCAGGCCGATGAAGCTGTAGCGGCCAAAGCGCTCGCCGCCCACGACGGATTCAAGCAGGAAAGACAGCCGTCCATCGCCCTTGGCGTGGGCGAGCTTCAGATACAGGGACAGCGGGGTTTCCAGATCCGCAAAGGCCTCGGCGATGAGGGGGATGCGGTTGTAGCCTTGCTGGGCCAGGCTTTTGAATTCGAGTTCGGTGATCACGGGAGAGCCTCCACAAGCTCGGCGGCGCAAGGCCGCGGGATTCGATGGGTGAGGGGCACGGGAGGCCCCGTGCCATCAGACGCGCACGCTGACTGGCTGACGCCAGGGCCAGGCTCCCCGGTCGGAGCGACCTGTGAGGGCGGTGCGGTGGATGAACATGTGAGGCAGTGTAGCAAACGACCCGGCGCGCCGGGCTCAAGGCATCAAGTCGGCCAGTTGCGCCAGAGAGTCGAGCCAGGCGTCCGCATCCGCGCTGCGCACCGGCTCGCCATGGTTGTAGCCATAGGTGACCAGGACCACCGGGCAACCCGCAGCGCGCGCAGCCTGGGCGTCATTGCTGGAATCGCCCACCATCAGGGTCTGCGCCGGCGCGGTGCCCAGGGCCTGGGCCGACATCAGCAGGGGCATGGGGTGCGGCTTGCGCTGGGGATAGGCATCGCCGCCGACCACCTGCTCGAAGTAGCCCTCCAGATCCTTGGCCCGCAGCAAGTCGCGGGCAAAGCGGCCTGGCTTGTTGGTGACGCAGGCCATACGCACCCCGCGCGCACGCAGGAAGTCCAGGCCCTCGCGCGCGCCGGGGTAGACATCGGCATGCTGGCCGTTGGCCGCGTCGTAATGGCGCTGGTAGGCCGCCCAGGCCTCGGGGTAGAGCGCGGGGTCGCCGTCCACGGCCTGCAGCGTCGCGCGTATGAGGTGCTCCGAGCCCTTGCCCACGCGCCGCTCGATGTCGGCGCGCGAGAGCGCAGGCAAGGACAAGTCGCGCAGCATGGCGTTGAGGGCGACGGTGAAGTCGCCCAGGGTGTCGACCAAGGTGCCGTCCAGGTCGACCAGGGCGGCGCGGATCGCATCGGGTGGAAACGGGGTCATCCCCGGCAGTGTGCCTCAGGCGGGGACAGACTCCACACCGACGCGGCCGGGATGGCGATGCCGGGCGATGGCCTGAACGAAGTCCTGGGCCATCTGCAGGCGGGCTGCCGGGTCGTTGGGGCCGTGGACCACGCCGGGCGCGCGGGTGGCCTGCTCGCCCGCCAGTTGCAGCAATCGCACGCTCTCGCCAATCAGGCACAGGGCCTTGCCATGGCGATAGGCCTCGAGCACGAAGTGCACGGCATCGCCCTGAGCGGCCAGGGCCTGCGCGCTGGCGGCGCCGGCGGGCACCAGCACCGCATCGAACATCACCGAGGGCATGCAGGCCCAGGTGTGGTCCACCGGCAGCTGCTGCCCCGAGGACGTGGCCACCACCCCGAGCCCCGCGGCCACGACGCGGGTCACCGCCCCCAGTTCGTGCAGGGTCTGCTGCAGCAGCTTCATCGCACCAACCTCCACACCCGCCGCCACGAGGATGGCGATGCGGCGCGTGGCGATGCCCGCCGCGGGCCCCGCCACGCCGGCCAGTGCGGGCGAACGCTCCAGGGTTGCCGGCGTGGCCGCAGGCGCGCGAAAGCCGGCGCGGCCCGCCGCCGCTCGCGGATCGGGCGCGCCCAGCCCCAAGGCGTCGGCGACCTTGCGGGCCAGACGCGCATCAACATGCGCGAGCAGGTCCGCCATCCGCTGACGAACCGCGGCCGGCCCCACGCGGGCCAGCTCGAACTGGAAGGCGGCGACGATCTGCTCCTTTTCGGCAGTTGACTGGCTGTTCCAGAACAGGGTGGCCTGGCTGAAATGGTCGTCAAAAGAAGGCGGGCGGTGGCGCGCCTTGGTGGTCATGAGCGTGTCGGCCTGGCTTTGGAATCCCTGCTGCCCCCCATCGACACGGAACTCACTGCCCTGCGCCAGGGAGTTGGGTTCGTAGTTGGCACTGCCGCGATCGATGGTCACACGGTGTGCGCCATCCCGATGAAAGTTGTGCACGGGGCAGACCGACTGGTTGATCGGCAAGGCGTGGCCGTTGGGGCCGCCCAGTCGGGCGATCTGGGCGTCGGTGTAAGACAGCAGGCGCCCTTGCAGCAAGGGGTCATGACTGAAGTCGATGCCGGGCACGAGGTGTCCGGGATGGAAGGCCACTTGCTCGGTCTCGGCAAAGAAGTTGTCCGGATTGCGATTCAGAACCAGCTTGGCAACGGCCTGCACGGGCACGAGTTCCTCGGGCACCAGTTGGGTCGGATCGAGCAGGTCCACGCCGAGCGCCTGGGCCCGCGACTCCTCGATCAGCTGCAGACCCAACTCCCACTCCGGCGCATGACCCTGGGCGATCGCCTCCCACAGGTCACGCCGTAGGAAGTCGGGGTCCTTGCCCGCGATCCGCTGCGCCTCGTCCCAGACCAGTGCGTGGGTGCCCAGACGCGGGCGCCAGTAGAACTTCACGAAGTGACCGGCGCCCTGGGCATTGACCAGGCGAAAGGTGTGCACGCCAAAGCCTTCCATCATCCGCAGGCTGCGGGGCAAGGCGCGACTGGACATCAGCCACATGAGGGCATGCAAGGACTCGGGTTGCAGCGACACGAAGTCCCAGAAGTTGTCGTGCGCGCTGGAGGCCTGCGGCATGTCGTGATGGGGCTCGGGCTTGAGCGCGTGCACGAAGTCGGGAAACTTCATGGCGTCCTGCACGAAAGCCACGGGCAGGCTGGCGCCCACGAGGTCGAAGTTGCCTTCGCGGGTGTAGAACTTGACCGCGAAGCCGCGCACGTCCCGCACCGTATCGGCCGATCCGCGTGCGCCCGTGAGGTTGGAAAAACGCACGAAGACGGGGGTGCGTCCCCCAGGCTCTTGCAAGAAATCGGCACGCGTGTAGGCCGACAAGGAGCGATACACCTCCAGATAACCGTGCGCGCCCGCACCGCGCGCATGCACCACGCGCTCGGGAATGCGCTCGTGCGCGAAGTGCGCGAGCTTCTCGCGCAAAACAAAATCCTCGACCAGCGTGGGGCCGTGCAAACCGGCCTGGAGCGAGTGGTGGTTGTCGGGGACGACCACGCCCTGGTCGGTGGTCAGGGTCGCTTCGGCCGGGGCGACAAAGGCCTCGAGCTGGCGCTGGTGGAGGGCGACGGCATCGCCGGCCTTGGCCTTGCGTTGCGATTCTTGCCGGGGAAGGGCCATGGCCTGACGACCCTTCAGCGACCGTCGAGGTCCAGCGTGGCCTCGATCACACAGACCACGATCCCGATCGCGATGAGCGCACCGACACCCGCGGCACACCACACCAGCCAGCCCGGCCAATCCGCCAACATGTCCATGACACCTCCGCACACGATGGAGGTTTTCCATCGAAGACGCGAGGGTAGACAAGCTCATGGGCATGGGCCGTAGCCGCAGGGCTAGAGCGTCTGTCGGTGCGCCCGGCGGCCCCGGGTAGGAGGGAGTCGACGGCGCCGCGCGGCCCCGTGAGGGCCTCAGGCCTTCAGGGCAGTGCGCATGGCGTCGATGACGCTGCGGTAATCAGGCTTGCCGAAGATGGCGCTGCCGGCCACGAAGGTGTCGGCGCCGGCCGCGGCGACACGGGCGATGTTGTCGACCTTGATGCCGCCATCGACTTCCAGGCGGATGTCGCGTCCGCTGGCGTCGATGCGCTTGCGAGCCTGCTCGATCTTGCGCAGGGCCGACTCGATGAAGCTTTGACCGCCAAAGCCGGGGTTGACGCTCATGATCAGGATCAGGTCGATGTCATCGATCATCCAATCGAGCACATCGAGCGAGGTGGCGGGGTTGAACACCAGGCCCGCCTTGCAGCCGCGCGCCTGGATCGCCTGCACGCTGCGATGCACATGGGGGCTGGCCTCTGGATGAAAGCTAATCAGGTCGGCGCCGGCGTCGGCGAACAACTGGGCGAGCGGATCGACGGGCTGCACCATCAGGTGCACGTCAATCGGCACCGGGGTGCCATCGGGCTTCTTGGCGTGGGGCTTGAGAGCGGAACACACCATCGGCCCGAAGGTGAGATTGGGCACGTAATGGTTGTCCATCACATCGAAATGGATCCAATCGGCGCCAGCGGCGATCACGTTGCGCACCTCCTCGCCCAGGCGGGCAAAGTCGGCCGAGAGGATGGAGGGGGCGATGCGGTGGGTGCGGCTCATGACGCCATTTTCTCAGACCCGGGCCCGCCGGTACCAGCAGGTAACATCGCGCCCATGCCCAAGTACCTGTTTCGCGTGGAAGTGATGCCCGAGTATCTACCCGAGCAGTCTGACCCGGACGAGGGCGTATACGGTTTTGCGTACACCATCACGATCACCAATGACGGCCTGGTGCCGGCGCAGCTGATGTCACGCCACTGGCTGATCACCGATGCGGCCGGCAAGACCGAGGAGGTCAAGGGGCCGGGCGTGGTCGGCCATCAGCCCCTGCTCAAACCGGGCGAGTCTTTCCGCTACACCAGTGGCTGCCGCCTGCGTACGCCCAGCGGCACGATGCAAGGCCGCTACTTCTGCATCGCCGAAGACGGCGAGCATTTCGAAGCCGAGATCCCGGCGTTTTTCCTCGACGACGGCAGCCGACGCGTGCTGCACTGAGCGCCGGGTGACCCCCTGCGTCAGAAGGCCTGCGAGGCGGTCTTTCGGGTGACTTGATCGCGTAGCGTTTTGACCAGAGACTCGAAGGTCTCTTACTCGATTGCATTGCACTTCATGAAAACCAAACTGCTTCTTGCCTCTGTCACCCTGATCCTGGCTGCGTGTGGCAAGCCCTTTCCCATCGCACAAGACCTGTACGACGAATACCAGGGCATCGTCTGCAAGATTTCCACCGGTGGCCTGACACCGCAAGACATCGTGCGCCAGACGCAGCTCAACGCCATCTTCCAGCAAAAGCTCACCGAGGGCGGCCAGCCCAGCGCCGACTGGGTGGCCACGCACGCCAAGAAACTGGGCGAGGTGATGGACGTCAAAAACTGCGGCAAGCTCGCAGCGGGTTCCTCCG